>NZ_JAKKFF010000298.1 GCF_022229015.1 Micromonospora foliorum
ACGGCCGGTGCGCTGGGACTCGCGTACGCCGGGGCGCCGTAGACCGCCGCGGCGCTGGCGGCGGCCGGGCTGGCGACCAGGATCAGCGCAACCGAGCCGACCAGCGCGGCGGCTGCCTTCTGCTGCCGACCCATCCCGCGCAGCTTCGGCGCCGGCCGGCGCAGGGTCTGCGCACCCAACTCGACGAGGACGGAGAAGGCGAACGTGGCCCAGCCGAACCAACCGGCAACGGCCAGCGCCCGCAGGAAGAGCTGACCGTCGTCCCGGCTGGTCAGCGCGGTGTCCACCTCGCTGATCGTGGGAAGGTGATCGGGCAGGGGGTTACCGGCGAAGGCGAGCAGCGCGATCGGCGCGCCGACCAGCAGCACCAGGAGCACGGCCAGCGCGCCGATGCCGGTGAGGATCCGTCCGGTCCGCCGTACGACGGACCCACCCGATACGGGCATGGCTGCCTTCCTTCCTACGGTGTTGCGGTGATGGCACGCGCGGTCGCCTCGCCGGTGACGGTGACCGTCTTGTCCTGGACGAACGGTCCGATCATCGAGCGCTGGTAGGTGATGGAGACGGTCACCCGGATCAGGGTCTCCCCGTCGACCTCGGGGAAGTTCACGGTGTGGCCGGCGGTGTTCACGGCCGCTAGGTAGTTGGCGACCGCCACCCGGGCCGCCGGCTCGTTAATCCGTTTCGGCCCGCCCTCGATGGCGGTGGCCCGGTCGATGGCCTGACCGCCGGCCCGGGCCGCCTCGGCGGCCAGGTTCTGGGCGCGTTGCAGGGTGCGGAGCTGCCCGGCGCCGTCGAAGGAGAGACCGATGATGGTCAGTACGCCGACCATCGTCACCGCGAGGAAGATGCTCACCCGGCCGTGCTCACCTGCCGGCGAGGACCAGACGGCCGACGGGCTGGCCGTCATTGCCGGCTCCGGTAACGGTCGAGTGGGGAGGTGAACTGCGCGGTGACCAGCCGTTCACTCATCATCCCGGGCAGGATGTCGAGGGTGATGTCCTGGAAGGACACCACGCAGCTGATCGTCACCGTCACCGTGGCGTCCGTACCGACGGCGCTGCTGAAGGCGTCGTCGAAGCTGGAGTCACTGCCGGCCTTCGAGCCGGTGAACGTCGGGTCCAGGTCGTTGGAGCAGGCCAGGCCGTGCCAGTCCAGCTGCTTCTGGGCAGCCTCCCGCGCGTTCTTTCGGGCGGCGTCGGAGTTTCGGGAGATCGAGGCCGCCCGGGCGGCGTCGTGGGCGGCCGCGTCGAGCGCCTCCGCGGCGACCGCGCTGCGCCCGACCACACCGGCCAGCACCATCAGCGCGATGAACGCGGGCGCCAGCACCGCCACCTCGATGGAGACAGAGCCCCGCTCGGCGGTACGGGTCATGGCGGGGTCACCCTCTCCACCGTTCCGTGGGCGGTCTGCTGTATCGCGAAGTCCACGCCCGGCACCACTGACAGGGACCGGCCGCTCACCGTGCAGGTCACATCGGTCGTGGTCGTCACGCAGGTCGGGCCGGCCTTGTCCCAGCCCACCAACCAACCGCCGGCGGCCTTCAGGAAGCGGGATGCGCTGTCCACCCCGGCGCCGCTGCTCGCCTCGTAGGTCCGCTGCGCGTTGACGCCGCTCTGCGCGGCGTTCAACGCGGTGGAGCGGGCGAGGAAGACGGCCGCTACCTGGATCGAGGCGAAGAGCAGCACCAGGATCAGCGGCATCATCACGGCGAGTTCCACCGGGTTGGCCCCCCGCTCCCGGTCGCCGGCCGCGAGGCGGCGCCGGGCGGCCGTGACCGCTCGGCGCCACCTCGGGTACGCGGCTCGACGCATGTCAGCTACTACGGGTTCGTGTGGTTCGGGATGCCGGTCATCCAGTTGTTGGCCTTGATCAGGGCCGCAGCGGTGACAGCCATGGCGACGGCGACCAGGCCGGCGATGATCACCGCGGTGGGCACCGGGCTGTCGCCACGCTCACCGTCGCGGCGCAGCTCGGCTAGGCGCGTCGTCAGCACGACGTGCAGGTAGCTGAGGATGGACATGGCGTACTCCTTCAGATGAGGGGTCAGACACGGGCGATGAACGGATAGAGGACGAACCCGAGCAGCACGAAGACGAGCAGTGCGCCCGGAATGTCGAGCTTGCTGGTCACTGCCTCGGCGCGGCCGAGGTTGTCGGTGCGGATCTGGTCGCGTAGCGAGTCGGCGCGGCTGCGCAGGGTCTCGTGCACCTGCGCGCCCTCGCTGCCCGAGGAGCGCATGATCGCGCCGACGTCGCCCAACTCCGGAATGCCGATCTTGTCGGCGAGGTCGCGCAGCTCGTCCCAGGGCGCGTGCATCTGCATCTGGGCGATTCGCAGCGACTCCTGGAGTCGGTCGAACACCCACCCGTCACAGACCGCCGCCGCCCGCTCCAGCGACTGCACCGGCCCGTGCGCGGCGGAGAGCTGCAACGCCACCAGGTCGAGGTAGGTGCAGACCGCCTGGCGGAACTCTTCGCGGGCGGCGTTGGCCTTGGTCAGCACGGCGCGGTGCGCCAGCAGGCCGGCCAGCAGCGCCAGGCCGAGACTGCCAAGCACCGGCACGACAAGCGGGAACGAGATGCCGAGCACCCACAGCGCCGCCCCGAGCAGCGTCGGCGTGGCCAACCCGATCAGCGCGGACAGCAACACCGACAGGGCGTACTGCTCGGAGGTCTGACCGATCAGGGCGAGCTGCATCTGCGGCGGCCGCAACCAGCGGGACATCCCGGTCAGCCAGTCGAGTCGGCGGGACGCGGGCGTGGCCAGCCGGCCGGTGCCCGGCGGCTGGTGCAGTCGGCGCAGCGCCGGCCCGAGCGCCGGTGTCGCCGGCACCAGCTCTCGGACCACCAGGAACACACCCAGGCCGACAGCGGCACCACCGCAGACCGCGATGGCCAACTGCCAGTTCACGATCACGGGAGCCGCCCTTCGTTCGCGACCGCGGGGCTCCGCTGCGCTGCACTCCTCGCGCTCACGGGGCTGGCCTTTCGTTCGCGACTGCCGGGCTCTGCTGCGCGCTCACGCGATCACCTCGCTCGGGTCGGGCGCCGGCAGGAACCGGGCCGGCCGTTGCGGCTGGCTCATCGACCGCACCCAGGCCAGCAGACCGATGAAGGCGGTGCCGAGGCCGGCCATCACCAGCTGGCCCACGGGCGTGCCGTACGGCCTGATGTACTCGGCGTTGACCAGCCCGTACGCCAGGGTTGCCAGCGTCATCCCGGTGAGGAAGCGGACCGCGAACCGGGGTTGGGTGCGCTTGGCCTCGATCTCCCGACGGGTGGCCACCTCCGCGGACGCCGCGCCGGCGATCGAACCGAGCACGTCACCCAGCCGCTCACCCCGGTCGGACAGGTGCAGGATCAGCGCCGCGACCACCTGGTCGCAGACCGGGTCGGCGATCTCGTCGGCGAACGCCAGCAGCGCGGAGCGGGCCATCCAGCCGGCCTGCAGTCGGGCGGCGAGCAGCCGTACCTCGTCCTCGACGCCCGGCGGCACGCTGCCGATCGTGCCGATGATCGCCTGCTGGAGGCCCTGCCCGGTGCCGGAGACGTCCTTGAGTCGGCGGGTCCACTCGCCGACCGCCTCGATCCGGGCGATCGCCCGCTGTTCGGCCTTGCCCACCCCGAACAGCCACGGGGTGCCGGGCACCGCCACCGCCACCAGCAGGCCCACCACCGGCAGCCCGGTCAACAGGAACGCCAACGCGCCGGCGACCAGCGCGGCGACCAGCAGTGCCTGGTAGGCCCGCTGCTCGGCCGGAGTGCTGCCCGGCCCGCGCCACAGTCGGCTCAGCCCCGGCCCGCTGCCCGGGCGCCGCCCGGGAGGTCTACGGGTGCCGACCAGCGCGACCACGGCCAGCAGCAACCCGGCCACACAGGCGGCCCCGGAGACCACCGCGATCAACTCCAGGCTGCCGAGCATCAGGTCACCGCCGGGCCAGTCGGGTCTGCCGAGGCCGCCGCCAGGCGCCGGCACCGGCCTCGACCCACCGGGTCAGCAACCGCGCGTCGTAACCCACCCGCAGCAACTGGTCGCGGACCCGCTCCGGCAGGTGCCGGGGGACGGCACGACCGTCCGGGCCCGGCCCGAAGACCGTGGTGGTGGTGATCCGACCGGCTTCGCCGGCCCCGATCACCTCCTCCACATGCGAGACGAACCGGTGTTTCCGCCCGCCGATCGCAGTCTCGTCCTCGATGGTGACGTAGACGATCAGGTCGAGCGCGTTGCCGGCCATCCGGCGGGCCTGGTCGACGGTCATCTCGCGGCCGTGTGCCAGGGCCAGCTCGACGATCCGTTCACCCACCCCGGCGGCGCTACGGGCGTGGATGGTGCACATCGACCCCCGGCTGGTGGTCATCGCCTGGAGCATCGGCACGATCTCCCGGGACCGCACCTCGCCCACGATGATCCGCAGCACGCCCATCCGCAGTGACAGCGGGATCAGGTCGGCGATGGTCACCTCGCCGGCCGGGCGACCGTCGAAGCCGCGTTCGCCGTGACCCTCCCGGGCCTCGAAGCTCATCACCGCCCGGTGCCGCTCCCGGCGGCGGGCCGGGAGCAGCTCCCGACTCTCCTCCAGGAGCACGTACGGCTCGTCCTGCGGGATCTCGTTCATCAGCGCCCGGATGACAGTGGTCTTTCCGGCGCCGGCCAACCCGGCGACCATGATGTTCAGACCGGCGCGCATCGCCGCGCGGAGGAAGTCGCGCAGCAGCGGGTCGATCATCTCGTCCAGGTCACCTCGGGCGCCCGCGAGGTCGTCGAGGCTCACGTCCAGGGTGTTGTGCTTGCGGATCACCGCGTACGGGCGGTGGCTGACCAGGAACACCGCGGCCAGCCGGCTGCCGTCGGGCAGTTGCAGGTCGAGGGTGGGCTTCACGGTGGAGAGGGACCGCTCGGTGGCGCCCGCCCGGCGGGCCGCCGCCTGGAGGATCTCCACCAGCTCGGCGTCGCTGTCGGCGATCGGCTCGGCCCAGTCCACCCCACCGCCGTGCCGGGTGATGCGTACCTGGTCGCAGCCGAGGATGTGCACCTCCTCGATGGTGTTGTCGACCAGCAGCGTCTGTAGCCGGCCCAGCCCGACCAGCTCGGCGGTCACCTGGTCGAGCAGCAACCGTTCGTCGCCGGCAGCCATCGGCGTGCCGGCCCGGCGCACCGAGTCCGCGTACGCGGCGACCACCGTGACGGCGAGTCGGGCCCGCTCGGTGTCCTCCTCGTCGACGGTGAACTCCCGGCCGCGCTGCCAGAGGGTGAGCCGTTCGGTGAGTTCCCGACGCAGCTCCCGGACCACCTGGAAGTCCATCCGGGGTCGGGGCGGTGACTCCGGCGGCGGGGTGGCCGGGGGCATCGGCTGCGGCTGCGTCCCGGACTGGTGGTGCCGGCCGTTCGGTACGGCCAGCGGTGGCGCGGTCGAGGTCACGCCCGGTGGCTGTTGGCGCGGATCGGTGGAGACCGGCTCAAACCGCATCCGGCACTCCCTGCTGCACGGGCCACGCCAACCGGGCCCGTCGCCGCTCCAGGAGCGCCCCGATCGGGACCTCCAGCGCCGCCGCCGCGCGCATCAGCGGCCGTCCGGCCCGAACGGTCCCGCCCAGGGCGAGCACCCCGGCGGTACGCGGATCGTGCGGCAGCCGTGCGATGACCGGCAGTTTCAGGGCGCGGCTGATCTCGGCTCGTCCGTGCCCGCCGCCGACCAGCAGCAGCCGCAGAGTGCCCGGGGGCACCCGGTGCTCGACGAAGTCCCGTTCGATCGCGGTGACCACCGCGCGGGTGCCGGAGAGATCCGGCAGGTGCGCCCGGGTCACCAACAGCACCACCGAGGCGGCCCGCAGCACCGGCCACGGCGGCCCGGTCACGTGCAGTCGGCCACAGTCGACCAGGACGTCGTAGCCGGGGGTGCCGCGGTCGAGGGCGTCGAAGTAGTCGGCGAAGCGCTGCCAGAGCGGGGTGACGCTGCCGCTCTGAGCCGGGTCGACAAGACCGGGCAGCAGGAGCCGTTCCCGGCGGGGTGCGTCCAGGTCGACCAGCTGCGACCAGAACGCGGTCTCCAGGTTGCCGTCACGCAACTCCCCGACGGCCAGCTCTCCGATGCCGCGCGGGCCGTCCAGTTGACCGCCGAGGTATCCGGCGAGGATCGAGCCGCCAGCCGGGTCACATTCGGCGACCACCAGCCGTCGGTGCCAGGCCAGCGCGCAGGCCAGCGCCGAGGTCGTGACGCCGGGCGAACCCTTCGCGGACACCAGCGCGATGATTGCCATGCTCAGGCCGCCTCGGTCAGCACGACGGCGAGTCGTTCCTGTGCGGCGAGCGCCACCACTGCCGGCACATCACGGGTGAGCAGCGCCAGGTACAGGACCTTGTCGTCGTTGGCCGGGCTGACCATGTCGATGACGGTGGCCGCGAACCGGGTGCCGGCGGCGGCCGTGTCCCCGTTGGCATTGTTGTCCGGAGTGCTGACCAGCAGGACCTTGTCGCCGGGGTGCAGTTCGCGGGCCGGCACCTGGGCGGTCTTCAGGCCGAGCGCGATCTGCTGCTGACCGGGGCCGAGCAGCGGATCGTCGGTGACCTGTCCCAGGGTGAGCAGCGTGCCCGGAAGCAGCGCGACCGCGGCCCGTTTCCCGACCACCTCGTCGAGCCGTCCGGCGGGCACCGGGCGTAGCCCCTGGCCGCCGGCGACCTGCACGGTGACCAGGTCGGCTGCACTGATCTCGCGGCCCACCTCCACCGGTCGGGCCACCGCCAGATAGCTACCGGTGGCCCGTACGGAGGTGACCGCGAACGCCGCGCCCAGCCCGCCCAGGGCGATCAGGAGCACTGCGAGACCGAGCAACCCTGGGCGTACCCGGCGCTGTCGGACCACCGTGGGCGGGTTGACGGGCGCGTCCAGCGACGGGGTCCCGTTGCGCGTCGCGAGGCTCATCTGGTGACCACCTGGAGTTCGTTGATCTGGATCGGAACGATGCCGCTGTTTCGGGTCACCAGGATTTCTCCGCTCTGGCCACCGCCGCGCCAGGTCACCGTCCAGTAGGTGGTGGCGGTGACCTGGTAGGTGCCGGCCTTCTGGTAGCCCTTGTCGTAGCCGCAGTCCGGGGAGGTCCTGCCCGCCCGGTCGCCTGTCGGCTCGTACTTGGTGCCTTCATCGGGGCAGGTGACCGTGTCTCCGTTGCCCATGTCCCAGACGATCCGGGTGACCTCGGCCGTGATCTCGACTCGCAGGCCCCGGTCCGTTTCCTCGGCGTGGATCGGGCCGAAGTAGTCGGTCTTCTTCTCGGACCACATCCACACCGGCAGGCCGACCAGGCCGGGGCCGACGCGCTTGCGGGGCGCGACGCCCAACGGGGCCGGCAGCAGACTGATCGACGCCAGGGCGCGACGGGCCAGCTCCTCCGGGTTGGGCGGTGCGCCGAAGCCGGCCGGCGGATCGTCCAGCAGCACCTCGCTCTGGCTGCCCAGGTCGCCGCCGTTGCACGTCTTCACGTACCACTGCTGACCCTCGGGGGCCTCGGGCTGCGGCTGCTCCAGCTTGTAGTAGCAGCCGTCAGCGCTGTTGAACCAACCCAGGAACTCGTCGTAACAGGCGATGATTCGTCCGTCCCACCGACAGACATCGCCGCCACCGCCGCCGCCACCATCATCCTCATCGTCGTCTCCGCCACCGCCGGGATCGCCAGGGTTACCGGGCTCGTCGTCCCAGACGCTGCAGTCCGGTTGGGCGGGCGGGCAGCCCGCCCCCGGGTCGGCGCGTCGAGCGGCGGAGGCCGGCAGGGTCGCGCCAACCACCAGCAGGAGTGCGAGGCCGATCCCGGCGAGCGCTCGTCGGGCACCCTTTCCGCCGTGGGTCAGCACGGCTGGTCCCGGTGCGTCGTACCAGAGTTGATCAGCCAGCGGCCGTCGGGATAGCGGGTCGCGGTGGCGGTGGAGAGGTGTCTGCCACCGCCACTGCCCGGGACCGGGCGCTTGTCCTTCGCGTAGACCAGCCGATAGCCGGTCGTGTCCAGGCAGTCCTGGATGTCCACGGTGGCCGGTTTCGCGTCCAGGCTGACGGCGGTCACGGTCGGGTCGGACTTCAACGTCCCGGTACGCATAGCGCCGTGCTCCTTAGCGTCGCGAATGGACAATTGGACCCGAGTGAGAAGTGGATCAGCGAGAAACCGGGACAGTTCCGGCGCGCGTGGATCACTGCGCAGGCCCGCGGTGCGCGAGGCCGCGAGATACCCGGAGTACGCGTCAAGTGCCGCCTTTTCGGCAGCGCGCCGCTCGACGTCGGGATCGATGCGGTGATCGTCGTCGCGGTCCACCGTTGGCCGTTCGACCGCTTCCCGTCCGCTGGCGCAGGCGGTGGCCGGCATCGCCGCCGCCACGACCGCCAGCAGGCAGATTGCCGCTCTCCTGAGCTGCCGTCCGCGCACCGTCGAGCCTCCTCGTGGTCGCCCGGGGCGGTGACGGTTCACCGCCGTCGGGCATGCGGAAGCGCGCCCGGATCAGCACATCCGGAGCCGTTCATTGCGCTTCTGCATTCACCGTTACGGATCTTTTGCGAATTCGGGGTCCTGTGTCGTCCGATGGTGAAGGTGAGGCTTGCGTCACACCCAAGGGGCGAGCATAGGCTGACGCTCGCCGATGCAACAGAGGCAATTCAAGTGAACACTCTGGGTGATGACAGGTGGTGGTGGCGGGTGTCCGCACTGCGCCCCGAGCAATGGTCGAGCGAAAGGTCGTTATTGATGGGCCGGTACCGGGTCGGATGGGCTCACCGGAGTCTCGCCACCGGTCTCGGGAGTGGGACATCGTGGCCTCATCCCGGCATTCGAACGGCCTTGCCGGTCGCTCGGCGGACCGCCTTTTCCGACTCTCGAGCGGTCCAGAGCACCTCCGCGGGCTTCGGTCGGCAGGTCTCTTTCTGCGCCATCCGCTACACCGAAGCGATTGCTCGATCACGGTCCGTGTTCGTTAGTGCCGGGGAGTGTTCGGCCGTACTGGAGGCGACATGGCGCTGACCGGCCCCCCGGCGGCCGTCCCCGGTCGGGAAAACCCGCCCGATCGGAGCCCGGCACCACCACCGTCCGGCGCCACGACCGAATCCGTCCGTCGGGCAACGCCCTCTTCGCTGCCCAAGCGGGCAGCGGGGCTCGTTCCGGCGGTGGCGCGCACCCGGGTTTCGACCGTGTTCGCGATGCTCGCGATCAGCCCGCTGATGCGGTTGGCCGCACTGCGCTACGCCGTACCCCCGGGCCTGCCGAGCCGGACCGGCTGCGACGCCTGCGGCGTGCCGGTTGGCCTGGCCCGACCCTGGCCGGCGCT
>NZ_JAKKFF010000299.1 GCF_022229015.1 Micromonospora foliorum
GCGCGGCCAGCGCCTGGACCACCCGGTCGGCCAACTCCCGCGCCTGAGCGACGTCGGTCAGCCCGGTCATCACGATGGCGAACTCGTCACCGCCGAGCCGGGCGATCATCTGTGGTCGGGGCTGCACGTCGGTGAGCCGGGCGCTGACCTCGACCAGCAGCCGGTCGCCCACGGCGTGCCCGAGGGCGTCGTTGACGTTCTTGAAGCGGTCCAGGTCGATCAGCAGCAGCGCCAACTGCCCGTCGGGCTCACCGCGGGCGGTCCGCTCGGCGTGCAGGTGCACCTGCTCGGCCACCTCCGCCAGCAGGGCCTTGCGGTTGGGCAGCCCGGTCAGCGGGTCGGCGGCGGCGAGGTGCTGCTGTTCGTTGGTCAACCGCGCCATCCGGTAGACGGCGAAGAGCGGCACCAGCACCAGCGGGATCAGCGCGGCGCTGACCCGCGCCGCGGCGACCAGCACCGGGGCGAGCAGCAGCAGTGAACCGGTGGAGAGCAACTCGAAGCCGAGGCCCTGGCGGACGGTGGGCCACCAGCGATCTCCGAAACGCAGCCGCACCGCCCAGCTGACCAACCCGTAGTTGACGACGAACCAGGCCAGCGCGGCGCCGCCGACCGCGGCCACGTCGGTCCAGTGCAACCGCCCGCCGGAGAAGATGGTGCCCGAGCCGAGCTGGATCACCCCGTACGCGGCGGCGAGGGCGCACGCGTACTGGCCGACGTTGAACGCCGTGCGCCAGGCGGCGTGCCGCATCCGCCAACCCGAGACGACCACCCCCACCGCCTGCACCACCACCGCCGGGCCGAGACCCCAGCCGAGCAGGATGGCGAAGGTGAAGCAGGTGGACGGAAACACCGCCGACGTCTGCCGGCGCCCCGGTGGCACGAACGGACGTGCGTCGCAGACCACGGCGAGCGCGGCCATCGTCCAGAACGCCACCGGCAGCCGGGACAGGTCGTCCGGGAGCGTCGCGAGTGGAACGGCGGCGGTCAGCGCGGCGACCGCCAGGATGCCGGCGACGAAGGCGGCGAACGGTGCGACCCGTCCCGCAGGAAGCGAGTTGCGTGGGTCGGCGACCTCCACCACACCTCCCGACCGACCGTCGGCGTGCCGGTGCGCACGCCGTGACCCAATGAAACGCCCTCGGCCCCCAGTTTCCCGGTATGACAGTCACGAATCGGTCGTAGTCGTAATTAAGTTGGTATACGCGGCCAGTCGCCGTGCCAGCCGCCGGCGGGCTCAGCCGCCCGGCTGAGCGACGTCCCGGGCGGCGTCCGGGCCCGCGTCCAGCAGAAGCCGGAACCCGTCCTCGTCGAGCACCGGCACCTTGAGACTGGCGGCCTTGTCGGCCTTCGACCCGGGGTTGTCCCCCACCACCACGAAGCTCGTCTTCTTGGAGACCGACCCGCTGACCTTGCCGCCCCGGCTCTGCACGGCCTCGGCGGCCTGGTCGCGCGAGAAACCGGCGAGGGTGCCGGTCACCACCACGGTCAACCCCTCCAACGGGCGCGGCCCCTCGTCGCCCGCCTCCTCGGCCATCCGTACGCCGGCCTCGGCCCACTTGCGGACGACCTCGCGGTGCCAGTCCACCGCGAACCACTCCCGGAGGCTCGCCGCGATGGTCGGCCCGACCCCTTCGACCGAGGACAGCTCCTCCTCGGTGGCCGCGTCGATGGCGTCCATCGAGCGGAAGTGCCGGGCGAGAGCCTGTGCGGCGGTCGGGCCGACGTGCCGGATGGAGAGCGCCACCAGCACCCGCCACAGGTCCCGTTCCCGGGCGACCGCCAGATTGTCGAGCAACTTGCTGGCGTTGCTGCCCAGGCTGCCGTCCTTGTTGACGAAGAACGGGGACCGGGAGAGCTGTTCGGCGTCGAGCTGGAACAGGTCGCCCTCGTCCGCGATGACCTCCGCGTCCAGCAGGGCCGCCGCACCCTTGTAGCCGAGCGCCTCGATGTCGAAGGCACCGCGACCGGCGAGGTGGAACACCCGCTCACGCAACTGCGCCGGGCAGCTGCGGGTGTTGGGGCAACGGATGTCGACGTCGCCCTCCTTCGACGGGGCGAGCGGGGTGCCGCAGGCCGGGCAGGTGGTCGGCATGACGAACGGCCTGGCATCGGCGGGCCTTAGGTCGACCACCGGGCCGAGCACCTCGGGAATCACGTCGCCGGCCTTGCGCAGCACCACCGTGTCACCGATCAGCACACCCTTGCGCTCCACCTCGCGGGCGTTGTGCAGGGTGGCGAGCGCGACCGTGGAACCGGCCACCCGCACCGGCTCGAGCACGGCGAACGGGGTGACCCGGCCGGTGCGCCCCACGTTGACGTCGATGTCGAGCAGCTTGGTGGTGACCTCCTCCGGCGGGTACTTGAAGGCGATCGCCCAGCGCGGGGCACGACTGGTCGACCCGAGCCGGCCCTGGATGGAGACCGGGTCGACCTTGACCACCACCCCGTCGATCTCGTGCTCGACGTCGTGCCGGTGCTCGGCGTAGTAGGCGATGAACTCCGCCACGCCGGCCAGGTCCGGGACGACCCGCCACCTGTCGCTGGTCGGCAACCCCCACGACTTCAGTGCCGCGTACGACTCGGACTGCGCCGTGGGCTGGAACCCGCGACGGGCGCCGATGCCGTGCACCACCAGGCGCAGCGGCCGGGTGGCGGTGACCCGCGGATCCTTCTGTCGCAGGCTGCCGGCGGCGGCGTTGCGGGGGTTGGCGAAGGGTGCCTTGCCCTGCTCCACCAGACCGGCGTTGAGATCGGCGAACGCGGCGATCGGGAAGTAGATCTCGCCACGGACCTCCACCAGCTCGGGGATGTCCGGGAATTCGGAGGACGGGGCGAGCTGGCCGGGCACGCCCCGGATGCTGCGCACGTTGGCGGTGACGTCCTCACCGGTGCGCCCGTCGCCCCGGGTGGCGGCCCGGACCAGCCGGCCGTTCTCGTAGGTCAGGTTGATCGCCAGCCCGTCGACCTTCAGCTCGCACAGGTAGGGCACCGGGCCGCCCGCGTCGCGTTCGACGCGCTCGGCCCAGGCCGCCAACTCCTCGTCGGCGAAGGCGTTGTCGAGCGAGAGCATCCGTTCGGCGTGGGTGACCGGGGTGAAGTCGGTGGAGAAGGTGCCGCCCACCCGTTGGGTCGGCGAATCGGGCGTCCGCAGCGCCGGAAACTCCTCCTCCAGTGCCTCCAACTCGCGCAACTGCCGGTCGAAGTCGGCGTCGGGGATGGTCGGCGCGTCCAGCACGTAGTAGCGGTACTGGTGCTCGGTCAACTCCTGACTGAGCGCGGCATGCCGCTCCCGGGCCTGCGGCGTCGGCTCAGCCCCGGCCGCCGCCTCCTGCGCCGGGCTGACCTGCTGACCGATCTGCTCCTCGGACACACCGCCACCTTCGGACACGCCTGCGACCTCCCTGATCACGCTACTCCGGCACCGTATCGGGCCGGTGGGACAATCCGCCGCCCGCCCGCGCCCGGAGCGACCTCGCCCTCAGCCGCGTTCGATGATCACTTGATGCTCGGTAGTCGTCGGCGGGCCGATCCAGCTACTCACCATCAAGTGATCAAGCGTGGCCGTGGGGTGGCTTGGGGCGGTGGGGCAGCCTGCGGTGTGGTTGGCGGGCGGCACGGGCGGCAGCGTGCAAGGATCGCCGGACGGTGCGACCGGCGGGTCGCCGGGAAGCGGAGGTACGGATGCCCGAGGCACTGCTCTGGGCGGTGGCGATCCTGCTGGCGGTGGCCGCCGGCTGGGCGTGGAACAGTTGGCGGCACCGGGTGGCCAACCGGCGTCCGGGCACCCGGCCGGGCCGGGGCAGCACCGACGGCCGTCGTCCCACCCCGCCACGGCCCCGCGGCGGCGATCGGCCGTCCACCAAACCCCGCTCGCGCGACAGCCAACCGGCCGCCGACACCCCGGCGCCCGGTGAGATCTGGTGGGCCGACGTGCCGTACGCCGACGGCAGCGGGTCGAAGGTACGCCCGTGCCTGGTGCTGCGCGCCGACTCCCGGGGCGCCGACGTCCTGAAGATCACCAGCCAGGACAAGAGCGACCGGGACGACCACGTCCGGATTCCCACCCGGGACTGGGACCCCGGCGCGGAGCACGACAGCTACCTCAGCCTCACCGAGCCGATCCGACTCGACTCGGCCGCCTTCGCCGACCACGCCGGCCGCTGTGACGCCGACCTGTGGCGCAAAGTCCGCAGCCTGCGCCACCTCCCCACCCCCTGACCGCCCCACGACCGCCTTCGTGGCCGCTCGCCTGCCATGATCGACTCGCCTTCCTGAAAGTCGCGGTGTCCTGAGGTCCCGGATACCCCGGTTTCCAGAACCCCGAGTCGATCACGCCGAGGGGCCCATGCCGGGCCGGGCGGACCACGCCGGGCCGAGCCGAGCCGGGCCGCGCCATGCCGAGCCGGGCCACGCCGGGCCACGC
>NZ_JAKKFF010000003.1 GCF_022229015.1 Micromonospora foliorum
GGTGATGTCGACGTTTGCGTGTTCTTGCTTTCTTTTTTTCAATCATACGCCGCCCCCCGAGATTTCCCCCCTTTCCCTACCCCACTCTCTTCCGATCTCGGGGCGGGGTCCGGCGGGCCGGCGGCCAGTGCGCTCAGGGTGGCCATCGCGGTGCTGCGGGCGTACGGGGACTGCCCCTCCACGGCGGCGTGCAGGGTCGCCCCGAGCGACCACAGGTCGGCGGCCACCGTGGACGCCCCCTCGGCGGCCCGCTCCGGGGCCACGTACTGCGGGGAGCCGAGGACCATGCCGGGGCGGGTCATCGCGCCGTCGCCACCGTCGAAGGTGGCCAGCCCGAAGTCGGTGAGCATCACCCGCCCGTCGTGCGCCACGAGCACGTTCTGCGGTTTGATGTCGCGGTGCAGCACCCCGGCGGTGTGCGCGGCCCTCAGCGCGTCGAGCACGGCCAGGCCGATCCGGGCCGCGCGGGCGGGCTCCAGGGGGCCCTCGGCGTCCACGACGTCCTGCAGGGTGCGGGACGGGACGTACTCCATGACGATCCATGGGCTGCCCTCGACCGCGACGACGTCGTAGAGCCGGACCACGGCGGGGTGGTTGAGTCGGGCGGCGGCGCGCGCCTCCCGCATGGTGCGCGAGCGCAGCTCTTCCCGTTCACGATCGGCCAACCAGCTCGGTGGAACGATCTCCTTGACCGCCACCTCGCGGTGCAGCATCTCGTCGTGGGCGCGCCACACCCGACCCATGCCCCCGCGACCCACCAGGTCGAGCAGCCGGTACCGACCGGCGATCAGCACCTGTGCACGCTCCTCCTCAGCCGCTGTCCGGGCTACACCCTAACCAGCGGATCGGAAGTCACCTATCGATCGTCCGACTCAGCTCAGCATGCGGCGTGGTCGACGGCGGCGGCGAGAAGGTTCCCCTCCGGGATGGCGATCCGGGTCCGCCCGCCGGCGAGTCGGGCGGTGGCGCGTCGGGCCTGCACGGGGCCGTGTTCGCGACGGGCGGTGGCGTAGCTGGCGGCGGTGCGGGCCGCGATGGTGGCCCAGCCGTACCGCTCACCGACCATCGTGCGGGCCCGGCGGGCCAACCGCCGGGCGAAGACCTCGTCGCCGAGCAGTTGGCCGACCGCGCCGGCGAGCGCGTCCGGGTCGCTGTGCGGGAACGTCACCCCGGTCACGCCGGGTTCGACGATCTCGGCGAGGCCGCCGGTACGGGCCACGGCGAGGGGCGCTCCGGCGGCCGCCGCCTCCAGCGCCACCATGCCGAACGGCTCGTAGAGGCTGGGGACCACTGTCGCGTCGGTGGCGCCGAGCATCGCCGGCAGTTGGGTGGAGTCGAGGAACCCGGTGAACCGGACGGTGGAGCTGAGCGCCAGCCGCCGGGCCTCCGCCTCCAACTCGGCGCGGTAGGGGCCGTCGCCGGCGATCACCACGCGCAGCCCGGGGTGCCGTTCGCGGAGCCGGGGTACGGCGTGCACCAGGTGCTGGACGCCCTTCTCGTAGACCAGCCGCCCGGCGTACCCGACAAGCGGGCCTTCACCGGCGAACCGGGCCCGAGCCGACGCGACCGCTCGGGGGCGGGCCCGCCAGGCCCGGTCGTCGACCCCGTTGGGCACCACGTCGACCTGGGCGGCCGGTACGTCGAACAGCGCCGTCACCTGGTCGCGCATGTACCCCGAGCAGGTGATCACCCGAATGGAGGAGCTGCTGAGCCAGTGCTCGACGCCGTGGATGGTGCGGTTCATCTCCTCCGGGAGCCAGCCCTGGTGCCGGCCGGCCTCGGTGGCGTGCATGGTGGTGACTAGGGGGAGGTCCAGGTGCTCGGCCAGGGTGACGGCCGTGTGGGCGACGAGCCAGTCGTGGGCGTGGATGACGTCGTAGGAGCCGGCCTGGGTGGCGCGCAGCGCGGTGCGGGTGAGGGTGTGGTTGAAGGCCATGGTCCAGGCCAGCAGGGAGCCGGTGGCGAGGGGGAAGGTGACCGGGTCTTCGGGGGCGCGCAGGATGCGGACGCCGTCGGCGTACTCCTCCAGGGGTGCGCCCTCGCTGTGGCGGGTGACGACGGTGACCTCGTGGCCGGCGGCGGCGAGGGCGACGGAGAGGGCGTGCACGTGTCGGCCGAGACCGCCGACGAGCACCGGCGGGTACTCCCAGGAGAGCATCAGCACCCGCAGCTGTCGGGCGGGGTTGATGTCGATCACGTGGGCATCGGGTGACATGCGGCCCCCTTTGAGTTGTCCCCGGGCGCGCGCCGACCGACACCGAATCGATGTCGCCGTCGCGTCTGGATCGAGGCCAATCCTGCCGGGATCGCGATAACCAGCGGCGACACCACCGTTGCGGTCGTGTAAAGCGCTACTGGCTCTTTCGCCGCACCCGCAGCAGCTCGGCCACCGACCATGCCTGGAACGGGCACCCGGTGGCGGTGTGCGGCGCGAGGCCATCGGCCGTCTCGCTCACCGAGCCTAACCCATATTCCATCAAATGGGCCTCAATGCCGACGAATACGTCATCGACGGACATCTTCCCCCGTCGGGCGGCGTCCACGTACGGGCCGAGCAACCACGGCCAGACCGTGCCCTGGTGGTAGCCCCCGTCCCGGTCGGCCGGGCCACCCCGGTGCCGGCCCACGAACTCGGTGGAATCCGGGGCGAGACTGCGCGGCCCGAGCGGGGTGAGCAGCCCGCCCGCGACCCGCCGCAGCGTCGCCTCGTCCGGCTCCATCGGCGCGTACGGCAGCGACCAGGCCAGCAACTGGTTCGGGCGCAACGCGTCGTCGTCGTGCAGGGCGGCGCCACCCAACGGGTACGCCGGCGCGGGCGCGTCCAGCACGTCGTGCAGCCAACCGGTCGGGGCCGGGAACCGCTCCCGGAACGAGGCGGTGGCCTGCCCGTGCCGTCGCCACAGCTCGTCCGCGTCCTGCCCGGCCAGCTCGGTCAGCTCCGCGAGCCCGGCCAGCCCGTTGATCCACAACGCGTTGACCTCGACCGGCTTGCCGGTGCGCGGGGTGACCGGCACCCCGTACACCCGGGCGTCCATCCACGTCAGCGCGGTGCCGGCGGCGCCCTGGGTGAGCAGCCCGTCGGCTGGGTCGACGCGGATCCCGTACCGGGTGCCGGCCGCGTGGGTGTCGATCACGGCGCGCAGCGCGGGCAGCAACTCGTCGCCGAGGTCGGTGTCGCCGGTGACGGTGACGTGCCGGCTCACCGCGTGCAGGAACCACAGCGTGCCGTCGACGGTGTTGTACTCCACCCGACCGGTGTCGGCCGTGTTGGCGAGCATCCCCTCGGAGAGCGTCGCCGCGTACGCCCGCAGCAGCTCCCGACCCTCGTCGGCGCGACCCGTGCAGAGGAACAACCCCTCGTACGAGATCATCGTGTCCCGCGACCAGGCCCCGAACCACGGGTAGCCGGCGACCACGTCCACCGCCGCCTGGTTGGTGCGCACCACGAACGCGTCGGCGGCCAGCGCCAGGGTGGCGTCCACGTCGTCGGCCGGCTTCGCCGTCGCCACCACCTGACGGTTGCGCCGTCGGGCCGTCGCCACGATCTCCGTGGCCGGCGGCGGCTCCTCGTCGAGTCGACCGGCCCAGGCTCGCACCGACACCGTGTCGCCGGGGCGTTCCAGGTCGCCGGAGAAGCGGCCCGCGTACCAGAGGTCCTCGTCCGGGTGCAGCCCTCGGTTGGCCTCCTCGCGGTGGTGCACGCCCAGCCACCACTGCCCCTCGGGCGCCCAGCCCGGGCCGGCGAGCCGGTACGCGCCCTCGACCACCGCGCCGTCGGCCACCGCCTCGACCTGCGGGACCGGGCCGTCGGCCCGCCGTTCGCCGTGCGCGTCCCGCCAGGTGCAGGCGGCCGACAGCTCCAGCCGGACGGGACCACCGGCGACCAGCCGGTGCACCACCGCGACGCAGGAGCGGCCGGGCAGCATGGCCAGCTCCCGTTCGATCACCACCGCGCCGATCCGCCACCGCCAGCGGGGCAGCCCGTCGACCAGGTCGAAGCGTTCCAACAGCTCGAAGCCGCGCGGGTCCACGTCGCCGGAGGCCCACTCGTGCGCGCCGAGGCGCACCCGCGCGCCGGACGGCAGGGTGACCGCCGGATCGAGACTGACCAGTCCCACCTGACGGGACGCCGGCGTTTCGCCGGGAACCACCAACAGGCCGTGGTAGCGACGGGTCCGCAGCCCGCCGACCGTGCCCATCGCATAGCCGCCGAGGCCGTCGGGGACCAGCCACTCCCGGCTGGCCGCGCTGGTCAGATCGCCACAGATCTGCGGGCCGAAGTGAATGTCGATCAACTTTCCTCCACCGGCGGCGGGGTGTAACACGCCACGACGAGAATGGCCGCTGTGGTCAAGTACCGCGGCGACGTCAAAGATGTGCACGTGATCACTGACCGATCGTCCTCCGACGCCTCGCCACCCGACGCTGAGCGGCTCCGGCTCGCCCAGGCTGACTCGGGGGAGCAGGACTGGCGTGCATGGGGTCCCTATCTGTCCGAACGGGCGTGGGGGACGGTACGGGAGGACTACAGCGAGCACGGTACGGCCTGGGACTACTTCCCGCATGACCACGCGCGGTCCAGAGCCTACCGGTGGAATGAAGACGGGATGGCCGGCGTCTGCGACGAACGACAGACCTTCGCGTTCGCCCTGGCCCTCTGGAACGGCAAGGACCCGATCCTCAAGGAGCGGATGTTCGGCCTCGGCGGCGACGGCGGCAACCACGGCGAGGACGTCAAGGAGTACTGGTGGTACGAGGACTCCACGCCCACCCACTCCTGGATGCGCTGGCGCTACCACTACCCGCAGGCCGCCTTCCCGTACGACGAACTCGTCGCGGTGAACGCGTTGCGCGGCCGCGACGACACCGAGTACGAGCTGGTGGACACCGGGATCTTCGACGACGACCGGTACTGGGCGGTGACCGTCGACTACGCCAAGGCGTCCCCGACCGACCTCTGCATGGTGGTGACCGTCGCCAACCGGGGTGACCGGGCGGCGACCCTGCACGTCCTGCCCACCCTGTGGTTCCGTAACACCTGGTCCTGGGGCCTGCCCGGCGGTGACCGGATCCCCCGGCTGACCGGCCAGGGCACCCGGCTCGTCGGCGAACACCGGGTGCTCGGCCAGCTGCTGCTGGAGGGCGACGGCGGGCCGGTGCCGCTGCTCTGCGACAACGACACCAACGCCGAACGGCTCTGGGGCCTGCCCGGCCGCACGCCGTTCCCGAAGGACGGCATCAACGACCACGTCGTCAACGGCGCGGCCACGGTCAACCCGGCCCGGGAGGGCACCAAGGGCGCGCTGCACTACGTGCTCGACGTGCCGGCCGGCGAGCAGCGCCAGATCCGGCTGCGGCTGACCCGTACCGCGTCGCCGCCGGCCGCCGCGCCGCCGCCCCCGGCCGACCTCAGCGACGGCTTCGAGGCCGTGGTGTGGGCGCGGCGGGCCGAGGCGAACCGGTTCTTCGCCGGCGTGATCCCGCCGGCCGCCACCCCCGACGAGGCGCTGGTCGCCCGGCAGGCCATCGCCGGGCTGATGTGGGGCAAGCAGTTCTACCACTTCGACGTCAAACGTTGGCTCGAAGGCGACCCGGGCTCGACACCGCCGCCGGCCGGGCGTCGGCACGGGCGCAACAGCGCCTGGTGGCACATGACCAGCTTCGACGTCATCTCCATGCCCGACCCGTGGGAATACCCCTGGTACGCGGCCTGGGACCTGGCCTTCCACTGCGTGAGCATCGCCCGGGTCGACCCGGGCTTCGCCAAGGAGCAGATCCTGCTGCTGCTCCGCGAGTGGTACCTGCACCCCAACGGGCAGATCCCGGCGTACGAGTGGGCGTTCGGTGACGTGAACCCGCCGGTGCACGCGTGGGCGGCGCTGAAGGTGTTCGAGATCGACGGCGGCCGGGACTACGAGTTCCTGGCCCGGGTGATGCACAAGCTACTGCTCAACTTCACCTGGTGGGTCAACCGCAAGGACACCGGCGGCAACAACGTCTTCGAGGGCGGCTTCCTCGGGCTGGACAACGTCGGTCCGTTCGACCGCTCGGCGGCGCTGCCGGTCGCCGGGGTGCTGGAGCAGTCCGACGGCACCGGCTGGATGGGCATGTACGCGCTCAACCTGCTGGACATGGCGATCGTGCTCGCCGAACACGACCGGACCTGGGTGGACACCGCCACCAAGTTCTTCGAGCACTTCGCCTACATCGCCGCCGCCGCGTACGAGCAGGGGTTGTGGGACGACGAGGACGCCTTCTTCTACGACGTGCTGCGCCTCGCCGACGGCACGAAGGTGCCGCTGAAGGTCCGGTCCGTCGTCGGGCTGCTGCCGTTGGCGGCCACCACCCGGCTCACCGCCAGGACCCTGCACCACCTACCGGAGTTGGGCGCCCGGCTGCGCTGGTTCCTCACCAACCGCCCGGAGTACGCCCAGGTGATCGGCACCCGCCGGCTGGGCCCGGACGGCCGGCAGCAGCGGCTGCTGTCCATGGTCGGCCCGGAGCAGGTGGTACGCCTGCTCGCCCGGATGCTCGACCCCGACGAGTTCCTCTCCGACTTCGGCCTCCGTACGCTGTCCCGCGCGCACCTGGACAAGCCGTTCTCGGTCACCCTCGGCGGGCAGGAGTTCTCCGTCGGCTACGAGCCGGCCGAGTCGACGAGCGGGCTGTTCGGGGGCAACTCGAACTGGCGTGGTCCGATCTGGATGCCGACGAACTTCCTGCTGATCAGCGCGTTGCGGGACTATGCGGCGTTCTTCGGCGACGACCTCCAGGTGGAGTACCCGACCCGCTCCGGGGTGAAGCACACCCTGGACGAGATCGCCGACGACCTCTCCGCCCGGCTGATCGCGCTCTTCACGCAGGACGACTGGGGTCGACGGCCGATCTACGGCGCCTGCCAGCTCTTCCAGACCCACCCGGACTGGCGTGACCTGATCGCCTTCCCCGAGTACTTCCACGGCGACAACGGGGCCGGCCTGGGCGCCTGGCACCAGACCGGCTGGACGGCCCTGGTAGCCGACCTGATCCTCACCCTGCGCCGCTGACGTCCTCGTGGAGGCGTCCAGAACCCCTGCTCGGCCAGGGGTGGCTGCTGGAAAGTAGCTGAGTGATGCCCCTGCGTATATCGCCCGTTCCTAGCCTCCACCCGACGTGTCTGTCTCCAGACCGGAGGAAAACGGGTGAAGAAGAAATTGCGGGGTCCCCTGATCGGGGGACTGGCGCTGGCCCTGGTGGCCACGCTGGGCGGGACGGAGGTCCTACCGGACCACCAACCCGACAGCGCGGATCGCGCGGCGAGCGCCGCCGAGGACGACGGTTTCCTCTCCAGGATCGGGAAGGCCGCCGACAACCTTGTGGGTGGAAGCGGATCGGATCGGGCCAAGCCCGAGGCGGTCAGCGCCGCGTTGGCGGTGCAGGAGAAGCCGCCGGCGGCGAAGAAGTGGCCGCCGCAGAAGCGGGTCAAGGAGCTCACCGGCAAGCGGACCGCCAACGGCAAGGTCTACCAGCTCTCGGACGGTCGGACGCAGGCCGAGATCTCGATGGTTCCGCTGCACTACCGGGACGCGAACGGCACGTTCCAGACCATCGACACCCGGGTCCGTCCGGTCAAGGACAAGGGGTACGTCCAGGGCAACCGGACGAACAGCTTCACCAGCCTGTTCGGTGACAGCTCGGATGATCTGGTCCGCTTCGAGCAGGGTGGGCGGAGCATCGAGCTGGGTCTGGAGGGCGCGGCGAAGGGCGTGACGCCGACGGTGTCCGGCTCGACGGTGACCTACGCCGGTGTGGCCGGTGGCGCCGATGTCGTGTATGACGTCACCTCCACGGCGCTGAAGGAGAAGATCGTCCTGCGCCGGGCCCCGAGCGGCCCGGTGTCGTACACGTTCACGTTGGACACGGCCGGCCTCACCGCCCAGCAGCGGGAGGACGGCTCGATCGCTTTCGTCCGTCCGGGCGGCGGTGAGCCGGTCTTCGTGATGCCGGCGCCGTTCATGTACGACGCGAAGGACGACAAGGCGTCACCGGTCGGCAAGGTGTGGAGCGACAAGGTCACCCAGAGGGTGAGCCAGACCGGCGGCCGGTCGACGATCACGGTTACCGCCGACGGTGGCTGGCTGGCCGACCGGGCACGGGTCTACCCGGTGGTCATCGACCCGACCATCAAGGTCCAGCCGGTGCCGACCGACGCGCAGGACGTGCAGATCAACTCCGCCGACCCGGCCCACGCGTACGGGCAGGACATCACCAAGTGGCCGTTGTCCGTCGGCACGTCGGGCTCGGGCAAGTGGCGCTCGCTGGTCAAGTTCGACACCAGCCTGGTTCCGGCGAACACCACGATCGACGACGCGCGTCTGGAGATGTACTACTCCCAGACGCACACCGCCTGGCAGTACGACGTGCCGATCGAGGCGCGTCGGGTCACCGCCGTGTGGGACGAGGACACCGCGACCTGGAACTCGATGTACAACAAGGTCGACACCGGGCTGGCGGGCAACTTCGTGACCGTCGACGACGGTAACACCGGCTCGTCGGCGCAGGGCGCCTGGACAGCGTCGACGAGCACGTTGACCTCGGAGGCGGTCGGTACCGACTATCGCGTGAACAAGGACGCGGTGACCGGGGAGACCTACACCTGGACGCCGACCCTCACCGAAGCCGGTGACTACAAGGTCGAGGTGCACTACGTCGGCGCCTTCGACCGGACCGACACCGCCAAGTACACCGTCCACTCGTCGGGCGGGAAGAGGACCGACTACACGATCGACCAGCGGACGCCTGACGAAAAGGGAGCCTGGAAGACCCTCGGCATCCACCAGTTCGACGCCGGCACCACCGGCAAGGTCGTGCTCGGCGACGTGGCCAACGAGGTCGTGATCGCCGACGCCGTGCGGTTCAGCAAGCAGGGCGCGGTGAAGGACGCGGCGAAGTCCAGCGCCTGGCTGTCCTTCCCGGTGCGCAGCGTGGTGCAGCAATGGGTCAACAAGACCCAGGCCAACTACGGCTTCTCGCTGCAGGCGAAGAACGAGACGACCCTCGGCCAGGGCGGCCCGATCTTCGAGGCGTCGGAGTACGCCTACGCCAACGACCGGCGGGACTACAACCTGCCGAAGCTTGTCGTCACCTACGGGCGACCCGGTGTGGCATTGAACCCGCCGACGACTGTCACGTCGACCGGCGCCGTGTTGACCTGGCCGTCGTACGGTGACCCGACGCCCACCACGGCCGACAACGACGACGTGGTCGAGTACCAGGTGCACCGCAGCGTGCACCAGAACTTCACGCCGTCGGCCACGACGCTCATCGCGCCGGTCTCGTCGAGCACGCTGACGTATCAAGACACCACCGCGGTGCCGACGGCGGCGGACAACACCAACCCGATGGACCGCAAGTTCTACTACTACATGGTGGCGGTCAAGACCCGGGGCGGGCAGCTCTTCGCCGGTCCGACCCAGCCGGCGATGCTGCCGAAGGCCGGCCAGATCACCCGGATCTACCGGACCGCCGGCACGAACGCGACCGGCACCGACGGCGTCATCGACACCACACTGTCGAAGACCCGCTCGACCGAGAACGTCGACGTCTACGACGGTGACCCGTACGTCAGTCCGGGCAACAACTCCGACTACTACGGCGACACGCGGGGCCTGATCAAGTTCCCCGCCCTGGCCGGTGTCCCGACCAGCGCCCAGGTGGTCGACGCCCAGCTGAGGATGTACAACACCTACCTCTACCCGGGCACCGACACCGACGAGTACGTCGACGTCCACAAGCTGACGACGGCGTTCGACGAGAGCAAGGCGACCTGGAGCACCAGCAACGGCACCGCCGCGTGGCTCACGACGGGTGGTGGCGGTGACTACGACACCAGCTGGAAGGCGAGCTTCAACGGATTCACCAACGACCCGGAGTGGGCGAACTGGAACGTCACGCCCGCGGTGCAGGGCTGGCTCACCGCGCCCAGCAGCAACAAGGGTTTCCTCCTGCGCCAGCGCGACGAAACGAACCTCACGGCGCGGGCCATGCTGTTGTCGTCCGAGGCGGAAGAGCCCCTGCTGCGGCCGACGCTGGAGGTCACCTACCTCGAACAGACCGCCGAGTCGACCTACTACGCGGCCGCCACGCCGACGCTCACCACGCCGAACGCGACGTACAGCGTGCCGGTGACCCTGTCGAACCCGACGCTCGCCCCCTGGAACCCGACCGACTGGGAGCTGGCGTACGACTGGAAGCGGGCCGACGGGCTCACCGACGGCGCCGACACCACCTACGAGCTGAGGACGCCGCTGCCCAAGAGCATCCCGGCCGGTGGCACTGTCGACGTGACCGCGCAGCTGAAGACTCCGCCGTCGTCGACGGAGGGGAACAAGCGCACCGACTACGTGCTGCAGTGGGACCTGCGCAACAAGCTGACCAGTAAGAAGCTGTCGGAGACCGTCCCGGCGATCCAGCCGTTGCCGCAGAACGTGGCGGTGGAGGAGCCCACTTCGGACCAGCTGGGTCTGGAGAAGTTCTACTCGTACGCGGGGAAGAACACCGGTGCCGGCGGCACCCTGATGAACAACCTGTACGCCGGCAACACCGTCTGGTCGTACGACGCGCTGAGCAATCCGTCGCGCGGCCTGTCGACGTTCGTCCGGATGTCCTACAACTCGTTGGACACGTCCGACACTGTCGCCGGGTACGGCTGGTCGCTGCAGGCCTCGTCGCTGATGCGGCTGGGCAGCCCGCTGGACTTCCACCCCAACCCGAACCCCACGAAGGTCACCATGACCGATGGTGACGGCACCAGTCACTGGTTCACCTGGGACTCGGCGACCTCCACGTGGAAGAGCCCCAAGGGCGTGCACCTGTACCTGGAAAAGGTCACCGCGCTCGACTGCAAGCCGAACACGCAGGAGCAGCGGGCCTGGCGGCTGACCAAGCCGGACCGCACGCAGTTCTACTACGACTGCGAGGGCTTCCTCACCAGCACGGTGGACAAGAACGGCAACACGATGACGTTCACCTACGAGGAGCGGAAGTCGAACAACAAACCGACGAAGTTCCTCCGGTACATCACCGACGCGGCCGGCCGGAACACCCTGACGATCGACTACTACGCCAAGGGTCAGACCTACGACTACATCAACGACACCACCTGGGCCCGGGTGTCCGGGGCGACCAACCTGACCAACCCGAAGATCATCGACCACATCTCGCAGATCACCGACATCTCCGGTCGGAAGATGACCTTCACCTACACGGACAAGGGCCTGCTCGGCGAGCTGGTCGACGGGTACGGCTCCAGCGGCCCCATGGGTGCGCCGAAGACGTTCAAGTTCGCCTACGACATGACGCAGGGGAACAAGAACGTCAAGCTGGTCAAGGTCACCGACCCGCGGGGCAACGCCACCGAGCTGCAGTACTTCTCGCCGTCCGCCGGGGACGACCCGACGTGGCACTGGCGGACCAAGCACTACACCGACCGGAACGACAAGGCCAACCTGACCCAGTTCGCCTACGTCGACCCGGACGCCACCAGCAACATCCGTACGACGGTCACCGACGCGGAGAACCACTCCACCGGCTACCTCCAGGACGGCTACGGCCGGCCGATCGAGACCACCAACGCGAAGAACCAGGTCACCAAGCTCGAGTGGGACGGTGACCACAACGTCACCAAGCTCACCGAGGACAACCAGGCCGTCTCGACCTGGGCGTACGACGCCAAGACCGGCTACCCGACGGAGATCAGGGACGCCGAGGCGGTCAAGAACGGCACGCCGGGCACGGTGCTGACCTACCAGCGTCAGCTCAACGGCTACGTCGCCGACCTCACGGAGAAGACCAGCCCCGAGGGGCGCAAGTGGATCTTCAGCTACGAGGCCGACGGTGACCTGGCGAGCGTCACCGACCCGATGGGCACCTCCACCGCGACGGCCGGTGACTACACCACCTACAACACCTACGACGCGTTTGGACAGCTCGACACGGCGAAGGACGCCAACGGCAACAGCACCAAGTACAGCCGTTACGACGCCAACGGCTACCCGCAGACGATCACGGATTCCCTGACCAGGGCGACCACCTTCGTCTACGACGTCCGCGGCCAGGTCACCACGGTCACCGACGCGCTGGGCAAGAACACCACCCAGGCGTACGACACCTTTGGCCGTCCACTGGAGAGCAGGACGCCGAAGGACCAGGCCGCCGGGGTGTACATCACCAATCCGGCACCGACCTACGACGCGAACGACAACGTCACCCAGTCGACCGCGCCCAACGGGGCAGTCTCCACGGCCTTCTACGACGCCGCCGACCAGCTCACCTGGACCAAGGCGCCGGTCGACGTGGCCGGCGACCCGGAGCGCAAGACGTCGTTCACGTACGACAAGGCCGGCAACCTGCAAACCACGACCGAGCGGAAGGGCAATCTCCCCGAGGCGAACCCGGCCGACTACCGAACGACGAACGCGTACGACGAGATCTACCAGCTGGTTTCGGTGACGAATGCCAAGGGCGACAAGATCACCTACCAGTACGACAACGTGGGCAACGTGGAGAAGGTGGTGGACCCGCGTAAGAACGCTACCACCGACACCCTCGACTACACGTCGACGATGACGTACGACCTCGCGCACCGGGTCACGAAGGCCACTGATGCGCTGGGCAAGTTCACCAGCAGCACCTATGACAAGGACGGCCTGGTCACCGGCAGCACCGACCAGCTCGGCAACACCACGCTGGTCAATCTTGACCGGCGAGGTAAGCCGACCGAGGTCAAGGTGCCGTACAAGAACGTCTCCGGCACCATCTCGTACCGCATCACGAAGTACGAGTACGACCAGGTGGGTAACACCACCAAGGTCATCAGCCCGCGGGGTGTGGCGACCACCGACGACCCGGACGACTTCGCCCAGGTCACGGTCTACGACGCGCTGAACCGGGTGAAGGAGACCCAGTCGGCGTACGACAAGGACGACGCCCGCTACACCACTGCGGACAAGACCACCTACACGTACGACGAGGTGGGCCGTCTGGCGACGTTGTCCGCGCCGCCGTCGGCGGGTCAGTCGGTGCGCAACGACACCACGTACAGCTACTACGACAACGGGTGGGCGAAGTCCTCCTCGGACCCGTGGGACATCGTCACCTCGTACGACTACAACGAGCTGGGTGCGCAGACGGCCCGGACGTTGACGTCGGCGGGCGGCTCCTCCAACCGGACCATGAGCTGGTCGTACTTCCCGGACGGGAAGCTGAAGGCCCGGTCCGACGACGGGGTGCCGGTGGGTAAGCACGTGGTGCTGGTCGACAACTCGGAGTTCAACAACACCACTGCGACGGGCACCTGGCCGACGGCCAACACGGCCACCAACAGGTACGGCATCGACTACGCCACCCACGCGGCGGGCACGGGTACCAACGTGTTCACCTGGCAGTTGAACGTGCCCCAGGCGGGCAGCTACCAGGTGTACGCCCGCTTCCCGACGGTGTCCGGGGCGGCGACCGACGCGAAGTACACGGTCAACTCCAGCGCGGGCCCGACGGTGAAGACGGTCAACCAGACCGCCGGCGCCGGCACCTGGGTCAGCCTCGGCTCGTACAGCTTCACCGAGGGCAACGCCCAGAAGGTGACGCTGTCGGACCAGGCCACCGGCACGGTCGTCGCCGACGCGGTGAAGCTCGTCCGGGACAACGCGGCCGATGTCGACAACGAGAAGCACGACTACAGCTACCGGTACGACACCAACGGCAACCTGACCACGATCACGGACGCCTCCCCGGGCACCCGGGTCGACAGCTACGCGGTGACCTACACGAAGCTGAACCAGGTCGACAAGGTCACCGAGTCGAAGTCGGGCGCGGTGGTGAACTCGACGTCGTTCACCTACAACGAGAACAGCGCGCCGCTGACCACCGATCACGACAAGCAGTACGCGTCCTACACCTACGACGAGCGCGACCTGGTGTCGAAGGTGACCAACGGCAAGTCGGCCACCGACGCGTCGCCGAAGGTGACGACGTACACCTACACCGACCGGGGAGAGAAGCTCAAGGAGGTCAAGGGCAACGGCAACACCGTCGACTACACGTACTTCCTCGACGGGCGGCTGAAGTCCCAGACGGAGAAGAAGCCGAACGGGACCACCCTGGTCTCCGAATCGGTCCTCGACTATGACCTCAACGGCAACCGGTCGCACGACGTCACCAAGAAGATGAACGCCGACAACCACGGCGCTTACCTGAGCACGACCAGTGACTTCACCTACGACCCGCGGGACCGGTTGGCGTCGCTGACGAAGACCGGTGACGGCGCCGGCACGGAAACCTACGTGCACGACGCGAACAACAACGTCACCAGTCAGACGGTGAAGGGCACGTCCACCACGTTCAACTACGAGCGGAACCGGCTGCTGACCGCGGTGACCGGGGGCTCGACGGCGTCGTACAACTACGACCCGTTCGGCCGCCTGGACACCGTCACGGCGGCGGGGACGGTGATCGAGCGCAACGTGTACGACGGTTTCGACCACGTCGTCGAGAACCGGAAGAACAACGGCACCGCCACCTCGGTCACGAAGTACACCTTCGACCCGATGGACCGCACGACGACCAAGACCACCGACGCCGGCGGAGCCAAGGAGAAGGCCACGACCTTCAACTACCTCGGCCTGTCGGGCGAGGTTCTGGATGAGGAGGTCGCTGGAAAGCTGACCAAGTCGTACCAGTACTCGCCGTGGGGCCAGCGACTGTCGCAGGTCACCCACAACACCGATGGCACGGACGAGGACGCCTACTACGGCTACAACCCGCACACCGACGTCGAGACCCTGACCGACAAGACCGGTGACACCAAGGCCACCTACGGCTACACCGCCTACGGCGCCAACGACGACACCCAATTCACAGGCGTCGACAAGCCCGACGCGGCGGATCCGACCAAGGAGCCCTACAACGCCTACCGGTACAACGCCAAGCGGTGGGACCAGTCCTCCGGCAACTACGACATGGGTTTCCGCGACTACAGTCCCGGCCTGAACCGGTTCATGTCCCGAGACAGCTACAACGGCGCTTTGGCCGACATGAAGCTGGGCGCCGATCCCTGGACGGCCAACCGATATGCGTTCTGCGGTGGCAACCCGATTTCGGCCGTGGAGCTTGATGGTCACATTCCGTTGGGGCCGGACGATCAAGCCCTGATTGCTGCTGCCAGCACTCAGTTTGATACTCCCGATATCCCCGTTGTCGATCAGCTCCTCGAATATTCCGACACGGTTAAGGAAACTGCAGCCGCTGCTGGGGTCGATCCAGTCACCGTGATGGCGCTCTTGATTAAGGAGAGCAGCCTTCGGACGATGGGGGGTGGGGCGGCCAGGACCTACGAGGGCGGGCAGGTAGGACTGGATAAGTTGGGCGTCTGGTCAGCTCTGGTCGGCCACGGTCCCTCGATTGGCATGTGCCAGATGCAAGAAAATACGTTCAAAAAGACGGCGGAGCGGTACCCCGAGGTCTTTGCGGGTCGGGCCTGGGAGGAGATGATCAACGATGACGAGCTCGCCATCACGGCTATGACTTACCAGGTGAAGATGTTGCAGGAGACTGCCGACAGTCAGAACAATAACAGCGTGTTGACGACGGACCAGCTCGTGGCCGTCGGGTACAACCAAGGGGGAGACCGGATGGTTGATATGATGACATCAGGCAACCTCAATGAGGATGCCCAGAAATACGTGTACGGCCAAGATGTCAGACCAGGCTACTCGGACTTCAGATCCATCACCGAGTTTGCCTGGGGAGGGTACAAGAACACTATGCTTGATCCTGGGTGGCTGATAATGTAACTGTCATGACCAGTTCTCAACAGGCCCGCGCTGTCAGACCGACGGCGCGGGCCGTTAGCTTTCCTGCAGCGTGGCTGTTGTTGTTTCTTCTCGTTGCCTCCCTCGCCACTCTTGCCGGTTGTGCCGGGCAGCGGAAGGCCATCGAGGATCTTAAGAGATGCTCGTCGCGCGTCAGTCTCGACGGATACCGGGAGGTTGCCTCTTACGTGGACCGGGCGTCGTGGAATGTCGCGTATGTCGGGACTCCGGAAGCTGATCCGATGCAGCTTCTGACCGGGGATGCTGCCGACGTTTCCCTTGTCGATGAAATGCCGGACGGCCCATTCACTGTCATCGGCCAAGGTAAGGTCAATGGCGCTGAAGTATGTAAATTCTTCATTAAGCGGTGGAACAAGCTGACTGGGCCAACCGTCCTCGTGCAAGTTGACCAAGCGACCTTAGAGAACATCGAAAGTGGAAGAGAGCAACTTCTGCTTCTCTCCTTCATCTCCGTCAGCGATAAGAAATGATGCAGGCGCCGGTGCCCAGCGCCATGGTGATCGCGTAGTCGATCGGTGGGTGCCTCAAGCCTGGTGGTCTGCATTGACGCAAGCCATTGACCTTTGGAAAATAGAGAGTTCGTCCATGCCGTTGACCTTTCCGTTGCTTCCGCTCAAGCTCTGGCTCCCCGTGGGTTCGATGGGGTAGCGCTGATGACCGAGCGATTGCAGCTGACGTCAGATACGCATTCCTGGGCCTCTGAGCCGTGTTTCCACCTCATCTAAGGCCCATGCTGAAGATTCTCCGTCACGCATATCCCGAAGGTCGCTTGGGCAAGGACTACTGGCCCTTGTTGGCCGCGCTGCATGCCGATCCTACGGACGAGAATCTGGCTCTGTTGGTGGCCGAACTGATTGGTGGAGAGGCAGTCATTGTAGATAATGACGCGGCAGCTGCCGTCGGTCGGACGGCGGGCGCCTGCCTCGGCGCCGCTCTGGATTCTGGCCAAAACCGCATATCCAGGTTATTGCTGATGTGTTAGTCTGAATAAGGGGCAGAGGTGTCGATTGGAGATCGGTTCGGCTCCTACCTCCTGATCCACGCCATAAGTCGCCTCCGGGGCAACCTATGATGCTGTAGGCAACTTCTCGAGCCAATCAAAATCAGATTACGAAGCATCTCGACAAGGCGTACTACGTTTTGATGGATGTATCGCAGTTTACGCCAGAGCAGGTAGCGAAGGTGGAAGAGTTTATTGCTCCGCTTGGGGGCGAGTTTTCACGGTTGGAGGGCGGCAACGGACATGGCAGGCTTGATTTCTTTGTCGGAAAATCGAGACCTGGCATGGTCGGCACCGTCATGGCTCTTTGACTGGGTGGTTCGCCGGCTATCGCGGAGTCTTGTAGACAAAAGTGCGGCTGGCGCGCTTGATGAAGTTGTAGATAAGAACCTGGGAATAGTTGTACTGGACCAGTTCGATGAGGATGTGCGGCAGGAGTTGCTGCTGTCGATCAGAGACCGGTTGGTGTCTTGGGCGGAATCCGAACTTGTTCTACGCCCTGGGGCGGATCGAGAAGGTGCGTTGAATCAGATACGCGATTTCGCAAAGATGGCTAGGTTTCATTAAAACAGTTCCAATAAGCAGTTGTGGGCGGCTGGTGAGACCGAACGACTAGTGGCAGGATATGTGGACGTGAAGATACCCGGATACGAAGATTTTTCCTTGATCGACGGCACGCTATTCCTGGGTGACCCGATCTTTTGGCCAACATATCTGTGCGACACGGCTGATCGACTGGATCGAAAGCACCACCAGACAGCGGAAACGGCAGGGCGACCGGAGCTTTCGGCCACCCTGCCGTTCGGATCTGCTGGCGTGAATCGGCGGCAGGCTTGTCCTCACTCCGATTCGCAGGAGGCGACGGGGCGACATGATCGCACTAAATGATTGCCCGGGGATGGTTGAGAATCGGCCAATCTGGGATTGGCGCGGTCGGGCGAGCATTTTCAGTCCTTGCGGCTGCCCGTCGGATAGAGTCCTGGCGTGTTGTGGTCGAGAGTTGCGCGCTCCACGATGTCCTCGGGGACTTCGCGCTTCGCCCTACGACCCGTTAGGTCGCCTTGACACGGATGGAGGCGTTGTCGCGCCTCATGCCGCAGTTCTTGTCGCGCGAGAAGCCTCGAAGGAAGCAGGTAGCCTGCTCTTGTGCCGCTAACATTCCCCTCGCATCTGGCTGCAGTACTGCCGCTGAAGCTTTGGGCCCCAAGGCGGTTTGATGGAGTCGCACTCGCGGCCGGAACCGTTGCGCCCGATGTCGCCTACCTGACTATGGGTACCCGTATGTGGATCGCTGACACGCATTCAATACCGGCCCTTTTTTGGTGGTGCTTGCCGGTTGCCTTGACGTATGTTTGGATCTTCCGCCAACTCGTTCCTGTCGTCGCGCCGTATTTTCCAGGAAGATGGTCAGCCTGTGCCGATCTCGGTCAGGTCCGCTACGCCTGGTGGATCACCGTTAGTTCTGTCCTGGTCGGCGCGGTGACTCACATCGCCTGGGATTGGCTCACACACACCGACAGATGGCTCTGCGTGGTGTTTGGAATCCGCTGGTACGAGACCACGGGAGTTCCGTGGTGGACCGTCTCGGATTCGCTGAGCACCCTTGTGGGAGCTTGTTTGGTGGTTGTGCTCCTCCCTCGGGCACTTCCCGGCCGGGATGCACCGGGTCGAGGGGATAAGTCGGTTCCCGTTTCTCCCCGACTGTTCTGGGGGGTCGTTGCTGCTGCAGTTGTTGGGGGGCTGGCGTCCTTGCCTTTCCTGCCAGCCTCGGGAATCCCTGCGGCGTTCGGAGTTCGGATTCTGCATGTAATGGCGTTAGCGCTGCTTGTAGGTGGGCTGGTGGCTAAGGTTAGGGGCGACAGGCGTTGAGAGCGCAGTTTTCTGGATCTTCGAAGTTGAGTGGGGTTCGCGGCTGACGGCGACCCGGACATGGAGGGCTCGCAGCTCACGGGTGATCATCCGATTGGCCAGTTCGGATGGTCACAAGTGAAGAGCTGCGAGGGCTCGCCGCTCGCCGACCGGTTTGGCGCGAGCAGATCCAAGCGGGGCGATCGACATGTGCACCGTGTTCAAGGCCGCCATCCGGCAGGTTCTGCCGCACGCGCTGCTGGTCGTCGCCCATTTCCACGTCGTGCAGTTGGCAGCGCCGGTCGGCTTCCACATCACCGCCAACGGCACGAATCCCGACGGCACATCCGGCATCGCGATCGACGACATCGTTCCGAACACGTACGACGGGACTAACCTCGGAGCGTTCAACGATCCCAACACCGGGGCCCCGGTACCAACTGGGGGCATGAGTTGATCGCCGAGTTGAGGAGACGTGGTGCCTGAACCCGCGGAGTTGGAGGGTTGTTGCTTCTCATGCCGCCCGTGACGGACAGCGACACGGTGGTCGACTGGGACGAGATCGCCGAGTCCTGGGGGAGGGCCTTCCCGGCCGCGTACCAGCGCTTCATCGCAATCTATGGAGCGGGGATGATCGAGGACTATCTGGTGATCGGTACACCGGAGCCCTGGGTCGATCCGCCCGACGGGGACGGCGCTGACATGCGTGCCGGTACGGCGTTCGCCAGGGTCCTGTAGCAGGAGTCGCGTAAGGAGCGTGACCTTGAGGGCGCGACCCCGCGGCTGATCCTGTGGGCCGTGGACTCCAGTGGCGACAACCTGTGCTGGGACGCCTCCGACCCGGACCCCGAGAAATGGCCGGTGCTGGTCTACAACCGCGGCGAGAGCATCTGGCGTCGCTACGACTGTGGGATGGTCGAGTTTCTCGTCCGCCACCTGGAAGGAGACTCCCCCACCTGTCCTCTGGGTGACGTCGGCCTTTTCGGCCGTAGGAGGGCCGCCTTCCTGACCCGGACGGAGTACATGCGCCGGCTGCGGTCCGGGGTGGACCCGTGGACCGGCGAGCCCGACCCCTACGCCGGCATGTTCAACTACGGATAGCACGACCACGAGTTGAGGCCCGGCCGATGACGGCCGGGCCTCAGCCCTCCGTTAACAGCCTCCAAGTCGACGTACACGACGCAGGTGAAGACCCCGCCGTCGTCGACGGAGGGGAACCGGCGCACCGACTACGTGCTGGACTTTTTCGGCACCATCTCATACCGCTTCACCAGGTGCGAGTACGACCAGGTGGGTAACACGACCAAGGTCATCAGTCCGCGGGGTGTGGCGACTACCGACGGCCCGGACGACTTCGCCCAGGTCACGGTCTATGACGCGCTGAACCGGGTGAAGGAGACCCAGTCGGCGTACGACAAGGACGACGCCCGCTACACCACTGCGGACAAGACCACCTACACGTACGACGAGGTGGGCCGTCTGGCGACGTTGTCCGCGCCGCCGTCGGCGGGTCAGTCGGTGCGCAACGACACCACGTACAGCTACTACGACAACGGGTGGGCGCTGGCAAGCTGGAGAACCCGCCAGGGAAGGGTGGTGGAGGCACCGGAGGCGGCCCGAAGGTCACCAAGACCAACGGACTCGACCCGGGCGATAGGAACCTGCGTAGGGATTGGGAGTCCAACGGTACGACTTATCAGATCAACACGGAGAACGGATTCAACCGTCCGCATCGCACTGGTACGGATCTGCGGAGCGCCAACCTCACCCCGGACCAGGTCGAGCAGGCGATCATCGCTGATATCGAGAAGTTCAAGTCGGGTGGCGGTGCGCTTCCCCAAGTCGGGCGAAATGTGGGCACGGAGGAACGCGTGATCGATGTGGATGGGAAGTCGATCACCTACAACGCAGTCCAGATCGGTCCTGATAGGGTCGGCGTCAGCACATACTGGCTCAACTGACGGGGATGTGGAGGCCGAGTGGAAACCTTGCTTGACCTGGCTCGGACGTTGTCGTCGGGTCAGTTCGGCGAGCGCGGTCTGGCCGAGGTCAGGAACATCGAGCAGGAGTTCGTCGAAGTGATCACATTCACGCCGGCGGATGAAATCGTCGCCGTGCTCCATACCGTGCTCGACGAGGATTGGATGGGCCTACCGGTGTGGGCGCGCAATCTCGCGTACCGGATGGCCTGTCTACAGAGGCCGGACGACGTGGCTCTGCTGAGAGAGGCGGCGACGGATCTGCGAAACTTCGGTCCCGACTGGGATGAAATCGCCGCAGCGTTGAATGAAAGAGCGGAATCGCTGGAGAAGGATCAGGATTGAGAATGGCGACGATGCCCACCGGATGTCCATCCGGAGGGCATCGTTCCGCACAGCCGTTTCATGATCGATAGTGGCGGGGAGTGATGATGCCCGCGTTGGCGTGTCGGATATGGGCGAAGCTCCGTTGAGATCGAGCGCATGGGCTGGGTGGATATGGGGATGTGGGGAGTTCCCTGGCGATCAACCCCCGAGGCGGTCTCTACACCGACCGGGGCGAAAAGCTCGAGGAGGTCAAGGGCAACGGCAACACCGTCGACTACACGTACTTCCTCGACGGGCTGTTGAAGTCCCAGACGGAGAAGAAGTCGAACGGGACGACCTTGGTCTCCGAATCGGTCCTCGACTACGACCTCAACGGCAACCGGTCGCACGACGTCACCCAGAAGATGAACGACGACAACCACGCATGTTCCTGGCCATCGTCGGAGGTTGAGGTGCTGAAGAAGGTCGGATTTTTCCCGGAGCTGGATCCGAAGCGAGCTGTGGAGATGGGCGAGCCCAGCATCCACGCATCGGTGCGCGCCGTCGGGGAGCCAGACGAAGGGCAGATCCTGCAGTACCTGGATGATGGCCATATGATCATCCCGGCCATGGAGGGTGGGCCAGATGTCATCACTGGTGAGTACGGTTACCAGGAGGCTTCGGGGTGTTCCTCGTGGATCAGCGATGGGACTTGGGTGTGGCGCTATGACCTTGCGCATTACCTGAGAAGACATCACGTGGAACTCTCAACGGATTTTCTTTCGCACGTCGTGTCCAGTGGTTACATCGTTCCCCCGCTCAGTGATGAGGAAATGCTGGAGCTTGCAGATCAATTGGCCGCTGATTGGAAGCGCTGATTGAGTAACCAATGCGAGGCGCAACTTCGATGTTCTCGTCTACCATAAACAAATATCCCCGGGCGCTGTGGCCCGCCGACTGCCGGTGAGCCACAGCGAGCGTCTGAGGGAGATACGGGACGACTCATTCGATCGTTTGATTTGCCAAGCCCTGTTTGATCACTTGGAGGACCTTGAGAGCGAGGCGTAACCAGCCGGGCTGATTCACAGCATCGAGCCGGGGTCGTAAAGGATCCCGGCTCGATGCTCGTCTCGCTGGGCGGCGCGCGATTGGTTGAGTTCCGTGTTCTAGGGGGTGATGATGAAACGGCGCGACATAAGAGAGGGAATGGTATTCGCTGTTCCCCTTCGATTCGGCGCAAATGCTCTTGCTCTTGTCACCAGGCACGGACGTAGTGCGGTCACTGTCGGGTACTTCTTCGGACCAGCGCTCGTTGCCGTTCCAGAAGAACCTCCGAGTCTGCACCCAGAGAACGCGGTCCTTATTGCCAGGTTCGGTGATATCCCACTAGTCAACGGCGAATGGCCTCTTGTTGGCCGACTCCCTGACTGGGGCCGGATGATGTGGCCATCATCGGAATTTTACAGGGGTGACGTTAGGGCTCGTGGTTTCGTGGTCCTCTATGACGACGAGGACCCCAATGAGGTCGCCGGGGAAAGACTCTCGGAGTCTGGCGACGAAGATCTTCCATCGGATGACTTGCACGGGTACCTTATTGTGCGGGATAGGCTATCCAGCATTCTGAGCTAAGGCGTAGTGTGGCAGCTTCCCGATAGGGCCCTCTGTCGACGTGATTGCGCTCCTGAATTGGTACGCGCGCCAATTCCGCCTCACGATCATCCCTGCGGCGCCTCCCGGTGATATTGAAGATGGTTCGTTCGGCGGCATCGACGTCGCATGTGCCTGGCGATGGATCCGTCCCCGGGCAACCGGTATGTGCTTGCTGGTGGTAGTCCGATCAGCGTCATGAGTTGGACGGGCAACCGCGGGGGGCATGTCGTGGTCCGACGCGGGCCCACGGAGGCGTCGCACGACAACGCCGACCAGCTCGATACCGATTCGGGGAGGTCTCATGCAGGTTTTGCGGGACGCGGTGGCGCCATCTGTTGGGAGTGGATGGAAGGCGGTGTACTCCGGGCTTGACTTCTGGGGCAAGGAAATCTTCCTGTTGGCTTCGACGGTTCCCGATGAGGCCGGATGCGGTATGGCCGGGGCGGCAGGCGCCGCCTTGCCCGAGCGGGGGATGGCAGTCTGCCGGGAGGGGACGTTCACGCCGCTGCCGGATCTGCCCGAGGTCGCCGACCTTGTGGACTACGGACCTCGCGGATACGTCTTCGCCAGTCGTTCCATCAGGTCGGGCTCCGGTGGAGAGCATGGGCCACAGGCAGAGAATGTGTGGATCGGGGATTCCGAGGGCAGAGTCATCCGGAGCATCTCTGTGGGCAGCCAGTTCTCCCATCTGGCGGTCGACGATGCTGGTGCCCTCTGGGTTGGATACCGCGACCAGGCGGGTCTCTGGGCGCTACCTCCAAGTGCGGGACGGCAGGACCTCGCAGCTGGGGTCCTACTCCCCGGAATTTGCTGCTGGTCGGCGGACGGCCATCTCTCCTGGGTCCTCTCCACGGACTCCGGTGCGGCTGATGTCGGCTTCCACTGCTACGCGCTCAATGTGTCAACGGCCGGCGTGGTGGCAGCAGTGGACCTGGACAATTCGGTGGTCACATTGGATCGAGGCGGAGAGACCACTTTCAAGGCGACGAAGACCCAGTCGCCTTCCGGGCTGGCGGTGCGAGGCGATCACGTACTCCTCCTGGGTCGCTTTGAATGGCCGAGGAGGAGGGGTGGCCCGTTATCCGGTTTCGATGTGGCAAGCCGGTATCAGGTGACGGAGGCGGGCCTCGACCTGACTGAGGAAGTTCGCGTAGTCCTGCCCGACGGATCGCCACTGCCTGGTGTCCCGCAGGGAGTCTGCTCTCGGGGAGATTCCATCCTGATGCATTTTGGTGATGTCGCTCGGCCCTTTATCCTGTCCCTCTAATCAGCACGGCAGCCGGGTGGGCGTGGAGCGAGTTCCACACCCACCCGGCCCTGCTCCTGCGAGGACGGCTGCCTGACGTAGTCAGCCTTTCTTCGATGGAGCGCCTGTCCTACCGATTTCGTTACATCAACACGCTGTCGTGGAAATAGACGTTCGTCACCTCACTGTCGCCCCACGCCAGCCTTGTCGTGCCATTGCACCGCCGCCTAGCCTGAGCGCGCTCATGGGTTAACGGGGGAGCGGTGAGATGACGATCGATATTCGGCTGCTGGGCACTGTGGAGCTACGGGTCGACGGCCAGCTCGTGACGATGGGTGCTGCCAAGCGTCGGGCGGTGCTCGCCGGGCTTGCCCTTGAGGCGAACCGGCCGGTCTCGCTGGACCGGCTCTCGGACATGGTCTGGGCCGATTCCACGCCCGCGTCGGCGGTGGCGAACCTCCGCTCCCACGTGGCCGGCCTGCGCCGCGCGGTCGGCGACCGGATCGTCGCCCACCCAGGCGGGTACGAGCTGCGGTTGGCCGCAGGTGAGCTGGACGTCGTCGAGTTCCTCCGCCTGGCGGGGGGTGCCCGGGCGGGACGGGACAACGTTGCCCCGGTGGCCGTGATAGGCCAGCTCACTGATGCCCTCGCCCAGTGGCGCGGGCCGGCCGGTGGGGGCGTGCCGCGCAGCACCTCCCTGGACAACCGGTGGGCGACGCTTGACGAGCAGCGGCTGCAGATCTTCGAGGAGCTGACCGAACTCCGGCTGACCGTCGGTGAGCACTCCGACCTGCTCGCCGGTCTGCGCGAACACCTCGCGGCCCATCCGTTGCGGGAACGTGCCTGGGGGCAGCTGATGCTGGCCCTCTACCGGTGCGGCGACACCCCCGCCGCGCTGTCGGCGTACCGGGCGGCCCGAGACAGCCTCTACGACCAGCTCGGCATCGAGCCCGGTAGCGAACTGGCAACACTGCACCGCGCCATGCTCGACCGATCGCCCGAGCTGATCTGGGTGCCGCCTGTGGTGGCCGAGCCGGTCGCTGTCGCCCAGCACCGGGTACCGGCCGTCGACGGAAGCTGGGTGGCGCCCCGCGAGCTGCCGGCGGACCTGGTCGCCTTCGTGGGGCGTACCCGGGAAATGGCCGACGTGGTCGCCGCGGTGACCGGCCCTACGCCCGCCGTCGCGGTGGTCTGCGGCCCCGCCGGCGGCGGCAAGTCGGCGCTCGCGGTCCGCGCCGCCCACACCGTCGCGGCCGCCTTTCCCGACGGTCAGGTCTATGTCGACCTGGGGTACCAGACCGACGTGCCGGGCGAGGAGGTCGTCGCCCGGGTGCTGCGCAGCCTCGGCGTCGCCGCCGCCGACGTCCCGCAGCACCCGGAGGAGCGGGCCGGCCGGCTCCGCTCCCGGCTCGCCGGCCGTCGCCTCCTCTTGGTGGTGGACGGGGTCACCCACGCCGCGCAGGTACGCCCACTGGTCCCCGCTGGTCCCGGGCCCGGGCTCGTCGTGGTCGCCCAGCGCCAGTTGCGGAGCCTCGACGGGGTACGCCGGATCACGGCCGGCGCGTTCGGTGACGCTGACGGGCGAACCCTGCTCGGGGCGCTGGTGGGCCCGGAGCGACTTGACGCCGATCCCGCCGCGACCCGGGAACTGCTCCGGCTCTGCACCGGACTGCCGCTGGCCCTGCGGGTCGTCGGCGCGCGATTGGCCGGCCGGCCGGCGCTGTCCATGGATCGGCTGGTCGCCCAGATCGGCGACGGACGTCGTCGGCTGGACTGGTTGGCGCACGGTGACCTCTCCATGCGGGATCGGCTCGCCACCGGCTTCGCGGCGGTTCGCTCGGAGGACGAGGTGGCCGGTCGGCTCATCGAACTACTCGGCGGCGCACCGGACGGTCAGCTGCTGCCGGACAGCGCCGCCGCGCGGCTCGGCGTCACGGCCGAGCGCGTGTGGCGGGCGCTCGAGGAGTTGATCGACACGCACCTGGTGTACCTCGACGAGCCGGCTGGCTACCGGTTGCCGGCGTTGGTTCGTGAGTACGCCGCCGAACTGACCGCGCTGCCATCCGTGCCCCGACAGCTGATCAACGGGTGGCGGGTCACCCCTGGTGACCGTGACCGTCCGGCGTTCCAGGGCGTTTTCGAGCACCTCTGAGGGACGCGGACGAACGGCCAGGTGAGCGGGGCGTCGCTCAGCGGTTTGCCCGTTCGATACCTCGCCGGACGAGGCCGCTGACGCCGGGCAGGGTGATCGCCCGGATGGTCAGATCGCTCATCCAGACGTGGAATCGGCTGGGCGGCGCGTACTGGGCCATTCCCCGGCGGGCGAGGGCCTGTCGTTTGCTGACCTCCGGGCGTAGTCCGGTCTCCCACTCGGCGAGTGCGGCCGGGAGGTCGGCGGCGTGCCGCCGCAGGGCGGCGCCGAGGTGGTCGGCGCCGGCCAGTGCGAGGGCCGCGCCGTGCCCGGCGAAGAGCGTCACGCACCACGCCGCGTCTCCGAGCAGGACGATGCGGCCGTGCTCCAGCGCGGCATGACCACCTGGTTGACGGCGTCGAAGTAGGCGCTGGCCGGGTCGTTCTCCAGGTGGTCGATCGCGTCGGGCACGCCGCCCGACAGATCTCCGAACGCGGCCCGCAGCGCGTCGACCGGCCCGCGCCTCAGGTCGGCGGCGGGCTCCGCGCTGCGGTAGGTGAAGAACGCCGATGACCGCTCCGGGCCCAGGTTGACGATCGCCGCGGTGCGCCCGGGGCCGATGTACGTGGTGGCGGACGACTCGGGCACGCCGGGCACCGGGTGGGGCAGGGGGAAGGCGGCCACGAGGTACGGGAGGTCCACCCGGAAGTCGGGGCCGAACACGGCGGTGCGGGTGGCCGAGTGCACCCCGTCGGCGCCGACCAGCAGGTCGGCCTGCTCGACGGTGCCGTCGCTCAACTCCACGCGTACGTGATCGGTGTCCTGTTCGACGGACGCGACGGTGGTGGCGAAGCGGATGTCGACACGGTCCCGCACCGCTTCGAAGAGGCTGGCTTCCAGGTCGCCGCGGAACACCGAGAGTGCCCGTGGGCCGAGTGCGGCCTCGGCGATGGCGGACGGCACGGTGAACTTGGGTCGTCCGTCGGCGTGGACCAGCACGGTGGTGAAGAGCCCCAGGTCGGCGGCGGACAGCGCGGGGAGCAGGCCGAGGCGTTCGGCGGCGTCATAGCCGGGCCCGATCAGGTTCACCATGTAGCCGCTGCTGCGTCGGGCCGGGGCCCGTTCGGCCACGGTGACCTGCCACCCGTCCTGGTGGAGTCGGAGGGCTGTGGCCAGCCCGGCTATCCCCGCGCCCACGATCACCGCACGTTTCATCCAGCACCTCGCCACCGAGAATGAGCATCTGCTCAAACTAGTATGAGCGACTGTTCATACCGGCGCAACCGCCGGCTGCGGAACCGCCTAGACTCCAGCCATGCCGCGTGGAGTCGCCATCCCAGCGCTCAGACAGCAACTCTTCGCTGCCGTCGAGCGGTTGATCGTGGAAGAGGGGCCGAGCCGGCTCACCGGCCGGGCCGTGACGCGCGAGGCCGGGGTCGCGACCGGCCTGCTCTACGCGCACTTCGCGAACTTCGACGACTTCCTGACCGGGTTCGCGGTCGACCGCGTCTTCCACATCTCCGGCGAGGTGGCCGGCCTGCCGGAGCGCGCCGGGTCCGGCACTGTCGCCGACAACCTGCGCCAGGCCGTCCTGGCGACGCCGCTGGGCACGCTGACGGCGTTGACCCGGCTGACCGCATTCCGCCCGGAGTTGACGGCGAACGTCGAGGCGGTCCTGGGCAGCGGGATGTCGGGGCTGCGGGGGATCGAACGCGCGGTCGCCGGCTACCTGGCCGCCGAGCAGAGCCGTGGGCGGGTGCCGGCCGGCGTCGACACCGAGGCGCTCGCTCTGGCGGTGGTCAGCGTGCTGCACCACGTCGCGCTGACCGGCCACACCGACTCGTCAGCGGATCACCGGATCCAGCGGGTGATCGTCGCGCTCACCGACGGTTTCCCCGCCGCCGCGCCCTCCTGAGCGCCGCGCCATGGCGCATCCACCTGGACAGCGGGGCACGGTCGACCAGCCGGGGCAGGAGTGGGCTCAGGTCAGCCGCCGAAGGGCTCGGGCCCGAGGCGGCCCCAGGCCACGAACGCGGCCAGCGCGAGGTAGACCAGATTCAGCCCGACGAACTTCGCCTCGCCATAACGCAGGTGGGTGCTCGCCGCGCCGACCATCAGCAGGATCCAGCAGATGGCGGTCACCGCTACCAGCACCGGCGCGATGTCGAGCACGCCGGGCAGGATCAGGCCGACGGCTGCCAGGAGTTCGAGGACGCCGAGGGTCTTGACGAAGCCGACGCAGGCGTCGCCGGTCCACCCGCCGCCGTTGGTCCCGGCCAACTTCTGCTTGGGTACGAACGTCTTGGTGATGCCGCCGGTCAGGGCGACTGCGGCCAGCAGTCCGGCCGCGATCCACAGTGCCAGGTTCATGAGTTTCCCTCCGTCTCGGGTCGCACAGGAGACACCGCCCGCCGGTGCGCTGTGACAGTTCGTCGAGTGACGAGGAGCACGGGCGCCCGGCGTCACAGAAGGCCGGAGGCCGGTGTCTGGTGGGCGACGCGGTCGAGTTCGGCGAGACTGGAGGACGCATGGATGCTGGGGGCGGAATCATGAGTGCGGACGGCCGGGGGGACCGGGCCGTCGACGCGTTCGTCACCCACCGGAACCTGCTCTTCACCGTCGCGTACGAGATGCTGGGCTCGGCCGCCGACGCGGAGGACGTACTCCAGGAGACCTGGCTGCGGTGGGCGGACGCTGATCTCTCGACGGTGCGGGACCAGCGTGCGTACCTGGTCCGGATCACCACCCGCCAGTCGCTCAACCGGCTGCGTGCGGTCGGCCGGCGTAGGGAGTCCTACGTCGGCTCCTGGTTACCCGAGCCGCTGTTGACCGCACCCGACGTCGCCGACGACGTCGAACTCGCCGAGAGCGTCTCGATGGCGATGCTGCTGGTGCTGGAGACGCTGGCGCCGACCGAGCGGGCGGTGTTCGTACTCCGTGAGGTCTTCGACCTTGGGTACGACGAGATCGCCGAGGCGGTCGACAAGAGTTCGGCCGCGGTTCGTCAGATCGCCCACCGTGCGCGGGCGCATGTCGCCGCGCGGCGGCCCCGTGGGATGGTCTCGCCGGCCGAAACCCGACGTGCGCTCACCGCGTTCCGGCTGGCGGTCGAGACCGGCGACGTGCAGGGTCTGCTCGACGTCCTCGCGCCGGATGTCGTGCTCCTCGGCGATGGCGGCGGGATCAAGCAGGCCGTGCTGCGGCCTGTCGCCGGGGCCGACAAGGTGGCCCGCCTGCTGTGCAGCACACACGGCAGGACCGCGACCATGTCGCTGCACCCTGCCCAGGTCAACGGTCACCCGGCGCTGGTTCTGCGGCTCGACGGCGCGGTCGACACGGTCCTCGCGCTGCGTATCGATGACGGTCTCATCAGTGGGGTCTACGCGGTGCGCAACCCCGAGAAGTTGTCGCACATGCGGAGCGAAACGGCCCTGCGCCGCTGATCGCCCGGGTCTGCTCTCAGGGGGGAGTCCCGGGTGTTCCCGGATATGTCCGTCGCGCCTACGGGTTCAGGCTCGATGTCGACGAACTGTTCCCAGGGGGTCGGGATGAAGCGAGTGCATCGGGCGTTGGTCGCTGTGACGACGGCTCTGGCGGTGATCGGGGTGCCGGCCGTTGCCAGCGCCGCAGCGAAGGAAGCGGATCGCGGCGCGTTGCAGAAGCGGCTGGACGACGTCGTGGCCGCCGGGGCGGTGGGTGCGTTGGCGGAAGTGCGTGACGAGCATGGCGTCTGGCGGGGCGTCAGCGGTGTCGCCGAACTGGGCGAGTCGCGGCCGGTCCCGGTGGCGGGCCGATTCCGGGTCGGCAGCATCACGAAGACGTTCGTCGCCACCGTTGTCCTGCAACTCGTTGACGAGGGGTGGTTGCGGCTGGACGACACGGTCGACCGGTGGCTGCCCGGAGTCGTTCCGGACGGTCACCGCGTGACCGTGCGCCACCTGCTCAACCACACCAGCGGCCTGTACGACTATCTGCGGACGCTGCCGCTGCCGCCGGAACCGGAGTTCCTGACCAACCGGTGGCGGACCTGGAGCCCGGCCGAGCTTGTTCAGCGGGCGGTGGCCAACCCGCCCGTCTTCGACCCGCCGGGTTCGGCCTTCGCCTACTCGAACACCGCCTACCTCCTGCTCGGCCAGATCGTGGAGGAGGCCACCGGCCAGTCGTACGGCGAGGAGATCAAGCGTCGGGTCATCACACCGTTGCGGCTGCGCGACACCTCGGTGCCGGGGGCCTCTTCGCGAATCGCCGGCCCGCATCCGCACGGCTACGTGCGGATACGGCAGAACGGCGGGACGAGCCTCGTCGACTACACGAGGATGAACCCGTCGGTGATGGGCGCGGGTGGCGAGATGATCTCCACGACGAGGGACCTCAACCGGTTCTTCGTCGCACTGCTGGGTGGGCGCCTCCTGCCGGATCACCTGCTCGACGAGATGAAGACACCGGGTGTCGAGGGTGGCAGGTACGGGCTGGGGCTGGCCTGGTGGCGGGACACCTCGTGCGGCATCCGTGTGTACGGCAACGACGGCGATGCCCTGGCGTACCAGTCCTGGTCGTACCTGACCGATGACCGGCGCCGCCAGGTCACGATCGTGCTCACGCCCGACTTCACCGGCGACCCCGACGACGCCGTCGACGCGTTCCTGAACAAGGCCCTCTGCGGCTGACCGGCGAGAGTTGGTGAACCGGCCGGCATCGACCCTGCCGCACGGAGCAGTCCTGCGGATCTAGAACGGGGGCGTGGGGCTCTCCGGCGACCGGTGGCGGGAGCGTCGCGTGTCCGCTCCGGCGACGCCGAGCAGCACCACGGCGGCAACCGCGCCGGCGGTGAGCGGCTGGAGGTGCACTGCAACCGGCGTGAGCAGGCCGAGGGCGAGCAGGCCAGCGATCCGACTCCGGGAGACCCGGCCGAAGACCTGGTATTCGAGGATGGACCGCCCGGCGAGGAAGAGCACGGGGCCGCCGAAGATGGCGATGAGCCAGACCGCCGGGAAATGCCCGAGCGGTTCGGTGATGAACAGTTCGAAGCCGACGCCGGTCAGCGCCACCCCCGCGATCATGGCCATGTGGGCGAACGCCATGTCGGTCGCGAGTCGGGCGGCGTCCCGGGCGCGGCCGATGGCCGCATCCAGCACCCTTCCCGCAAGGTGGAAGTAGATCCGCCAGAGCAGGACGGTGGTCGTCAGGGCAAGAAGGAAGCCGCCCGTCTGGTCGGCATGAAATTCGCTACCGCTGTACGCCAGCCCGATGACGAAGACCGCCTCACCGATCGCGATGAGGAAGAACTGTTGGTACCGCTCGGCCAGGTGCTCGGCCGCGATCATTTGGCCACCGATCCGCTGCGCGCCGATGCGCGGGGTCGGCCAGCCGAGGAACAATCCGGTGTAGTCGATCAGCGCGGCGAGGGTCCACAGCGCCCCGCGGACCGTGCCCGTGCTGGCCAGGCCGCCGATGACCCAAAGCGGCGCGCTCAGACCGAACCAGACCAGGACCCGGGTGGTCTGTCGAGGGTCGGGTCGGCCGTGCCCGGCGATGTGGAAGTAGACCACCCGGCCGATCTGGAGGCCGACGTAGGTGATGGCGAAGAGACCGGCCCTTGCGCCGAAGCCGTCGGGCACCGCGACGGCCATCGTCATGGCGCCGACCATCGTTATCACGATGACGGTCTGGACGATCGGCGCTTCCGGGTCCAGCCAACTGGTGGACCAGACGGTCAGCGACCAGACCGCCCACAGGGCCAGGAAGAGGAGCAGGGCCTGACCGAGCCCCGCGTACACGCCGCGTTGGCCGTCGGTGAAATCGACGATCACCCGCGCCGAGATTCGGGTGAGGGCGAAGACGAAGACCAGATCGAGGAAGAGCTCCAGGAAGGTTGCCCGCTGGAAGCTGGCCTCGCTGCGCACCAGTCGTCCGACGTGGTTCTCGCTCATCGGCTCGCCACGCGCCGGTGTCGCCGAACGAGCACGTGCCCTCCCGTCGCGGTGATCTCCTCGCCTAACGAGGCAGGGGCCGGATGTGGCACGTGGGGGGAGGGGGCGGACGCACCACAACAGTCACCAATCCGTCACCTGGCCGCTACGGCAGGTGTACGCCCTTACGCTCGTGGGCGTGCCCGGACCTGCCGAGAAGGCCACTGAACAGGACCGGCGTGACCTCCTCGTCACGGTCGCGCGAGAGTTGGCCGAGACGGAGGGCTGGGCGGGTGTGACCACCCGACGGCTCGCCGAACGCACCGAGATCGACATGGGTGACATCTACCGGCACTTCGCCGACCTGGAGGCGCTGATCGCCGCCGTCGCGGTGTGCGCCTTCGCCGACCTGGCCGCCGATCTCGCCGAGGCGCACGCGGAGACCGTCGGCAGCCCCGAGGGGGTCTGGCCGGCGGTCGCGACCGCGTACCTCGACTTCGCGTACACCAATCCCGAGGTCTATGACGCGATGCTCGCGCTGACCCCCGACCTGGCCCTCGGCGTGGATGGTGTGCCGGCCGCGCCGCGGGCGGTCTTCGCCGAGCTGCGGGCGGCCCTGACCCCCCTGGCCGAGGGCCGGGACCCGGACACCCTCGCCGAGGTGGGCTGGAGCCTGCTGCACGGCGTGGTGATGCTCACCCGCGGTGGCCGGCTTCGACCTGAGGGGCAGGAGGAACGCGAGGCGCTGATCGCGCAACGGCTGTTGCGGTGGCCCGTGCCCACGCCACCGCCGACGCCCCCGATCGTGGTCAGTTGAGGGGCTGGCGGTCGGCCGGGCCCTTGTCGGTGAACCGGAACGTGGTGTTCAGCGGGGCGTTGCCCAACTCCTTGAGGACCAGGCCGTTGCCGGGAAGGTGCTGGAGGTATCGGGTCTCGCTGCCGATCGCGTACGTGCCGTTGCCCTTGGCGATGATGGTGAACCGCTGGATCGGGTCGTCCTGGTCGCAGACGACGGACTCGATGGTCAGTTCGGGTTCGATGTCCAGGCCGTTGACCTGCCAGCAGGAGGGGTCGTCGTTGGCGGGGTGGTCGTCCTTCACGCCGAAGGCCCTGATCACGTACCGGTCGCCGCCGATCGGCGTCGGCACGAACAGGACGCGACCGCCGGTGTCACCGCCCTCCTCAAGCCGCCCGCCGAGCTCCAGCGCCTCTCCCGAACCCTGCACCCGAGTGATCGTGACCTCGCGCTTGCCGGAGAGCAGCGGGTCGGCAGCCGCTGCCGACGACGTGGCCGGTGCCCCCGCGGTGGGCGTCGGCGCGCCGGTGACCGCGCCCGATGGCGTCGGCGTGCCCGCCGCGGTGCCCGGCGCCGTGTCCGCCTCGCCCTGGCACCCCACCAGCGCGCTGGCGCAGGCCAGCATCGCCGCGCCGGTGACCCACTTCATGGTGACCATGCCGTACTCCTCAAGAGCCGTCCCGAGCGGTTCACGGAAAATCCGGAAGATCTGAAATCCGTGTGCCGCCTATCCTGGCCCTCGGCCTGCCGGGCGGTGGGCGCGGGGAGGGGATGGCATGACGGTCGGCGTGGCGGGGCGGCAGCAGGCACAGGTGTTGATCTTCGATGCGGACGACACGTTGTGGGAGAACAACGTCGTGTTCGAGCGGGTGATCGACGACTTCCTGGGCTGGCTGGACCACCCCACCCTGGACCGGGCCGCGCTGCGGGCCGTCCTCGACGACATCGAGCGGGCCAACGCGGTGGCGCACGGGTACGGCAGCAAGGTCTTCCTGCGCAGCCTGGCGGAGTGCCTGGAACGGCTACGCGAGCGGCCGGCCACCGACTCCGAACGTCAGGAGATCGACCGGCTGGCGGTGGCCCTCGTCGAGCACCAGGTGGAGCTGATGCCGGGGGTGGCCGACGCGCTCGACGAGCTGGCCGGCCGGCACGAGCTGCTGCTGCTGACCAAGGGTGACCAGGAGGAGCAGCAGCGCAAACTGGACGCCTGCGGCCTGCTGCACCACTTCGGGGCCGCGCACATCGTCGTTGAGAAGAACGTCGACACGTACCGGTGGCTCACTCGGGAGCACGGCTTCGCGCCGGCCGACGCCTGGATGATCGGCAACTCCCCGAAGTCCGACATCCTGCCGGCGCGGGCGGCCGGGTTGAACGCGGTGTTCATTCCGAACGCGAACACGTGGGTGCTGGAGGAGGACGAGCTGGACCCGACCGACGACGGGGTGCTGCGGCTCGCCGCGTTCCGGGACCTGCTGGCGCACTTCTGACCGTACTGAAGGCAAACAGCGTCGGCGATCATGGTGGCGTTACGCCGAGATGCCTGTTTTTCCCCGTGGCATCACTCCTGCCTCCGGCGGTCCGACGCGGCTTGTCCGGCCGGTTGGAGCCCACCTAGCCTGGTCCGGCGCTCGCGGCCTTTCGGGGTGTGTCGGGGCGCGTCGGCGTTCGGCGGGTGAGCACCGTGGAGCTGAGTGCTGACGGAGTGGCTGGCCCACCCCGTTCTCGCGCGTGGCGTCGTGCCACGCCCGCGCGGCGGGGTGCCGGAGCTGTCCGCTCCCCTGTCGGACGGCCGAGGGTCAGGGCTGGGTAGTTGCGGACCCGGTCCTGACCCGGCCGGCGAATGTTCAACCATGCCGCGCGGGCAGACCGCGCGGCCGATCGACTGTCAGGATGGCGGCATGAAGCGCAGGTCCCTCTTGCTCGGCGCGGCGGCAGGTCTGGCCGCCCCGGCCGTGCTCACCCCGGCCGCACCCGCACTCGGTGCGAGCGGGCCGCTGCGGCCGGCCTGGGGCACGGCCCCGGTTCCCGGCTCGTGGTCGACGCTGCCGCGCCACAACCGGGCCAGTGAGCTGCGGACGCTGCCGGCGGAGACGAAGCAGGTAATCATCGTCGGCGCCAGCAGCTACACCACCACCTACGCGACGCTGGAGGCGTACGTGCGGGTGCGCAACGGCTGGCAGCCCGCCGCGGCGAAGTTGCCCGCCCGGATCGGCTCGAAGGGCTTCAGCGACAACCACGTGGAGGGCGTGCCGACCACGCCGACCGGCGTCTACTCGATCGGCCCCACCATGTACGGCATCGCCGCCAACCCGGGCGTGCGATTCCCCTACCACCGGCTGGTCAGCGGTGACTGGTGGAACGAGAACCCGTCGTCCGCGCTGTACAACACCTTCCAGCACAGTGCGACCAACCCGGGCGGGGCCAGCGAGGCACTGTGGCAGGAGGTCCCCGCGTACACGCACTTCGCGGTGATCACCTACAACATGCCGCCGAACGTGGCGAAGCCGGTGCCGAACGCGGGCAGCGGGATCTTCCTGCACCAGTTCAGCACCACCGCCGGCAACGCCACCGCCGGCTGTGTCTCCCTCGCCCACGACCACCTGGTCGACGTGCTCAACTGGCTGGACCCGGCGCTGTCACCACGCATCGTGCTCAGCCCGTACGCCCAACTGAGCCGATACTGAGAAGCGTCGCGGCTCAGTCGGCCTCGCGTCGGACGATCGCCACCGCGACCCGGCAGAACTCGTCCATGTCCGGGTTGAACCCGGCGGCGATGTCGGGGTGCAACCCGGAGCGGGTCTCCTCCAACAGTCGCTGGCAGACCTGCTCGACCGGTTCGCCCGCGTAGTCGCCGCGGACCCGGTCGGTGGCCGCCTGAAGGGCCGAGGTCAGCTGCTCCTCCAGCGGGCCGCGCAGCTTCTGCTGCACAGGATCGAGCCCGCGGGGGTCGAGCGTGACATGTGGCTCCGACATCGGTGCTCCCTTCGTCGGCGTCCGCGATACCCCACCGCGGACGTCGGTCAAACCCCGGTCGGTACGGCGGCGACCCGCACCTGGTACGAGAAGTCTTCCGCCGGTTCCTCGTGGTAGGACAACCGGCGGATCTGCCGGTCGTCGTCGTACAGCGCGACGTCCACCAGGACGCCGAGGTGGGCCAGCCCGATGGTCGACACCCGCTTCTTGTCCTGCAACACGGCGCAGACGCCGCCGAGCAGGGTGCTGGCGTCGGACGTCCGGTGCCCGGGCGGGCAGCGCAACACCAGGTCCACCTCGATCGGCCCGGGCAGCGGCGTCCAGCCGGTGCGCTGGGCCGCGGCGAGGGCGGCCTGGAGCAGGGTGCGGACCCTCGTCGCCTGCCGATGCCCGGCGGCGAAGATGGACAACGCTTCGGTCTTGACCGGTGGCAGGCCGCTCACCTCGAACGTCAGGGCGAGAGCGCGGGTGTCCTGCACGACGGCACCTCCTCGTTGGGACGATCCTGCCGAACCGGGGGAGCGGCGGTGGGTCGTTCCCGCGATTACCAACCGATCGGGCAGGCGTGGGTCGGCCGGAGGCGTGTCGACGGCGGCGGCGAACGCGCCGGCTACGGCGCTAGGAAAACGCTAGCCGACGCCGCCCGCGCTGGGTAGTCGGTCGTTCACCCGGTGGGGCGTGGGGCGAAGGCGCAGAACTCGTTGCCCTCCGGGTCAGCCAGCACCCACCACCAGTGCGCCTCGTCGAGCGGCTCCCGCAGCAGCGTCGCGCCCGCCGCGATCAGCGCCATCGGCTCCGGGTCGACCAGGTCGACGTCCCAGTGCAGCCGGTTCTTGACCGTCTTGGGCTCGGGCACCCCGGCGAACACCCAGTAGTCCCAGGGGAACCCGGACGCGCCGACCACCGACGCGTGGGCCGGCTCGTGCTCGACGGTGCCGCCGACCACCCCGGCCCACCAGGTCGCCTGCGCCGCCGGGTCGGCCGAGTCGACGACCAGCTCGAACGGGCCCGGTTGGGTGCCGTCGCGGGCCGGGAACGCGCAGAACTCGTTGCCCTCCGGGTCGTCGAGCACCCACCAGGTCGCCTCGCCAGCCGGCTCGCGGACCAGCCGGGCGCCGTCCGCGAGCAACGCCGCCGGGTCCGCACCGGCCAACCGCAGATCCAGGTGTACGCGGGTCTTGCCGACCCGAGGCTCGGGCACCTTGTTCACCCAGATCGACTCGGCGTTCGAACGCGCCGAGCGCGGGTCCACGCGGGTGTCGTCGTCACCGGCGTCGGCCACGTCACCGTCGAGCATCCGGGCCCAGAAGGCGCCGAGTGCGAGCGGGTCGGTGGCGTCCAGACAGAGATCCTTGAAGCGCGCGATCATCCTTCCAGCATGCCCGGTCCGGGCTGGCCGCCCGTGGAACAAGCGCCGCGTGGCGGAGTCAGTGCCGCCCGGCGGCTCGTCGATCATGGAGTTGTGGTGGGTGACAAAGTCTGCGCATAACCCCAAACCAGGCACCATAACTCCATGATCGACCCGGCCCGGCCGCGATCGTTGGGCTTCTCCGAGTTCGCGCTCAGTGCTGCTTGGCGTACTCGACGAAGGACTTCCAGGCCGTCGGGTCGACGTGCAGGGTGCCGCCGTCACGGTCCTTGGTGTCGCGCACCAGCACCACGCTCGGCAGGTTGTCGGCGACCTCGACGCAGGATCCGCCGTTGCCGCCGGACCGGGTCGACTTTCGCCACTGTGGGGTCAGCATGCCCATGACTTCGCCACTTCCTTGATCAGCTCGGTTGACTGCCGGCGGGGGAGCGCCTCGTTCCGCACGATCTCCCAGGTCTTCGCCAGCTTAGCGACGTCGGTCGGTGCATCGACGAACTGTGCGGTGAGCTGGTTGTCGGCGTGAGCCACCCTCTCACCGTCGGGCATCTCGGCGATGATGAACTGACCGGCCAGCCCCAGATACATCCCAGCATCCGTCGGCACGATGTGCACCTGGATATGCTCCGCCGCCGCCAACTGGGCCGGGTGCTCGCACTGCTCGACCATGAGACCCGGCTGGTCGAGCACCGGCCGGCGCAGCACCGCCTCGTCCAGCACGGCGATGAGCTGCGGCGGGCGCGGGCGGTGCAGGATCGCCTGGCGCTCCAGCCGGGCGGCGACGATCCGGTCCACGTCCTCGACGTCGAACCGGCCGCCGGCCAGCGTCGCGCGGGCGTACCGCTCGGTCTGGAGCAGGCCCGGCACGTACGCCAACTCGAACCAGCGCAGCGTGGTCGCCTCCCGCTCGAACTCGATCCACTCTCGGAGCCAGGCCGGCTCGGCGTCGAGCCGGGCCAGCCCGTCCAGCATGCGGAGGAAGCGTCCGCCGGTCTGGTGGTGGGTGTCGACCGCCCTCATGTACTCCTTCGTGGGCGGTCGCCCGCCCGTCTCCACCGAGCTGACGTGCGAACCCGAATAGCCGATGCCCCTGCCGAAGTCGTCCTGGCTGAGCCCAATCCCCGTCCGGAACAGGCGCAGCTCCTCCAGCACGTAATCGGTGACGGTTCCCATCGATTCCCCAACCTTCGCTCAGTCTGGCTCGGCGTGTCCCTCATGGGTGCTCACCTGGACCGCTGAGCTGCACGAATGGCGCGAGCACGTATCGACGGTAGTCGCCTCATCACCACACTGTCACCAGTGGCGGGTCCGCCGGTGGCCGGAATGGCGGCGGTGGGCCCTGCCCCCGGGGTCGCTCCCGTATCCCCCTTGCGGGAGCGGCCCCCTCCCCATTCCCGAGGAGGTCGACGTGCTCACCACGACAGCCCAGCAGCCCTGGGCGCGGTGGCGGTGATGGTGGTCCGGCCGCCCGTCCCGCACGTCGCCATGCGCCCGCTGTGGCGGTGCCGGAACTGTGGCACCGAGTGGCCCTGCCAACCGGCCAAGCTCGCCCTGCTGACGGAGTACCGGACCAGCCGGACCGCGCTGCTGATCTATCTCGGCACTCTGATGCACGAGGCGACGAACCAGCTCACCCAACTCCACCCGGATCACCCACCGGCCCGGATGACCGAGCGCTTCCTCTCCTGGGCCAGGGCCCGGGGCTGACGCCTGGCCCGCCGTGGTTCATCCCGGGAAGTGGATCAGCGGCACTCCGTCGGAGTATCCGGGGCCCTCGCCGGTGAGCACCGCGGCATCGTGGTTCAGGCCCGCCACGGCGGCTGCGGCCAGGTCGAATCGGCGGGTCCTGCGCTGCCAGAAGGTCAGCTCCGATAGATCCTCCGCCCGCTCCGGTAGCAGTGCGCAGGCGGGCAGAGTCAGCAGCTTGTGTAGCAGCGCCAGGTCCTTGCCAGTTGCCATGTTCAGGGCTTCGGCGGCTGCCACCACCGGCACCCCGAACCGCACCCCGTCCTCAATGACCTCGTGGACGGGCTCGCCCACGTGCACTGTGCGGAGGACGGCGTATCCCAGCAGGGCCGACCGGTCCAGGATGAGCCGGACCGGTGGTGTCGTCTGTGCGGTCATGCGGCGTCGGCGCGGGGAGCAGTGTTGTCGTCGCCGTTCATCTCGGCCTCCATGGCGGCGCGGATCTTGGCGCGCTCCGCCTCGAACCGCTCCGAGGGCCAATCGGCTTCCACGCCCAGGCGACGGGCCCGAGCCTCGGCGACACCCTGCTCAGTGACGTGGATGCCGGCGGCGAGCAACAACTCCTTGTGCTGCTCCACCTGCCTTCGGCGGCGCACCGAATCGGTGACGTAGGCGCTGGCCATGCGGTGGCCCTGGCTCTCCAGGACCTGTGCCACGTCTGGGGGGACGGAGATCGTGAAGCGGCGCTGCGGCTCTGTCATACGCGCAGCTTACACTTGTCATACTGTTGCGCCTCCACGCTCGGCCGCCGTCTGGCTCAAGGTCCTGCGGTCCCAGCCCATGATCGGCTCCCCTTCCTGAAACGCGGTTGTTTCCCGGCGTGGTGATGGCGCGACCTCCAGGAAGCCGTGTCGATCATGGGCGTGGTTGGGGCGGCCGGTTCAGGAAGCGAGTCGATCACGCGCCGCGTCGGCGTAGGGCGACGGCGGCCGGTCGCTGAGCGCGCTCCCGTCGTGACGGCCAGGTTTCGTGGCTTCGCGGGTGGGGCAGAGTAGCCGCTACAGAGCATCCGCGCCGGTGTTTCCGCAGCTTGCCGGCTCGGAATCGTCTCGCCGTGCGCCGGGGCACGGATGCCCTCCCCGGTCTTTCGCCGAGGAGAGGGGGAGGGCGATGACGGACCCCGAAACGTCTCGACACCGACGCCGACCGGTTGTTCGCCTGGGGGCGGCGGCTGCCGCGCTGGCACTCGTCGCGCCGCTGGCCGCGTGCGGCGCGGACGACGCCGGCGGCCCACCGACGATCAACCTGTACTACCCGCCCGAGCAGAACCTGCAGAAGGTCGTCGACGACTGCAACGCGCAGGCCCAGGGACGGTACGAGATCGCCTACCGGGTGCTTCCCCGGCAGGCCGACGACCAGCGGGTGCAGATGGTGCGCCGGCTGGCCGCCGAGGACAGCGGGATGGACGTGCTCGGCCTGGACGTCACCTGGACGCAGGAGTTCGCCAGCGCCGACTGGATCCGTGAGTGGACCGGCCAGGACAAGGCCGAGGTCGAGCAGGGCACCCTCGCCGGGCCGCTGGACACCGCCCGGTACGAGGACAAGCTGTACGCGGCGCCGAAGAACACCAACGTCCAGTTGCTCTGGTACCGCAAGGACCTGGTGCCGCAGCCGCCGACCACCTGGGACCAGATGATCAGCGCGGCCCAGCAGCTCAAGGACCAGGGCAAGCCGTACCAGGTGCTCACCATGGGCGCCCAGTACGAGGGTCTGGTCGTCCTCTACAACACCCTGGCCGAGAGCGCCGGTGGGAAGATCCTCAACGACGAGGGTACGAAGGCCGTGATGGACGAGGGCACGGTGCGGGCGTTGGAGCAGCTGAAGAAGTTCGCCACGTCGGGCGTGACCTCGCCGTCGTTCAGCAACGCCACCGAGGACCCGGTTCGGCTGGAGTTCCAGTCCGGTTCCGGCGCGTTCCAGGTGAACTGGCCGTTCGTCTACCCGGCCCTGCAGGAGGCGAACCCGGAACTGGCCAAGCAGGTCGGCTGGGCTCGGATCCCCGGCGTCGACGGGGGCACCCCTAGCAAGGTCACCATCGGTGGGGTCAACCTGGCGGTCAGCTCCTACTCCAAGCACCCCGAGCAGTCCTTCGAGGCGGCCCGGTGCATCCGCAGCGCCGAGCACCAGAAGTTCTCCGCCATCAACGACGGCGTGCCACCGACCATCGAGGCGGTCTTCGACGACCCGGAGATGACCGAGGCGTACCCGATGAAGGACACCATCCTGGAGGAGTTGAAGGACCCGGCGACCCGTCCGCTGACCCCCGCCTACCAGAGCATCTCCACCGTGATGTCGGCGATCCTGTCGCCGCCGTCCGGGATCCGCCCGCAGCAGACCGCCGACGAGCTGCGCGGCGCCATCGCCGACGCCCTCCAGTCCAAGGGGGTCCTGCCGTGAGCATCAACGCCACGCCGACCGGCGCCGACGTCGCCGCCGAGGAGACCCGCCGGCCCGCCGCCGTACCGAAGCAACGCGGCGGCCGTCGCAAGCCACCGTTGAGTGAGAACAAGAAGGCCGAACGCAAGCTCGGTCTGCTGCTCTGTGCCCCGGCCGCGCTGGTCATGATCGCGGTGACCGCGTACCCGATCATCTACTCGGTCTGGTTGTCGTTGCAGCGCTTCGACCTGCGCTTCCCCGACCAGCGGGAGTTCATCGGGTTGGAGAACTACGTCACCGTGCTCACCAACGAGTTCTGGTGGACCGCGTTCGGGGTGACCATGCTGATCACGGTGGTCACCGTGGCCGTCGAGCTGGTGCTCGGCATGGGCCTGGCGATCATCATGCACCGCACCCTGGTCGGCCGCGGCCTGGTCCGGACCTCGGCGCTGATCCCGTACGGGATCGTCACCGTGGTCGCGGCGTTCTCCTGGCGGTACGCCTGGACGCCCGGCACCGGCTACCTGGCCGACCTGTTCAGCGACGGCGCGCCGCTCACCGAACGGGCCAGCTCCCTGGCGATCATCATGCTGGCAGAGATCTGGAAGACCACCCCGTTCATGGCGCTGCTGTTGATGGCCGGGCTGGCGCTGGTGCCGGAGGACCTGCTCAAGGCGGCGTCCACCGACGGCGCGACCGCCTGGCAGAAGTTCACGAAGGTGATGCTGCCGGTGATGAAGCCGGCGATCCTGGTCGCGTTGCTGTTCCGCACCCTGGACGCGTTCCGGGTCTTCGACAACATCTTCGTGTTGACCGCCGGAGGCAACGAGACGTCGTCGGTGTCGATGCTCGCCTACAACAACCTGATCCGGGGCCTCAACCTCGGCATCGGTTCGACGATGTCGGTGCTGATCTTCATCACCGTGGCGATCATCGCCTTCGTCTTCGTGAAGCTGTTCGGCACCGCTGCTCCGGGCAGCGACGACGGAGAGAGGCGCTGACATGGCTGTCGAAACCACCACCAGGGCAAAGCTGCGCTGGGGTCTGCTCGACGTCCTCGTGGTCGTCTTCGCGCTGGTCCCGGTGCTGTGGATCGCGTCGCTGTCGTTCAAGACGCCGGCCACCCTCACCGACGGGAACTTCATCCCCCGGGAGTGGACGCTGGACAACTACCGGACCATCTTCCACACCGACCAGTTCGTCCGGGCGCTTGTCAACTCGATCGGCGTCGCGCTGATCGCCACGCTGATCGCGGTGGTGCTCGGCGCGATGGCCGCGTACGCGATCAGTCGGCTGGACTTCCCCGGTAAGAAGCTGCTGGTCGGCGTCTCCCTGCTGATCGCGATGTTCCCCCAGGTGTCACTGGTGTCGCCGCTGTTCGAGATCGAGCGTCAGCTCAAGATCTTCGACACCTGGCTCGGGCTGATCCTGCCGTACATCACCTTCGCGTTGCCGCTGGCGATCTACACGCTGTCGGCGTTCTTCAAGCAGATCCCGTGGGACCTGGAGAAGGCCGCGAAGATGGACGGCGCCACCCAGGGGCAGGCATTCCGGCGGGTGATCGCGCCACTGGCCGCGCCGGGGCTGTTCACCACGGCGATCCTGGTCTTCATCTTCTGCTGGAACGACTTCCTGTTCGCCATCTCGCTGACCTCGACCGAGCGGTCCCGCACGGTGCCGGCCGCGTTGTCGTTCTTCACCGGCGCGTCGCAGTTCGAGGACCCCACCGGGGCGATCTGCGCCGCCGCCGTGGTGATCACCGTGCCGATCATTCTGTTCGTCCTCTTCTTCCAGCGTCGCATCGTGTCCGGTCTGACCTCCGGCGCAGTCAAGGGATAGGTGGGTAGTCATGGCTGACATCGTGCTGGACAAGGTGAGCAAGAGCTTCCCGGACGGGACCGTCGCCGTGCAGGACGTCGACCTGGAGATCGCCGACGGCGAGTTCGTGATCCTGGTCGGGCCCTCGGGCTGCGGAAAGTCCACCACCCTCAACATGATCGCCGGGCTGGAGGACATCAGCTCCGGTGAGCTGCGCATCGCCGGGCAGCGGGTCAACGACAAGGCTCCCCGGGACCGGGACATCGCCATGGTGTTCCAGTCGTACGCGCTGTACCCGAACATGACCGTACGGGAGAACATGGCGTTCCCGTTGCGGCTGGCGAAGCTCGACAAGGAAACCATCGACCGCAAGGTCGACGAGGCGGCGAAGGTGCTGGAGCTGACCTCCCTGCTGGACCGCAAGCCGGCGAACCTCTCCGGTGGCCAGCGTCAGCGGGTGGCGATGGGCCGGGCGATCGTCCGCCAGCCGAAGGCGTTCCTGATGGACGAGCCGCTGTCCAACCTCGACGCCAAGCTGCGGGTGCAGATGCGCACGGTGGTGTCCCGCCTGCAGAAGCAGCTCGGCACCACCACCGTCTACGTCACCCACGACCAGACCGAGGCGATGACCCTCGGCGACCGCGTGGTGATCATGCGCGGGGGTGCGGTGCAGCAGGTCGGGCCCCCACAGGAGCTGTACGACCACCCGCGCAACCTCTTCGTGGCCGGTTTCATCGGCTCCCCGTCGATGAACTTCCTGCACGCCGCCGTGCAGGACGGCGAGCTGCGCACCGCCCTGGGCACGGTGCCGCTCGGCGACCGGGTCCGCCGGGAGCTGGAGTCGGCCGACGCGCCCCGCGAACTGATCCTCGGCATCCGCCCCGAGCACTTCGAGGACGCCGAACTGGTCGACGACGACACCCGCCGGCGGGGCATGGAGTTCGAGGCGCCGGTGGACATCGTCGAGTCGATGGGCTCGGACAAGTACGTCTACTTCACCGTCGAGGGCGAGAAGGCAAGCGCCGCCGAGTTGGAGGAGTTGGCCGCCGACGCCGGCGCCGCCGACTTCGCCGGCGCCGGCGGCAACCTGGTGACCCGGCTGTCCGCCGAGTCCCCGGTCGCCGAGGGGCAGACGCGGCGGGTCTGGTTCAACCTGGAGAAAATCCACCTGTTCGACCCGGCCAACGGCCGCAACCTGACCCTGCACGAGGGTCGGGCCGCCGGCGCGCTCGCCGACTGACAGCCAGATCGCGCCGATCTTGCAGTTTCGGCTGTCGACACACGTGGAATGCCCCTTGTGTCGGGACAGGAAGTGCAAGATCGGCGCGGCGAGGGCAGGGCGCAGCGGGGGCGTGGGAGGGCCGCGCCCGCCGTGTCCTGCGGGGTGTGGGCCGGCGTGGCAAGGTGGTCGCAGGTCGCGTCGTGAAGCGGGGGACGGGATGAACCGACGATTGGCCGCGCTGGCCAACGCGCACGGTGTTTCCACCTGGTACGAGGATTGGCGGCACCGCCGCGTCGAGGTCGCACCGGAAACCGTGGTGGGTGTGCTGGGGCTGCTCGGGGTGGACGCCACCAGCCCGACGGCGATCACCGACGCGCTCGCCGCCGCCCGTGCGGTCGACCGGAGCGCCCTGCCGGAGACGGTCGTGCTCACCCATGGCCGCAGCCGGGCGCTGCCCGGCCCGGGGGTGGTGACCCTGGAGGACGGTGGCCGCCGCGCGGTCGACGGTGAGCTGCCAGCGGACCTGCCGCTGGGTTGGCACCGGCTGGCCTGCGCCGACCGGGCGGTGACAGTGGTGGTGGTGCCGCGCCGGCTGCCGGTGCCGCCCCGCACCTGGGGGTGGATGCTGCAGCTCTACGCGCTCACCTCGGAGCGTTCCTGGGGGATGGGCGACCTCGGCGACCTCGCCGAGTTCACCGGGTGGGCCGGTGCCACCGGGGCGGGGCTGGTGCTGCTCAACCCGCTGCACGCGGTCGGGCCGGCGCACCCGGTGGCCACCTCACCGTATTCGCCGGCCAGTCGGCGCTTCGTCAACCCGCTCTACCTGCGGGTCAGCGACACCGCCGCGTATCGTGCGGCGGACCCGGCGACGCGTGCGGTGGTCGACGCGTTGCGTCCCGACCGGGGCCCTCTGATCGACTACGACGAGGTGTGGGCCGCCAAGCGGCACGCCCTGGAGTTGCTGCACCCGTACGCCCAGCCGGTGGATCTCGCCGCGGACCCGGCGCTGACCAGCTTCGCGACCTGGTGCGCGCTCGCCGAGCGGCACGGCAACGACTGGCGGGCCTGGCCGGCGGAGCTGCACCACCCCGACGCCCCGGCGGTGGCCGAGCAGCGCCGACAGCTCGCCGACCGGGTCGCCTTCCACGCCTGGCTGCAACACCTCTGCGACGAGCAGCTCGACGCCGTCACGGCGGCGGCCCGCTCGGCGGGGATGCCGGTCGGCGTCGTGCACGACCTGGCCGTCGGCATCGACCCGGGCGGCGCGGACGGATGGCAGCTCGCCGACGTGCTGGCCCAGGGGGTGCGGGTCGGCGCGCCGCCGGACGACTTCAACCAACTCGGCCAGGACTGGGGGCTGGCCGCGTGGCGCCCGGACCGGCTCGCCGCCACCGGCTACGCCGCCTACCGGGACATGTTGCCCCGCCCCCTGCGGCAC
>NZ_JAKKFF010000030.1 GCF_022229015.1 Micromonospora foliorum
TCCGCGGCGGTGTCCACGTCCCGGCGCAGGCTGGGCCAGTCGCCGTCGAGCGGCAACGCCCCGCTCGCCGCGTGCGCGACCGCCGAGCCCACCCCGAAGCGCGGATCCAGCGGCACGCCCGGCGGGGTGGTGAGCAGCACCGTGCCCCCGCCGGGTGCGTCCGGCAGGAACCGGCGTACCGCGGGTCGGCCGTTCTGCGCCGCGAGCAGCGCGCCGGCCAGCTCGACCGGGCGCAGCGCCGGCACGGCCGCGGTGATCCCGGCCACCCACCCGACGGCGGCCCCGGCCCCCCCGTGCCGGAAGGCCGCGTTCAGGCCGGCGGCCGGTTCGTCGGGCAGCACCCGGGCGCCGGCGGCCCGCGCCGCCGCCGCCACCCGGGAATCGTCGGTCACCACCAGGGCCTCGGCGACCGCCGGGCAGGCCAGCACCGCGCGGAGCGTGTCGGCCGCCAGGGCCAGCGCCAACTCCTCGTGGGGTACGCCGGGCAGCGCGCCCCGCAGCCGGCTCTTGGCCACGGCCAGCCGCTTCACCGGCACCACCACGGCCCACCTCGGCTGACTCACGTCCGCAATCCTGCCAGCCGGACGACAGGCCCCTCGCTGGCCGTACCGGGGGCGAGCAGGCATGATTTCCGCTGCGGGTGTCGCGGGCGGGATTTCGCGGCGGGGTTGGGGCGCGACGAGGAGGCACAGTGGCACGGCGGAGGCTGGGGTTCTGGCAACGGTTCGCCGTGGGGCTGGTGAAGCCGGTGATGACCGTCTGGACCCGGCGTACCTGGCGTGGTCAGGAGCATCTCCACCACGACGGCGGCGTGATCATCGTGGCGAACCACATCTCCCACGCCGACCCGTTGGTGTCCGCGCACTTCATCTACGACTCCGGGCGCTGGCCGCAGTACCTGGGCAAGGCCAGTGTGTTCCGGGTGCCGGTGGTCGGCTGGATCCTGCACCGGTGCCGGCAGATCCCGGTCGAGCGGGGCAGCGTGGACGCCGTCCGCTCGCTGGACGCACTGGTCGCCGCGCTCGACGAGGGTGGCGCGGTGGTGATCTACCCTGAGGGCACCACCACGCGACAGCCGGAACTCTGGCCGATGAAGGCCAAGACCGGTGCGGCCCGGCTGGCCCTGGCCACCGGCGCCCCGGTCGTACCGGTGGTGATGTGGGGGCCGGAACGGATCTTCGACCCGCGGACGACGCGTGTCAGCCTGCGCCCCCGGATCCCGGTGACCGTTGCCGCCGGGGAACCGATCGACCTGAGCCGTTGGGCGGACGCCCAACCGACCCGGGCCACCCTCGAGGAGATGACGGACACCATCATGTTGCGGCTGCGGGACATGCTCGCCGAGATTCGTGGTGGTACCCCGCCGCCACTGTGGGAGCGACCGGCCCGGTCCTCCGTCGGCCGCGAGCAGCGGGACGAAGCGGCATGAGCGAGCGAATCATCGGCAGCGGTGCCGTTCAAGCGCCCGCGAAGCGAAGCGGAGCGGTGGCATGAGCGGTCACGTCGCGGTGCTCGGTGCCGGTTCCTGGGGCACCGCGTTCGCCAAGATCCTCGCGGACGCGGGGCGGGACGTGACGGTGTGGGCCCGTCGCGCGGCGGTCGCCGAGTGCATCCGGGCCGAGCGTCGCAATCCGGAGTACCTGCCCGACCTGCTGTTGCCGGCCCGGGTCACCGCCACCGCCGACGCCGTGGAGGCGATCACCGGGGCCGAACTGGTGGTGCTGGCCGTGCCGTCGCAGACCCTGCGGGGCAACCTCGCCGAATGGGCCGGGCATCTGCACCCGGACTCCACCCTGGTGTCGCTGATGAAGGGCATCGAGCTGGGCACCACCAAGCGGATGAGCGAGGTCATCGTGGAGACCGCCGGGGTCGCCGCGGACCGGGTGGTCGTCGTGTCCGGCCCGAACCTGGCCCCGGAGATCGCCGCCGAGCAGCCCGCCGCGACAGTGGTCGCCGGGACGAACAGCGACCGCGCCACGCTCGTCCAGTCGTCGATCCGGACGCCGTACCTGCGCCCCTACACCAACGACGACGTGATCGGCTGTGAGCTGGGCGGGGCGGTCAAGAACGTGATCGCCCTGTCGTACGGCATCGCCACCGCGATGGGTTTCGGTGACAACACCCGGGCCATGCTGATGACCCGGGGGCTGGCCGAGACGGCCCGACTGGGCGTGGCGCTCGGCGCGGACCCGATCACCTTCGCCGGCCTCGCCGGCATGGGTGATCTGGTCGCCTCCTGCTCGTCCCCGTTGGCCCGCAACCGCACCTTCGGGGAGCATCTGGGCCGGGGCGAGACGCTGGAGCAGGCCCAGGCCGCCACCCGGCAGACCGCCGAGGGCGTGAAGAGCTGCCTGGCGATCCGCGACCTGGCCCGGGCGCACGGCGTGGAGATGCCGATCACCGAGCACGTCGAGCGGATCTGCCACGAGGGGATGGACCCGCGCCTCGCCGTGGAGACCCTGATGAGCCGCACCGCCAAACCCGAGTCGTACGAGTGAGGAACCCGATGAGCGAGTGGGGCGACGGCACCCGCTGCGTACGCGCTGGCCTGCCCGAACCGGCACCGGGGGACCCGTTCCTGCCCGGCCCGGTCTTCGCCGCGCCGTACCACCTCGACCCGTTTGAGGGCCAGGGCACGTCGCCGAACGGCTACGGCCGCCCCGACAACCCGACCCGGCGGCTGCTGGAGGCGGCGGTGGGCGAGTTGGAGGGCGGTGACTGCCGGGTCTTCGCGACCGGTCAGGCGGCCATCACCGGCCTGCTGCTCACCCTGCTGCGGCCGGGGGACACCGTGGTGCTTCCCACCGACGGATACTTCCCGGTCCGGGCGTTCGCCACCAGCGTGCTGGAGGCCATCGGCGTCCGGGTGGTGTTCGTGCCGACCGTCGGGCCGTACCCGTCGTTCGAGGGCGTCCGGCTGGTGCTGGTGGAGACGCCCGCCAACCCGGGCCTCGACGTGGTCGACGTGGCCGCCCTGGCCGAGCGGGCGCACGCCGCCGGGGCGCTGCTCGCGGTGGACAACACCACGGCCACCCCGCTCGGTCAGCGCCCGCTGGATCTCGGCGCCGACCTGGTGGTCGCCTCCGGCACGAAGGCGCTCACCGGCCACTCCGACCTGCTGCTGGGCTACCTGGCCAGCCGGTCGGCCGAGCTGATCGACGCGGTGACGACCTGGCGTACCACCACCGGGGCCGTTCCGGGCGCCTTCGACGCCTGGTTGGCCCACCGGTCACTGGCCACTCTCGACCTGCGGCTGGCCCGGCAGAGCGCGAACGCCGCCGCGGTCGTCGACCTGCTCGCCGGTCGGTCGGACGTGACCGGCCTGCGGTGGCCGGGGCGACCGGGCGACCCGGCGTACCCGGTGGCCTCGGCGCAGATGCGCCGGATACCGGGGGTGCTCTCGTTCGACCTGGGCGACGCCGACCGGGTGGGCCGATTCGTCGCGGCCGCCCGGCTGGTGGCGGCGGCGACCTCCTTCGGTGGCCTGCACACCACTGCCGACCGGCGGGCGCAGTGGGGCGACGACACCGCCCCCGGCTTCGTCCGGCTCTCCTGCGGCGCGGAGGACACCACCGACCTGGTGGCCGACATCGCCGCCGCGTTGGATGCGGCGGGATCGGTCTGACGTCTCCCATGACGCCTCCTTCCCCGACCGACCGGACCGCTCTCGTGGACCGGTTGCGGGCCGCCGGTTGCGTCTACGCCGAGGACGAGGCCGAGCTGCTGCTGGCCGCCGCGCCCAGCCCGGCGGCGTTGGCCGACCTGACCGACCGTCGGGTGGCCGGCGAACCGTTGGAGTACCTGCTCGGCTGGGCGGAGTTCTGCGGCCTGCGGATCGCCGTCGACGAGGGCGTCTTCGTGCCCCGTGCCCGGACCGCCCTGCTGGTCGAGGTGGCGGCCGAACTGACCGGCGCGGCGCCGGCCGTGGTGGACCTCTGCTGCGGCTCCGGGGCCACCACTGTCGCGCTGGCGCACCGGCTCGCGCCGCGCTGGCTGGCCGCCGCCGACATCGACCCGGCGGCCGTGGCCTGTGCGCGCCGCAACGTCGTCGGGCTGAACGCCGAGGTGTACGAGGGCGACCTCTTCGCGCCGCTGCCCCGGCAGTGGCGGGGTCGGCTGGACCTGGTGGTCGCCAACGCCCCGTACGTGCCGACCGACGCGGTCGCGCTGATGCCGCCGGAGGCGCGACTGCACGAGGCCCCGGTGGCGCTCGACGGCGGCCCGGACGGGCTCTCCGTGCTGCGCCGGGTCGGTGCCGACGCGGCCGGTTGGCTGGCCCCCGGCGGCCACCTGGTGGTCGAAGCCGGCACCACCCAGGTGACCGCCCTCTGCGCCGCATTCCAAGCGGCCGGCCTGGTACCAACGGTCCGACACGACGAGGACCTGGACGCCACCGCGGTACTTGCTCGCCGCCCCTGACCCGAGTCGATCATGAAGTTGTGGTGCCCGTTGAGCGCCACGACGAGCACTTTGTCCCCCACCACAACTCCTTGATCGACGGTGGAGAGACGGTGGGGGACCGCCGGGGCGCTCGGGTGCACGCCTGGTTGAGGCTGCTCGGGCGGGCCGGGCATGGCGGGGGAGAGGGGTTGGCACTAGCCTCGGCTCACACTCACGACGGCGGGAGGCGGTTTCGGTGGGCAGCGCAGGGGTGCCGGTGGTCGTCGGGCTGGACAACGGCGGCACCAGCAACAACGCCACCGTGCTGACGGTGGACGGCCACTTCCTGGTGGACGGGCTGTTGGAGATCCCCAGCGAGGTGCGGTCCGGGCCGGAGGCGGCGATCGAGGCGTTGGCCCGGGCGCTGGACGGCGCCCTGGCACAGACCGGCGTGCCGCGTGACCTGGTCCGGGCGGTCGGGCTGGACACTCCCGGCCCGGCCAGCGCCGAGGGCGTCATCTCGTCGCGGGGCTCCACCAACTTCTCCCAGCCGGCCTGGCGCGGCTTCGACGTGCGAGGGGCGTTGGAGCGCCGGCTCGGGCTTCCGGTGATCTATCACAACGACGGCAACGCGGCCGCGCTCTACGCCCACCACGTCTACTTCGGCGCCGACGCGATGAACCGCTCGTCAGTGTCCGCGATCGTCGGCACCGGCCTCGGCGGCGGTGTGGTCGAGAGCGGTCGGGTGATCGCCGGTGCGGCCGGGATGGCGGGGGAGCTGGGCCACGTGCACATCCCGCTGAGCGGGCTGCTCGGCCCGGGCCAGCCGGAGCCCACCTGCGCCTGCGGCTTCACCGGGGATGTGGAGAGCGTCGCCTCGCTGACCGGAATCGAACGCAACCTGCTGCCGTACTGGCTGACCCGGTACCCCGACCACCCGCTCGCCGCCGAGCCGGTGGCCCGGGCGGCCAAGCTGGTCCGGGGGTACGGGGAGCGGGAGGACGCCCTCGCGCGGGACCTCTTCACCCAGCAGGCGATGGCGTTGGGGCGGCTGTTCACCGTCGCCGCGAACTTCACCGACCCGCACGCGTACTTCGTCGGCGGCGGGGTGGTGGAGGCGGCACCGGAGTTCCGCGACTGGTTCCTGGCGACGGTCCGCGAGCACACCGTGCTCCGCGAGGAGCAGGCGGCGGTGGCCACCTTCGCGTTGGTGCCGGACCGGGACATGGCCGGTGCCCGAGGCGTCGCGATCGCCGCGCTGGAGGCGCTACGCGCCGTTCCGGAGCCCAGCCCGCTGGTGGCCTGAGCCGGCGCGGGGCTCGACCCGCGCCGGCTCGGCCCCTCTGGTCAGCGCTGGGGTGGCGCCTGGGCGAAGGCGGCCCAGGCCGCCGTTGGGAACAGCAGGGCCGGGCCGGCCGGGTCCTTGGAGTCGCGGACGGCCACGAGCCGCGGTATCGCGGCCACCTCCACGCAGGCGCCTTCGTCGCCGCTGCGGCTGCTCTTGCGCCACGGCGCCGTGGCCAAGGCCGCTGTGATCATCGGGGTCATCGGTCCTACCGTCCCTTCAGGACTGACAGGAGCATCTCGCGGCTGTCCGCCGGGCTGAGCGCCACGCTTCGGAGATGCTCCATGATCTTTGTGCAGGTACGCGTCTCGCCAGCGCGGTCGAGGATCATCTGACCCGCAACGGTCTCCACCGAGGCGATGATCGGGTCCTCCGGGTCGGCGAACTCGAGGATGTGCAGGGAACCCCGGGTGCCCCGGTGGTAGCCGGCGGAGAGCGGGATCACCTGGACGCTGATGTTCGGCAGCTCGGCCATCTTGACCAGGTGCCGTAGTTGCCCGTTCATCACCGACTGGTCACCGACCGGGCGTAGCAGCGCGCCCTCGTCGATGATCGCGTCGAGGATGGGCGGCTGGTCGGCGGTGAGCCGCTGCTGCCGGTCGAGCCGGACCTTGACCCGCTGCTCCACCAGATCGTCGCCGAGGGTGTGCGGCCCGCCGCGCATCACGCCACGGATGTAGTCCGCGGTCTGCAACAGGCCGGGCACCACCGAGGGCTCGAAGTTGGCGATGGCGGTCGCCTCGGCCTCCAGTGCGATGAAGTCGATGGTGCGTGGATCCAGCAGGTAGGAGTACGACACCCACCAGCCCGGCTTGCGGGCGTCCTTGGCGAGCTGCACCGCCGCGGCCACCTCCTCGGCACTCACCCCGTACGACGTGAGCAGGGCGCGCACGGTGGCCGGGCTGATCAGGGTCTGGGCGTTCTCGTACCGGGACAGGGTGCTGCGGGTGCTGTTGATCTCATCCGCCGCGGTCTCCAGCGTCAGCCCGGCGGCTTCCCGGTGATGGCGCAGGGCGATGCCGAGCCGGCGGGCACGGGCGGTCTTCGGGGCCATGCATCGATGGTCGCACACATTTGCGGGAACGTCTGCATGAGAGAACGTCGATGAGAGTTGCATTCACGGCTGTACACGTGTCAATCTGTTATGGCGTCCTCACCGCCGGTTGTCGTGGCGACGGTGGTGGTGAGCGACCGGAGGGGATGGGGCGCGCGGCGATCGGGTTTCTCCCCCGTACCCGATCGTCGCGTGCCGCCCCGCCATCCCGGCCTGCCGGAAGGAGACGACGTGCGAACCCGCCCGGAGCCCGCCGCCGTACCAACGGGCGGCGTGCGATGACCCGCTTCCTCGTGGTGCTCACCGACGTGCGTCCCGTCGAGGGCGTCCACCGCAACGAGCGGGTCGCGCCGGAACGGCGCCGACAGGTCGTCGGGGCGAGCAGCCGGGAGGCCGCCGACCGTATCGCGGGAGCGTTCATGGCGCTGGGCATGGTGCGCGCCGGCCGGCAGCGGGTGAAGGTGATCGCGGTCGGCCGCCGGCACTCTCGGGACTGAGCAGGCCCAGGTCAGCGGTCTGGGACACCGCTATCGTCCGATCACGCACCGTATATCCTCCGATGACCGATTGCCGTGTCGTGCCGTGGCTCGCCGGGTATCGCCTCGCCCTGTGGCCACGCACAGTAAGGTCAACCGGGTGAGCGCCACCGGCGAGCACGACCAGCCGCAGTCGCGTACGAAGAGGTGACCGGAGTGACCACCCCAGGCAAGACCCGCGTGGCGATCGTCTTCGGCGGCCGCAGCCCGGAGCACGGCATCTCCTGCGTCAGCGCCGGCAGCGTGTTCGGCGCACTCGACCCGGACGAGTTCGAGGTGGTGCCGGTGGGCATCACCCGGGCCGGCCAGTGGGTGCTGACCAACGGAGACCCCGCCCAGCTCGCGATCAACGCTCGTCAGCTGCCGGAGATCACCGCCGACTCCGGCGACGACATCGTGCTGCGCGCCGACCCCACCGGCAACGGACTGATGGTGCTCGACCCGACCGAGGGCCCCCGGGCGCTTGCCGACGTGGACGTGGTCTTCCCGGTGCTGCACGGCACCTACGGCGAGGACGGCACCATCCAGGGAATGCTGGAGATGGCCGGCATCCCCTACGTCGGGGCGAACGTGTTCGCCTCCGCGGCCGCCATGGACAAGGAGTTCACCAAGAAGCTCTGCGCCGTCGAGGGCATCCCGGTCGGCACGTACGCGGTGCTGCGCAACGGGATGACGCTCAGCGAGCAGGACAAGGAGCGGCTCGGCCTGCCGGTCTTCGTCAAGCCGTCCCGGGCCGGCTCGTCGTTCGGCGTCAGCAAGGTCACCGACTGGGCCGAGCTGGACGCGGCCGTCGCCGCCGCCCGGCAGTTCGACCCGAAGGTCATCATCGAGGCCGCGATCGTCGGCCGCGAGATCGAGTGCGGTGTGCTGGAGGGCGAGGCCGGTGGCGCGCCCGAGGCGTCCGTGCTGGCCGAGGTGCGGGTCGTCGCCGACCACGACTTCTACGACTTCGAGGCGAAGTACCTCGACGACTCCTGCGAGTACGACATTCCGGCCAACCTGCCGGAGAAGGTGACCCGCCAGGTGCAGGAGTACGCGGTCCGCGCGTTCACCGCGCTGGACTGCGCCGGTCTGGCCCGGGCCGACTTCTTCGTCACCCCCGAGCTGGACGTCTACCTCAACGAGATCAACACGATGCCCGGCTTCACCCCGACGTCGATGTTCCCGCGGATGTGGGCGGCCTCCGGCCTGGAGTACCCGAAGCTGGTCAACCGGCTGATCCGTACCGCGCAGCGGCGCGGCGTCGGCCTGCACTGAGCCGTCCGGCCCCGCCCGCGCAGGTCAGCCGGCGCGGGCGGAGTCGGTTCGAGGTCAGTGCTGGCAGCCGGACGGGATGGCGCCGCCGGAGGGCACGCTCGCCACGATCGTGCTGGAGATCGTCGGCAACCACTGCAACGGCTGCTCGTACGAGCGCGGGACGCGCACGGTGATCAGCGTCTCCCGGTCGACCGTGGAGAGGACCGCCGCGTCGGCCTGCTCGGCCAGGTGCCAGCAGACCTGGTTGACCGTCCAGACCTCGTCGGTGCTGGGGAAGTTCGGCTCGGTGCCGCCGCAGGCCACGGTGAGCGCGGGGTCGCCGTACGCGGCGTTCTGCTCGGGGCCGGCGGTGACCGGTCGCTGGGCCAGGTCGCGGATGCTCGCCGGAAGCTGGGAGAGCAGGGCCCGGCAGACCGTGGCCGGGCGGGCGGCCAGCGCCGGGGCGGCCATCTCCACCGGGGTGGTGGACTGCACCCGGGGGGTGGTCGCGGAGGGGCTCGGCGCGGCGGCCGGCGTGCCCGGGCTGAGCTTGCTGAAGGCCAGCACGGCCACCAGCAGCGTGATCGGCAACGCGATCAACGTGGCGAGCAGGGCCGCGCCACGCATGGTCCGATCGCGGCCGGCCGGCGCGGCGGCGGCGGGATCGCTCGACTCGCGGTTACCGTCAGCCGGCTCGGACGTCCCGTCGGCCGCGTCGCGCGCCCCGTCGTCGTCCCGAGCCGAGGAGGAGGTCGTCATCTCGTCCACTTACAGCCGCACCACCGAACACGTGAGGGTGCGGGTGATGCCGGGCACCATCTGCACCTTGCTGACGATGAGTTTGCCGAGTTCGTCGACGGTGTTCGCCTCGGTGAGGACGACCACGTCGTACGGCCCGGTGACGGCGTCGACGCGTACCACGCCGGGGATGTCCGCGATGAGACCCGCCACGTCACGTGCGCGGCCGACCTCGGTCTGGATGAGGATGTACGCCTGTACCACGACTCGACCTCCGTCCGTCGCCGCCCGGGAGCGGCCCGAAGGGTGAAACTACCTTACGGAGCAGGTCTGATCCCTATCGGTCGTCAAGGAGCAGCGGTGAGCGAGCACGGCGGAGCCGGGCAGCACGGGCGGAACGCCCGCGGTGGCGTCGGTGTGTCCGGGATCGGGGAGTTCGGGCTGATCGGGAAGATCACCGCCCGGCTGTCGTACGGGCCGACGACCCTGCTCGGCCCGGGCGACGACGCGGCGGTGGTGGCCGCGCCGGACGGCCGGGTGGCGGCCTCCACCGACGTGCTTGTCGACGGGCGGCACTTCCGACGGGACTGGTCCTCGGCCCGCGACGTCGGGCACCGGGCGGCAGCGGCCAACCTGGCGGACATCGCGGCGATGGGCGCCACGCCGACCGCCCTGCTTGTCGCTCTCTGCATGCCGGCGGACCTGGACACCAGCTGGGCGGAGGAGCTGGCCGACGGGCTCTCCGCCGAGGCCGCGACGGTCGGCGCGAGCGTCGTCGGCGGGGACATGTCGGCCAGCCCCACCCTGACCGTCGCGGTCACCGCGCTGGGCGACCTGGCGGGCCGTCCCCCCGTGCTGCGGTCCGGCGCCCGACCCGGGGACGTGCTCGCCCTGGCCGGGCGCACCGGGTACGCGGCGGCCGGGCTGACCGTGCTGACCCGGGGCTTCCGTACTCCCCGGCTGTTGGTCGAGGCGTACCGGCGGCCGGAGGTGCCCTACCAGGCCGGCCCGCAGGCCGCCCAACTCGGCGCCACCTCCATGATCGACATTTCGGACGGGCTCCTGGCCGACCTCGGGCACGTCTCGGCGGCCAGCGGCGTGGCGATCGACGTGCGCCGCGGCGGGTTCGAGGTGCCCCGGCAGATGGCCGACGCGGCGCAGGCACTCGGCGTCGACCCGTACACCTGGATCCTCGCCGGTGGCGACGACCACGCGCTGGCCGCGACCTTCCCCCCGGCGGTGGTGCTGCCGCCGGGCTGGCGGCCGATCGGCGTGGTGACGGACGGTGCCGGCGTGACGGTCGACGGCGTTGCCCACGACGGCCCGACCGGCTGGGACCACTTCCGGTGACGCCCGGGCGCCCGCCGTACCCTGGACACCGTGAGTGAGATCGAGATCCGGACGGTGCGGTTCGACGCACCGGTGGCACAACACCTGATCCAGGCCGCACTGGCCGACCTCGGCGCCCGCTACGGCGGCACCGGCGACGACACCCCGGTGGACGCGGCCGAGTTCGAGCCGCCCGACGGCGCGTTCCTCGTCGCCTACCTGGCCGGCGAGCCGGTCGGCTGCGGTGGCTGGCGCAGCCACGGCGCGGACACCGCGGAGCTGAAGCGGATGTACACGGCACCGGCGGCGCGGGGGCGGGGGGTGGCTCGCGCGGTGCTGGCGGCGGTCGAGCGCTCCGCCCGTGAGCAGGGCCGCAAGCGGGTGGTCCTGGAGTGCGGCGACAAGCAGCCCGAGGCGATCGCCATGTACGGCTCCGCCGGGTACGAGCGGATCCCGAACTTCGGCTTCTACAAGGACGCGGAGGGTTGCGTCTCCTTCGGCCGCACCCTCTGACCCGCGGGCCAGCCATTGGCGGGCCCGGCGCGGCTGCCGCGGACACGACAGAGCCGGCGGACCATCGGGTCCGCCGGCTGAGCCGTACGAGAAGGTGGGTGCTACCGCGTCAGGCGCGGGTGACCTTGCCGGCCTTGATGCACGAGGTGCAGACCTGCAACTTCTTGGTGTTGCCGCCACCGGCCGGGGTACGCACCGACTGGATGTTCGGGTTCCAGCGGCGGTTGGTCCGCCGGTGCGAGTGGGACACGTTGTGGCCGAAGCCCGGTCCCTTGCCACAGACGTCGCACACGCTAGCCACGGGATACTCCTGGGATTGATACGTTCATGAGGTCGCCGGCAGGTGCTGCCCGGGCAACCTGGTCAGGTTACCCGATGACTCGCCGACCCGGCCAACCGGCCCGGTCCGGCGCTCGCCCGTGCCCCGGCTCACGCCTGGTCGTGGGCCCGTCCGCCCGACGGTGGGCCGGCCCGGCGGCAAGGGTACCGGAAGGGCTCGTCGTCGCGGCGGCCAGCGCCGATCCGGGACGCGGAGGACACGCCGGACGAGTCCGACGGGTGTCGGTGCGCGCCAGTAGGCTTCTGCCCGTGCTGGACACCCTCGACGCCGCCGCGGTCCGCCGCTGGTGCGCGAGCGGGTTGGCCGCACTGAAGCGCCACCAGGGCGAGATCGACCAGCTCAACGTCTATCCGGTGCCCGACGGCGACACCGGCACCAATCTGGTGCTCACCCTCACCTCGGCCCAGCAGGCCCTCGCCATGGATCTGGACACTCTCCCCGACAGCGGGCCGACGGCGCACGGGCACGCGCTGCGGTTGATGGCCCAGGGCGCGTTGCTCGGCGCGCGGGGCAACTCCGGGGTGATCCTCTCGCAGATCCTGCGCGGTTTCGCCGACCAGGCCGCCGGGGTGCCGGCGGTGCGCGGCCGGGAGCTGGCCGCCGCCCTGCGCTCCGGCACCGC
>NZ_JAKKFF010000300.1 GCF_022229015.1 Micromonospora foliorum
AAGCCGGGGCGTTGCCGTAGCCGGCACCGGGCGCGGCGCCGTAACCGTCACCGGCCGCACCGGCGCCGTAGCCGCCCTCCGGGCCGCCCGGAGCGCCGTAGCCGCCGCAAGAGGCGGGGGCGTTGCCGTAACCGCCCGCGCCGTAGCCGGGTGCCGGCTCGTCGCCGTAACCGGCGCCGCCCCAGCCCTGCTGACCCGCGCCGCCGTACGCCTGCGCAGGCGCGCCGTACGGGTCCGGTGGAACGTCGTCGACCACCGGGCGGTGCATCATCGTCGGCGCCTCGCTCAGCGCCGCGCCGCCGACCATGGTCGGGTCCGCTCCGCCGCCGGGACGACCGCCGACCACCCGGGTCTGGTCGTCGGGACCGCGGAACCCGCCCCGCGAGGGCGGCACGACACCGCCGCCACCGGCAGCCGCCGGGGCGTCGTCGTCGTCGCCGTTCTCCCTGCGCTTCATCCAGAGCAGCACGATCGTGCCGACACCGGCGGCGACCAGGAGACCACCCAGCAGGATGATCATGTACGAGCCGAGGCCGCCGCTGTCCTCGTTGTTCGCGGCGTTGGCCGGAGCACCCTGGCTGGCTTCCTCGGTGGGCTCCTCCTCGGTGCCCTCCTCGGTCGCCTCCTCGGTGGGAGTGGCCTCGGGGGTGGCGGACGGGGTGGCGCTGGGCGTCACCTCGACCTTGATCGCGAGGCTGAGCCGCTGCCCGGTGATGGCCTGGCCGGCGCTGGCGTTCAAGGACTTGAAGGCCTTGATGTTGTCGAACGACGCGCCCAGGTCGATCCGTCCGGGCGTGATCGGCTTGTCGGTGGTGCCGGTGAACCGGAAGTTGCCGCTAGCGTCGCTCGTCGCGTCGTAGCGGTGACCGGCGGTGTCCTGGAGAACCACGAAAGCGTTCGGCACGGCCTTGCCGTCCGCCTGCGCGACCACCTTGCCGGCGACCGACCGCACGGTCTGGTTCTGCGGCGGCGGAGGAGCGGCCTTGCCCTTCACGGTCAGCGAGACGGTGGCGGTGTCCGGGCCAGACTCGGCCTCGACGGCCACCGTGACAGTCGCGGTCGCGTCGCCAGCGTTGTCGTTGGCGGCGATCCGGACCAGCACCGACCCTGTCGGGTTGCCCAGGCCGCCGCCGTTGAGTTTGACATCGCCGCAACCACTGGCGCAACTGACGCCGGACGGCAGGCCGGAGAGGCTGACCTTCGCCGACTCGTCGTTGTTACCCCCGGTGACGCGCACGGTGATTGTGGCGTCGCTGCCGGCGTTTACGGTGATTGAGCTGGGGGAAACGCTGACCTCTGCGGCCATGGCTGGTGTGGCGGGGACGGCGAGCAGAGCGCCGGCAACCAGCGCTACGACCACACCGGCCCGCTGCTTCCAGGCACGTCGGTGTGTTGACACGTCCACCGCCTTCCGGGCTGACTTCCCTCTGGCCGGCGGGGCGCCGGGCCGGGGATCATCACGGTACGAATACGCCGTCGGCAACTATGCCTTGTCCGACTGCATGAGCGCGACCCAGGGCCAGCGTCGCGTGTCTGGCCTGGGGGTCGTATCGTCCCGTCGTGTCCTCTCCGCACAGTAAGTCCGCTGCCGTTACGGCCGCGTTGTCGGCGCTCGACGAGGGGCGTACACCCGAACGGCCGGTGTTCCGAGAGGCGGTCCGGTCGTTGTTGGCCGTCCTCGCGGAGCGCGCCCCCGGCCGATCGGTGGAGGTGCGCGTCCCACCATACGGGGCGATCCAGTGCGTACCGGGGCCTCGACACACCAGAGGAAATCCACCAAACGTGGTCGAGATGGCCCCCGCCACCTGGTTGGAGTTGGCGACCGGCAGGGTTGCCTGGGCGGAGGCGGTCACCGACGGTCGCGTCCAGATGAGTGGCAACCGCGCGGACCTCTCGGCGTATCTGCCCCTCTAGTCGTCCCGATGTCCCACTCAGCGTGACGCGGAGCAAGGGAATCGTGACTTTCTGTATTGACGTCGATTCGCGTACACTGTCAGGCGATGACAGTGGTCCCGGCAGAGAAGTGTGGATCCACCCGCGATCCCGCCCAGCCGGTCCAGACCAGCATGAGGGAGCGGTAGGTGCCCCGAGGCGACGGCCGGCTGAGCCACGACCTTGACCCCCAACGACCTGGCCCCCAGGATGCCTGTGGCGTCTTCGGCGTCTGGGCCCCCGGCGAAGAGGTTGCCAATCTGACCTACTTCGGCCTCTACGCCCTGCAGCACCGCGGCCAGGAGGCGGCGGGCATCGCGGTGAGCGATGGGTCCGGCGTGGTGGTCTACAAGGACCTTGGCCTGGTGGCGCAGGTCTTCGACGAGCCCACCCTGGCGAGCCTGCGCGGTCACCTGGCGATCGGGCACGCCCGATACTCCACCACCGGCGCGTCGAACTGGGAGAACGCCCAGCCGACGATCCGGTCGACCACTTCCGGCACGACCATCGCGCTGGCCCACAACGGCAACCTGGTCAACACCGCCGAGCTGGAGAAGGAGGTCGCCGAGCGCGGCCTCATCGCGGACGGTTCGACAAATGACACCTCCCTGGTGACGATGCTGCTCGCCAGCCGACCGGATCTGTCGGTCGAGGCGGCCGCGCTGGAGGTGCTGCCGCAGCTGCGCGGCGCGTTCAGCTTCGTCTTCATGGACGAGTCGACCCTCTACGCGGCCCGCGACCCGCACGGCGTCCGCCCGCTGGTGCTCGGCCGCCTGGAGCGCGGTTGGGTCGTCGCCAGCGAGACGGCCGCCCTGGACATCGTCGGCGCCAGCGTGGTGCGCGAGGTCGAGCCGGGCGAGCTGATCGCGATCGACGAGAACGGCCTGCGCTCCACCCGGTTCGCCGCGCCGGAGCCGAAGGGCTGCCTCTTCGAGTACGTCTACATCGCTCGCCCGGATGCCACGATCGCCGGGCGCAACGTCCACTCGGCGCGGGTGCAGATCGGCCGGCAGTTGGCCAAGGAGCACCCGGTCGAGGCCGACCTGGTGATCCCGGTGCCCGAGTCGGGCACTCCAGCCGCGATCGGGTACGCGGAGGCGTCCGGCATCACGTACGGCGCCGGTCTGATGAAGAACCCGTACGTGGGGCGCACCTTCATCCAGCCGTCGCAGACCCTGCGTCAGCTCGGCATCCGGCTCAAGCTGAACCCGCTGCGGGAGAACGTCCGCGGCAAGCGGTTGGTGGTGGTGGACGACTCGATCGTGCGCGGTAACACGCAGCGCGCCATCGTGCGGATGCTGCGTGAGGCGGGGGCGCTGGAGGTGCACGTCCGGATCTCCTCCCCGCCGGTGAGCTGGCCGTGCTTCTACGGCATCGACTTCGCCACCCGGGCGGAGCTGCTGGCCAACGGGTTGGACAACGACGGCATCCGGCGCTCCATCGGCGCCGACACGCTGGGGTTCGTTTCCCTTCCCGGCCTGATCGCCGCGACCGAGCAGCCGAAGACCCGGCTGTGTCGGGCGTGTTTCGATGGGGAGTACCCGATCGAGTTGCCGGCCGGCAACCTGATCGGCAAGCACGTGCTCGAAGGGGTGGGTCGACGCGTCGCCAACTCGGCGCCGGAGACCCCGCACACCAACGGCTCGTCCGTCGCCACTCCGGGTGGCGTTACCGCAAACCGCCCGTAGCACCAACCGGCGCGGCCCGGCTACCGCCGGCGGCACCGAGAACCAAAGGGGAGAACCGTGACGCACGTGTCCGAGCGCAGCGGCGCAGGAAGCAGCCCGACCGGCGCCGGCGGCGACCGCCAGCCCTGGACGGGCGGTGCTGGCCGCCAGGCGCGCAAACGCTCGGTCTCGTACGCCGACGCCGGCGTCTCCATCGACGCGGGCGACCGCGCGGTGGAGCTGCTCAAGTCGAAGGTGCGGCAGACCCGCCGCCCCGAGGTGCTCGGTGACCTCGGTGGCTTCGCGGGCCTGTTCCGCCTGGACACGAAGAAGTACAAGAGCCCGATCCTGGCGTCCTCCACCGACGGGGTGGGCACCAAGCTGGTGATCGCCCAGCAGATGGACATTCACGACACGGTCGGCATCGACCTGGTCGCGATGGTCGTCGACGACCTGGTGGCCTGCGGCGCCGAGCCGCTGTTCCTGCTCGACTACATCGCCACCGGCGAGGTCGTCCCGGACAAGGTCGCCGAGATCGGCGCGGGCATCGCCGACGGCTGCCGCTACGCCGGCTGCGCGCTGCTGGGCGGGGAGACCGCCGAGCACCCCGGCGTGCTGCGCCCGGACGAGTACGACATCTCCGCGACCGGTGTGGGCGTGGTCGAGGAAGCCGACATCCTCAGCCCGGAGCGGGTCGAGGTGGGCGACGTGGTGATCGCCATGCGCTCCTCCGGCCTGCACTCCAACGGCTACTCGCTGGTCCGGCACGTGCTGCTGGGCGCGGCCCGGATGCGTCTGGACATCGTGATCGACGACTTCGGTCGGCAGCGGACCCTCGGTGAGGAGCTGCTCACCCCGACCAAGATCTACGCCAAGGACTGCCTCAAGCTGATCGCCGAGGCCGAGGTGCGGGCGCTGTCCCACATCACCGGTGGCGGCATCCCCGGCAACCTGGTCCGGGTGCTGCCCGAGCACGTCGACGCGGTGGTCAACCGGTCCACCTGGAAGCCGCAGCCGATCTTCGACCTGATCCAGACGAAGGGTCGGATCGACGACCACGACATGGAGTCGACCTTCAACATGGGCGTCGGCATGTTCGCGATCGTTTCCGCCGAGGACGCCGACCGGGCGCTGGCCACTCTGACCGGCCGTGGCGTCGAGGCGTGGCAAGCGGGCGAGATCATCGAGGGCACCGGCAACGTGCAGATGGTTGGCCAGCACACCCGGGGATGATCACAGTCTGGTGATCGTACGGGCACCTGATCAGGGCTTCACCCGAGTGGCCAATGCCGCCTAGCCTGAAGGGCTCAGGCTAGGCGGAGGAGGGCGATGGCTGCTCGGGGACAGTCGTTCAGCGGGATGCGCGGTCTGGCCGCCGTCCCGTCGTACGTCGTCATGCAGCCCACCACCCTCTGCAACCTCGACTGCGCGTACTGCTACCTGCCGTTTCGGGCCGCCGACCGCCGGATGCCGGTGGCGGTGGCCGAGGCGGTCGCGGTCGCGGTCAACCCGTGGGCGGCGAACGGTCGCTTCTCCGTCGTGTGGCATGGCGGCGAGCCCCTGGCCGCCGGTCGAGAGCACCTGGCCGACCTGATCGCGCCATTCGGGCCCGAGGTCGAGCATCACGTGCAGACCAACGCCACCCTCATCGACGACGACTGGTGCGATTTCTTCGTACGGCACGAGATGCGGGTGAGCGTGAGCGTCGACGGGCCCCGGGCGCGCAACGGCGACCGGGTCAACCGGGGCGGTCAGCCGGCGTACGACCGGATTCTGCACGGCATCTCGGCGCTGCGCCGTCGCGGTCTGCCCTTCTCGGCGTTGGCCGTGGTGTCCCGGCCGGAGCCGGGGCTCGCCACCGAGCTGTACGACTACTTCCTTGAGTTGGGCTGCGACGTGCTGGGCATCAACATCGAGGAGACCGAGGGGGTCAACACCCGCGACAACCGCCACGACCCGTTGGCGGTTTCCGCGTTCTGGGCGGAGTTGGTCGGGGCGTGGCGTCGGGAGCCCCGGATCCACCTCCGCGAGATCGAGTGGTCGTTGCGCTACGCCGCGGCGGTGCTCGACAACTCGGCGGACGGGGTTCTGCCTCGCCAACTGGACCCGATCCCGACCATCGGTCACGACGGCTCGGTGATCGTCCTCAGCCCGGAGTTGGCCGGTTTCACCGACCCGCACTACGGCGACTTCAGCAGCGGCAACGTGCTGACGACCCCGTTGGCGCAGATCCTCGGCGACGCGGCGGCGACGCCGTGGGTGGGGGAGTTCCTGGCCGGGGTGGAGGCGTGTCGGGCGTCCTGCCCGTACTTCGGCTTCTGCGGCGGTGGCCATGCCGCCAACCGTTACTTCGAGCTGGGGCGTTTTGACGGTACGGAGACCGAGCACTGCCGCAACAGCAAGATCCGCCTACTGGAGGGAGTGTTGGAGCATGCCCGAGACCACGAGTCACCGGCGGCCTGAACGCGAAGCGGACGACGGAGTCACCGAACGGGTGCGAGACGCGGCTCCCGCGCTCGTCGCGCTGCTCCAGGAGGCCGAGGACGCACGGCGGCTGCGCTCGGAGGTGTCGGGCGGAGACGGCTCCAGCGCGGTCTGTGCCTGGAACCACTTCGAGAACATCCCGACGTTCTACAACTGGAACAATCGCCCGCGCTGAGGGGAGCCGTTGTCAGGGGCCTGTCGAGCGGCCGGATGGCTCCGGTCGGGCCAGGCCCCTGATCGTCGGCGGCTGCACCTGCACAGTACGCGCGTGAGCACGCGGGGGTTACCGCGTGCTCAGCTGCGTCGAGAGGTCAGCGGGTCGGACGGACCCAGGGATCCGGATCGTCGTCCGCGTGATCCTCATCATCGTCGTCGACGAACTCTTTAGAGTCGTCGTCGAAGTGGTGCTCAGACTTACCAGCACCCGCCAGTTCGCGCTGCAAAGCGGTGAGGTCGGTGTTCGGGGAGTGGTACTTCAACTCCCGCGCCACCTTAGTCTGCTTGGCCTTAGCACGGCCGCGCCCCATGGCTCGACCCCCTCGCACAGAATGCGGGGCAGCCCGAAGGCGGGCCCCGATGACGTCAGGCATCTCTCGTGGCTCTTACGGTACATGGGGATGCCACCGTTCGGCACCTCGGGTTACCGTCAGCCGGCTCTGCGCGTCGCGTCGATCCGGCCGTCACCCAGTGTACCGGGTAAGGAGCGGAACGGTTAGCGCCCGTGACACCGGACAAACCGCATCAAAATTGACCCGGGCTCAGCTTACCCAGCTGGACCCGGCGTCGGGGGCCCGGAGGCGGATCTCGTCGATCCGCCCCCGGGAACGGACCGCTCAGCGCAGGTGGATCGCGCGCAGCCGGCCGACGTCCGCCATCCGCCGCTCCGCCAGCCGGTCGGCGGCCACGGCCGGGGGCACGCCCTCCGCGTCAGCCAGGTGCAGGATCTCGCGGGTGGTGTCGTAGATCCGGGTCGCCCGCAGCTTCGCCCGGTCGAAGTTGAAGCCCTCGATCTCGTCGGCCACCTGGATGACGCCGCCCGCGTTGACCACGTAGTCCGGGGTGTAGAGGATGCCCCGGTCGGCCAGCAGCTTCTCGATGCCCGGGTGGGCGAGCTGGTTGTTCGCCGCCCCGGTCACCACCTTGGCGCGCAACGCCGGCACGGTGTCGTCGTTCAGGGCGCCGCCCAGCGCGCACGGCGCGTACACGTCGAGGTCCGCGGCGACCAGCGCGCTGGAGTCGTCGACGAGGGTGACCTGCGGGTGGTTGGTGCGCACCCAGGCCAGCGCCTTCGGGTTGACGTCGGTGGCGACCACCTCGGCGCCATCCTCCAGCAGGTGCCCGGTGAGGTACTTACCGACCTTGCCCAGGCCGGCCACACCGACCCGCCGGCCCCGCAGGCTCGGGGTGCCCCACACGTGCTCGGCCGCGGCCCGCATCCCCTGGAAGACACCCCAGGCGGTGAGGATCGACGAGTCGCCGGCGCCACCGTGCTCCACGCTGCGCCCGGTCACGTAGCGAGTCTCCCGGGCCACCACGTCCATGTCCGCCACGTACGTGCCGACATCACAGGCGGTGTAGTAGCGGCCACCCAGGGACTCCACGAAGCGGCCGTACGCGCGCAGCAGCGCCTCGCTCTTGATCTGCTCCGGGTCACCCCAGATGACGGCCTTGCCGCCGCCCAGGTCCAGCCCGGCGAGCGCGTTCTTGTACGCCATCCCACGGGACAGGTCCAGCACGTCGGCGAGGGCGTCGTCCTCGCTCGCGTACGGGTAGAAGCGGGTGCCGCCGAGCGCCGGGCCCAGCGCCGTGGAGTAGATCCCGATGATCGCCTTCAGGCCGCTCTGCTTGTCCTGGCAGAACACGACCTGTTCGTGACCGGTCGATACCGGGTCGTCGGTGCTCGCGAATACGCCCATGGTTGGCTCCTACGGTGGTGTGCGTCCTTGTGGGACGCGGACCTGGTGGACCCCGGCGGGGATGCTGCCGGTGTGATCGAGCCTAGTATCGGCTGCCCTGCGGGCGCTCGACGCGCCACCGCCGTCCCATGTTGCGGCGCGCGTGCTCCGGCCGCTGGGCGCGTACGGGCGTGGTTCGTGGGAGGATCGCGCGGTGCCGTCGCTCTTCGCTTCTTACCTGCGCGTGTACGAACCGTTGGCCGCCTTCGATCGAGACCGGCAGAGCTACTGGCGCCGCTACGTCTCCGAGGGGCGGGCGGTGGCTCCGGTCGAGGGGCCCGGTCGGCAGCGGACGGCGGTGATCGAGGCGCTGGGCGCCGGCTGGACCCGGCTACCGGACCTGCCGGAGGAGGCGTACGTCCTGGAGACGGACGACGGCCTGCTGGTCTGCCCGTGGAACCTGCGCATCCGGGTCGCTGAGGCGGCGCTGAGCGCCCGGGACGGGGTGCCCTCGGTGCTCGCCGACGCCTTCGTGCCGCCGGTGCTCGCCGGACAGGCCAGGGCGGTGGTGGACGACTGGCGCAGTGGGGCCCGGGTGCTGGAGCACGGGGTGCCCCGGGTGCACGAGCAGATCGCCACCTGGGGCGTACCGCTGCGGTGGTTCGTGCTCTTCGACCCGGCGGAGCGGGACCTGGTCACCCAGCCGGGCCGGCGGGCGCTGCGCTACCGCACCGAGATCTCCAAGGCGCGACGCCGCTCGTCACGGGCGCTGTCGGTGCTGCGCAAGTCGGTGGGCGAGGCGCCGATCACCGAGGCGGTGGAGGAGGCGGCCCGCTGGCTGGAGGAGTTCCACCCGCGGTCCGTGGTGGAGCTGGACTACGGCGGTTTGGTCGACCTGCTCTCCGACGACACGCTCGCCGCTGACGACTCGCCCGAACTGGTTGCCGGTGGTCTCGCGGGGCTGTCCCGCGGCGAGGCCGAGGAGGCGTCCGCCGCGTACGACAAGTTGGTGGCTCGGTGGCGCGCGGTGCAGCTTTTGGAGCGGTGCAACTAGGGCATATCACCCTAGGAGCGCTCCCAAGGTGAGTTGCGCTCGTAGTTGACGCATCACGAACCGTGATCATGAGTCCGAATAAGGTACTTTCTGCCGTGTAAAAGTCGTAAAAATCGGGCATGGTTCATCCGTCCGTCTAGGGACCTTCATCCGTTCGGCCCATGTCGGACATCGGGGACTAGCCGGACCATGGGAGACGCGTCGGCCGGCGGGACCCCGGCCGATGTCTATACATGTGGAGGAGTGACCGATGGCATCGCGAACGCACGAACCAGAGCCGCTACTCACGCCGGCCGAGGTGGCGTCGATGTTCCGGGTCGACCCGAAGACGGTGACCCGGTGGGCCAAGGCTGGCAAGCTCAGTGCCATCCGCACCCTGGGTGGCCACCGTCGGTACCGTGAGTCGGAGGTCAGGGCGCTGCTGCAGGGCCAGATCCCGCAGCAGCGGCAGGGCGACTGAGCCGGCGATAGTTCTTCGTCAGGGGCGGTGGATCTCGATCCGCCGCCCCTTTCCATGCCCGCCGAACACGACGCCGGCCGCCGAACACGACGCGCCCGCCGAACACGACGCCGGCCGCGGGTCAGCGCTGCGGCTCGGCCAACGTCACCCGGATGCCGACCGTGCCGCCCTCGTCGCGGCGCAACCGGCTGGCCAGCAGGCTCAACCGGCCGATCAGGCGGTACTTGTGCTTCAGCAGGTCCCGGACCCGACCGGTGTCACTGGACCCGTAGATCGTTGCGTGAGCTGACACCTCAGCCCCGTGTGGCCGGCCCCGCACGTCGCACGGTGCCACTGTCACCTCGCCGTTGCGGCGGATCCGCTTCACCTTGCCCGAGTCGGCCCGGGTCCAGACCGCCAACGCCTCGCCGTCGCGTACCGCCCAGACCGGAGTCGGCACCGCCCGACCGTCCTTGCGGAAGGTCGTGAGCAGGATGTATTTCTCGGCCGACAGCCGGTCCAGCGTGGTCACGCCGCCAGGATACGGCCGGCGCGGGCCACTGAGTGGCCGGATAGCGTGAACGTCGTGACGGTTGAGCCTCTAATCGGTGACGTGGTCGGTGAACTGCTGCGAGACACGCTCGCCGTGGCCACCGGGGTGGGGCCCCGGCCCCTGGTCGGGGGTCGACTGCCGCGACCGGTCATCGAGATCATCGAACGGGACGACGGTCTGATCAACGGCGCGCCGGCCGCGCACTACCTGGACGGGCCGGCGGAGTGGCAGCCGTACGACCACCGCGCGGTGGACCGGGCGAGCGGCGAGACGTTGGACGTCGGCACCGGAGCCGGCCGGATCGCGCTGCGGCTCCAGGAGCTCGGCGTACCGGTCACCGGGCTGGACACCTCCGCGGGCGCGCTGCAGGTGAGTCGGCGTCGCGGGGTCCGGCGGCTGGTGCACGGGACCGTCGACACGCACGTCGCCGACGGCCCGCGGTACGACACGTTCCTGCTGCTCGGCAACAACCTCGGGCTGTTCGAGGGGCGGGAGCGCGCTCCCGGGTTCCTGGCCGCGCTCGCCGCGCTGGCCCGACCGGGGGCGCAGATCATCGCGCAGGGCACCGACCCGTACGGCACCCGCGACCCCCTGCACACCGGCTATCACGAGCGCAACCGTCGGCGCGGCCGGCTCGGTGGCCAGTTGCGGTTGCGGCTGCGCTACCGCGAGTTGAGCACCGAGTGGTTCGACTACCTGGTCTGCTCGGCCGACGAGTTCGCCGGCCTCGTGCACGGCAGCGGCTGGCGGTTGACCGATGTGGACGACCGGGACGCCCCCTACTACCTGGCAACCCTGCGCCTCGGGGACTGAGCGAGGCCCCCGCCCTCCGCCGGGCGGAGAGCGAGGGCCGTCGTACGTCTCAGACCTGAACGGTCGGGGGAAGCTGCTCGGGCGGAAGGCCGCCGTCACCGTCGACCACCTCGTCCGGCTGGCCGTCCTCGTCGATGTCGACCATGGTGATGTCCACCTTGCCGTCACCGTCGGTGTCGAACTGGAACAGGTCGGCCTTGCCGTCGCCGTCGGTGTCCACCACCCACACGTCGGTCTTGCCGTCGTTGTTGGTGTCGGCGCGCAGAAGCTCGACCCGCTCGTCGCCTCGGGTCTCCACGGTCTCCCCGTCGGTGACGCTCTCCGGTGCCTGGCTCATCTCGGTGTGGTCCTTCCCTCGGTTGACGGGCGGTCATTACCCGATCCCGCGCTCCCCCAAGCCTGGGCCGGGTCGTCGCGCTGTCTAGGGTCGCACCATGAGCGAGCGGAGCGGGCGGGACACCCGTGCCGGTGCGGCGGGGACCCCGCGCGCCGGCGGGCGGGACAGGGAGGCGTGATGAGCGATCGTTTCGTGGTCGTCGGTGCCGGCACGATGGGGCTCGGCATCGCCTACGTGGCGGCCGGTGCCGGGCATGCCGTCGAGTTGGTCGAGGTGGACCCCCAGCGGGGTGCTGCCGCGCTGAGCCGGCTCGCCGAACTGTGGGAGCGGGCGGTGCAGCGCGGGAAGCTGAGCGCCGACGAGGCCGCCACCAACCGACAGCGGGTGACGCTGCGTCCGACCCTCGCCGAGGTCGCTCCCGCCCCCGAGGTGATCGTGGAGGCGGTGCCGGAGCGCCTCGACCTCAAGCGCGCGGTGCTGCGGGACGCCGCCGCGCTGCGTCCGGCCCTGCTGGGCAGCAACACCTCCAGCATCGCCATCGGCGCGCTGGCCGCCGAGCTGGACGCGCCCGAGCGCTTCCTCGGCCTGCACTTCTTCAACCCGGTCTGGGCGATGGCGCTGCTGGAGATCGTGGTCGGCCCGGCCACCGCCGAGGAGACCACCGCCGCGGCCGTCGCGCTCGCCGGCCGGCTGGGCAAGGACCCCGTCGTCGTACGCGACATGCCCGGCTTCGCCACCTCCCGGCTCGGGGTCACCCTCGGACTGGAGGCGATCCGGATGGTCGCCGACGAGGTGGCCAGCCCGGCGGACATCGACAAGGCCATGGTCCTCGGCTACCGGCATCCGATCGGGCCGCTGGAGCTCACCGACCTGGTCGGCCTCGACGTGCGGCTGGACATCGCCCGCACCCTCCAGGCCGCGTACGGGGACCGCTTCGCGCCGCCGCCGCTGCTGGTGGAGATGGTGGCCGCTGGGCGGCTGGGTAAGAAGTCCGGGCAGGGCTTCTACCGCTGGGAAGGCGGTGTCAAGCAGTGAGCGCGAGGAGTGAGCTTGCGAGCCCCGCAGTCGCGAACGGAAGGTCGGCAGAGTGAGCGGGTTACGGATCGAGGAGCGGCCCGACCGGCTGGTGGTCACGCTTGACCGGCCGGAGAAGCGCAACGCCATCGACGCCGACCTGATCGCCGAGCTGCACCAGGTCTGCGCCGAGTTGGAGGCGCGCCCGCGCCTGCTGCTGCTCACCGGCGGCGCGGCGGGCATCTTCGCCGGTGGCGCCGACATCGGCCAGCTCCGCGAACGGGGCCGCACGGACGCCCTCGCCGCGATCAACTCGGCCGCCTTCGCCCGCATCCGGGCGCTGCCGATGCCGACCGTGGCGGCCGTCGACGGGCCGGCGTTGGGCGGTGGCGCGGAGCTGGCGTACGCCTGCGATCTGCGGGTGTGCACGGCGCGGGCGGTCTTCGGCCAGCCGGAGGTGCGGTTGGGCATCCTGGCCGGCGCCGGCGCGACCCACCGGTTGCCCGCGTTGATCGGTGAGGGCCGGGCCAAGGAGCTGCTCTTCACCGGCCGGCGGGTGGACGCCACCGAGGCGCTGCGGATCGGCCTGGTGAACCGGGTGGTGGACGAGCCCGGCGAGCTGCTGACGGTGGCGCACGCGTTGCTGGACGAGATCGCCCTGGGCTCACCGTTGGCGGTGCGGCTGACCAAGCTGGCGGTGGACGCGCCCGCCGCCGCACACCCGCACCTCGACCTGGTCAGCCAGGCGGTGCTCTTCGAGGACGACGAGAAGCACCGCCGGATGACCGAGTTCCTGGAGCGCCGCCGGGCCCGCTGATCCCACGTACCAGAAACGGCCGCACCGGCGGGAAGCCGGTGCGGCCGTCGTGGGCCTCCGGGTCCTGCTTACTGGCGGATCTGCACCCCGGCGTCGGCCAGGCCGCGGATCACCTGGGCGGACTCCCCGAAACCGATGATCAGTACGGCGTCCGCGCCGAATTCCTTGATCTCCTTCGCGCCGCCGCTGAAGTCGACAGGCGCGGCCTTCGCATCGGCCGGCGGCTCGTACGTCAACAGCTTGAGCCGGTCAGTGGCGATACCGGCCTTCTCCAGCTCGTCGCGGACGGTGCCCTGCAGGCCCTCACCGTAGGAGTCCTTGCGGGCGACGATGACGATCTTCTGTGACCCGTCGCGGAGGATCACGTCGGCCAGCGCCCGGCCCTGGAGGCTGTCCGGCGGGGCGGTGCGGAAGTAGAGACCCCCGTCCTCCACGTCGGTCAGGCTGCTGTCGGTGTTGGACGGGGAGAAGAGGATCTTCCCGGCCTGCACCACGTCCGGCAGCACCGCCCGGGAGATGCCCGAACCGCCCGCGCCGATGATCACGCTGACGCCGTCCGTCACGTGCTTGGCCACCGTGGCCTTGGCCACTGCCGGGTTGGTGCCGTCGTCGCCGTCCAGCCACGTCACCGGCTTGCCCAGTGCGCCGCTGGCGGCGTTGATCTCCCTGATCGCCAGCGCGGCGCCGGCGGCCATCGGCGGGTAGGCAATCGCGAGGTCACCGGTCTTCGGCAACAGGCCGCCGAGGATCAGCGGCTCCTGGTCGTCGTTGCCGCCCGCGCGCTGCTTCTTCGGCTTCGGCGGCGTCTTGGTGCTCGCCGCCGACTCGATGCCCGCGCCGACGAACTCGGTCTTACCGTCGTTGATCTGCTGCCCGTCGAAGGTCAGCGTGGCGTAGCTCGCGGTGGCCGGCTCACCCTTGTCGGTGAAGCCCGCCCGGGTCAGCGAGACGCCGCGGTACTCGATGTCCTGTCCGTTGCGGGCGAGCGCGAGACAGCTCGCCGGGTCTTCGCAGCGCTGCCCGTCGTTGGTCACGGCGACGATCTGCTTCGCGATGGCAGCCGGGTCGGTGCTTCCGGCCAGCTGAGCGGCGAGCACGGCGATCACCACCGCGTCGTACGTCTCGGCGGAGTACAGGTAGTCCGTCAGCGCCGGATTGACGGCCCGTAGCCGGCTCTTGAAGTCGTCCGGCAGCGGAACGAGGGGCGTGGTGCCCTTCATCCCGTCGACGAGACTGGCCCGTTCCTTCAACTCCGCGGGATAGGAGTTGAGCATGTTGCCGTCCGTGCCGTAGAGGCGCACCTGTTGGGCGCTTGCCTCCTCGGGCTTGTCATCCCCGCAAGCGCTTGTGGCGAGCAGGATCGTCGCGCAGGCAGCCAGTGTGGCTACCCGCGAGCGGCGTGATTCGAACATGGTCGTCCTTCCTCCGGCGAAGGTCCGCTGCGCACATTAGCGTGCCGAGGCCGGCGGCGGGACCGTGGAGGTGGCGTAATGCGCAGGTAGCTCGCGTTGAACACGCACAGTGACGGTTGCGGGGAAGCTTGACCACCCGTCCTACTGTGCGCTGCGTGACGGACCTACCACAGCAGACGTTCGATGACGCGGCCGCCGTGCTCCGCTCGGCGCTGACCGGCGATGGAGACGCGGTGGTGGGAGCGTTCGACGCGGTCGTCGACCGGGCCGGCCTGAGCGGCGCGTACGGGGTCGCCTGGTGCCTGGCCGCGACCATGCTCGGTGACGCGCCGGCGGCCAGTGGGGCCGCGCTCGACTTTCCGGGGATCGACCAGGCCGGGTACGACACCCGCTGGGTGGCCCGCTTCGTCAGCGCGTACGCGAATCGGGACGAACCGACCGGCGAGGCCCTGTTCGGCGCGGCGGCGGCCGACGGGCTGCTCCCCGACTGCCTGCTCACGCTCGCCGGTTCGACGATCGCCACCCTGCGCAGCCGGGCCGGCTGAGCGACCCCGCCGGGTGACGCGCCGCCGGTGCGCGGCTG
>NZ_JAKKFF010000301.1 GCF_022229015.1 Micromonospora foliorum
TCGGACGCGCTCGCCGACCCCTGGCGCGACCCGGCGGCACCGACCGCGGTGGTGGTGCCCGGGGTGGTTGCTCCCGGCACCGAGCCCGAGCCGGTCACCGACCCCGACGCGCCGGGCCGGCCGACGCTGCGCCACCTGTTGCTCATCCCGGTGATCACCGCGCTCCTGGCCGGCACCCTCGGCGGTGCGCTGGGCTACGCGTTCGCGGTACGCGGCGGCGCTGGCGCGGCGGTCCTCGGTGGTGCGCCCGCGGAGGTGCCGGCGCTGGCGCAGCGCAAACCGGAGTCGCTGGCCGGGGTCGCCGAGCGTGTCCTGCCCAGCGTGGTCACCGTACGGGTGAGCAGCCTCGGCGGGACCAGTGAGGGCTCCGGGTTCATCGCCACCGCCGACGGCCATGTGATCACCAATGACCATGTGGTGGCCGGCGGCACCGGCAAGGCCTCGGTGGTCTTCAACGACGGCAGCACCGCGCCGGCGACAATCGTCGGGCAGGACGCGGAGTCGGACATCGCCGTGATCAAGGTGAGTCGTCCCGGGCTGCGGCCGGTGGAGTTCGGCGACTCCGACGCGCTGGCGGTCGGCGACCCCGTGCTCGCCATCGGCTCGCCGCTGTCGCTGGCCAACACGGTCACCGCCGGCATCGTGAGTGCTCTGGACCGGACGATGCAGGCCGGCGAGCCGGGCGGTCCGGTGCGCTACTACGCCGCCATCCAGACCGACGCCGCGGTCAACCACGGCAACTCGGGCGGTCCACTTGTCGACGGCGCCGGCCGGGTGGTCGGGGTGAACTCCACCATCAAGTCACTTGTCGCCGAGGGGCAGGAGGCGGGCAACATCGGGCTCGCCTTCGCCATCCCGATCAACCAGGCCAAGCGGGTGACCCAGGACATCATCGGCACCGGCAAGGCCCGGCGTACGGTGATCGGCGCCCGGGCGGACGGCCCGACCGGAGTTGCCGGCGGTGGCCTGCGGCTGGCCGAGGTGGAGCCGTCCGGTCCCGCGGACGGCGCCGGGTTGAAGGTCGGCGACGTGATCCTCAAGATCAACGGGCGGCCGATGACCGAGCCGACCGACCTGACCGCGTTGGTCCGCAAGTACGCGCCGGGCTCGGTGGTGACCGTCGAGTATCGGCGGGGCTCCGCCCGGCAGAACACCTCGGTAACCCTCGCGGCGGACGCGAAGTGAACAGCGGCGCACCCCTTGCCCGAAAGCCCCCCGGCGTGCGTAGTCTTGCTGCTGACGCCGAGAGGAGGCCCGCGGGATGCTCGACAACCTGAACTGGTGGGAGATCGGTGCGCTGCTGCTCCTGGCGCTGCTGATCTTCGGCGACCGGCTCCCCGCCGTGATCACCGACGGCCTGCGGTTGGTGCGCAACCTGCGCAACATGGCCCGCAACGCCACCGGCGACCTGAGCCGCGAGCTGGGCACCGACATCCAGCTGGAAGACCTGCACCCGAAGGCGTTCATCCGCAAGCACCTCCTCAGCGAGGAGGACGAGGCGGCGATCCGCAAGCCGTTGCAGGGCGTCTACGACAACCTGCGCGCGGACGTCAGCGGCGTGCACAACGACCTGAAGGACGTGGCCAACGCCGCCGACCTGCGGTCGAACGAGGCCCGCTCCGGCACGGCCACCAGCACTCCCTCGGCCCCGGCCCCCCGCGCCAGCTACGACGACGCCACCTGACCGAGCCGGTCAGTACCCGCCCGACCCGGCGCTGATCAACTCGCGTTGCAGGAAGTCGGCCGGTCGACCAGCGCGGGACACCCCGACTTCCGGGAACCCGAGTTGACCATGTGGCAAAGCCCCTCGCCGGCCTGCCGGGAGCACCCACCGACATGCGTCAGCCCGTCGGCCAGGAGCGGCCGACGGGCTGACGGTGTTCGGGGTGGTCAGCGGCCGGCGGGCTTGAGGCCGAGTGGCTTGCCGAGCAGTGACTCGCGGCGCAGGGCGAGCCGGTCGGCGATCGTGCCGAGTGCCTGCGCGGCAGGGGACTCCGGCTCGGCCAGCACGATCGGGTTGCCGGCGTCGCCAGCTTCGCGGACCCGGGTGTCCAGGGGGATCTGACCGAGCAGCGGCACCTGCGCGCCGATGGTCCGGCTCAGCGACTCGGCCACGGCCGTGCCGCCGCCGGAGCCGAAGATCTCCATCCGGGAGCCGTCCGGCAGCTCCAGCCAGGACATGTTCTCGATGACGCCGACCACCCGCTGGTGGGTCTGCAGGGCGATCGCGCCAGCCCGCTCCGCCACCTCGGCGGCGGCGGTCTGCGGGGTGGTGACGATCAGGATCTCCGAGTTGGGCAGCAACTGGGCCAGCGAGATGGCCACGTCACCCGTGCCCGGGGGCAGGTCCAGCAGGAGCACGTCCAGGTCGCCCCAGTAGACGTCGGCCAGGAACTGCTGCAACGCCCGGTGCAACATCGGGCCGCGCCACACGACGGCAGCGTTGCCGGACGTGAACATGCCGATGGAGATCACCTTCACGCCGTGCGACTGCGGCGGCATGATCATGTCTTCGACCCGGGTGGGTCGGGCCTCCGTGCCGAGCATCCGGGGCACCGAGTGGCCGTAGATGTCGGCGTCGACCACCCCGACGGAGAGCCCACGGGCGGCGAGCGCCGCCGCCAGGTTGACCGTCACGCTGGACTTGCCGACGCCACCCTTGCCGCTGGCCACCGCGTACACGCGGGTGCGCGAGCCGGGCTGGGCGAACGGGATGACGGGTTCCTCGGTGGCGCCGCCGCCGCGCAGTTGCGACTGCAACGACTGCCGCTGCTCGGGGGTCATCACCCCAAAGTCGATCTCCACGCCGGTGACGCCGGGCACCGCGGCCAGGGCGGTGGTGATGTCCGTACGCAGCTTGTCCTTCAGCGGGCAGCCGGCGACGGTGAGCAGCAGTTCGACGCGGACGACACCGCTGGCACCGATCGTGGCGGAGCGGACCATGCCCAGCTCGGTGATGGGCCGGCGGATCTCCGGGTCGTTGACGGTGGCCAGGGCGGCCTGGATCGCGTCCTCGACGGTGCTCACGGGTGCTGACATGACCGCAATGCTACGTCGCGGGGCATCCGCTGCCGCCGCTGCCCGGGGCGGTGTGAGCCAATCGATGACCCGTCGGTCAGCCCTCTGACCGGCGCGGGCCGGTGCCGTCCGGCCGGGCGTCCCGGGTGAGGTCGCCGTCCAGGTCGTCGCGGGGCTCGTCCAGGCCGACGCCGTCGGTCGGCCGCTGGCCACGGCGCTCCTGCCGGCTGTCCTTCTCCTGCTGGCGGCGCTCCAGTCGTTGCCGGCGCTGCCCCACCTCGTCCAGTTCCTCGGCCAACCGGGCCAGCTCGGAACGGAGGAAGTCGCGGGTGGCGACCTCACCCAGCGCGATCCGCAGGGCCGCGATCTCCCGGGCCAGGTACTCGGTGTCCGCCTTCTGCGCGGTGGCTCGCCGCCGGTCCTCCTCGAGGGCCACCCGGTCCCGGTCGGCCTGCCGGTTCTGGGCCAGCAGGATCAGTGGGGCCGCGTAGCTGGCCTGCAACGACAGCACCAGGGTCAAGAACGTGAAGGTGTACGGGTCGAAGCGCAGGTTCGCCGGGGCCAACGTGTTCCAGACGAACCAGATCATGATCACCACCGTCATGACGACGATGAAGTTCGCGGTGCCCATGCCCCGGGCGATGCCCTCGGACCACCGACCGAACGCCTCCGCGTCGAACCGGGGCAGCTTGACGCCCCGGGGCTCGCGTGGCTGGTCGAGACGCTCCGTCCGCCGCTGGTCAGCCATCCGCGCCGTCCAGCACGGTGTCGGTGGCGCCCGGGGCGGCCAGGGCGTCCCGGTCCCGCCAGTCCCGGGGTAGGGAGTGGTCCAGCACGTCGTCCACCGTCACGGCGCCGACCAGCCGGTTGTTCCGGTCGATCACCGGCATGGCGACCAGGTCGTAGGTGGCCATCCGGCGGGTGATCTCCGGCAGCGGCGTGGTGGGGCGCAGCGGGTCGATGTCGTTGACCACCACCTTGCCCAGCAGGTCGGCCGGAGGTTCGCGCAGCAGCGCCTGGAAGTGCACCATGCCCAGGTAGCGGCCGGTCGGCGTGTTCTGCGGTGCCCGGGTCACGAAGACCTGCGCGGCGACGGCGGGGGAGAGCTGCGGCTCCCGGATCCGGGCCAGCGCCTCGGCGACGGTGGCGTCCGGCGGCAGGATGACCGGCTCCGAGGTCATCACACTGCCCGCCGTGCCGGGGGTGTACTTCAGCAACTGGCGTACCGGGTCGGCCTCGTCCGGCTCCATCAGGTCCAGCAGCACGTCCTGCTCGGGTGGGGGCAGCTCGTTGAGCAGGTCCGCGGCGTCGTCCGGGTCCATCTCCTCCAGGACGTCGGCGGCCCGCTCCCGGTCGAGGGCGGCGAGGATCTCCACCTGGTCGTGCTCCGGCAGCTCGCTGAGCACGTCGGCCAGCCGCTCGTCGTCCAGTGCGGCCGCGACCTCGTTGCGCCGCGCGTCGGGCAGATCCTGCAACGCGTTGGCCAGGTCGGCGGGGCGCATGTCCTCCAGTACGGCGAGCAGGTTCGCCGTACCCCGGTTGTCGGCGATGCCGCTGAGCCCGCGCACCCGGTCCCACTCGACCTGGTGCAGGTGGCCGCGGCGGCTGAGCCGACCGGTCTGCTCGCGTACGGCGACGCGGGTCAGCGACCACTCGCCGCCCCGGGTGCACTCCATCGCGACGTCCACGACCGCGCCGGGCTGGCCGCCCGGGTCGAGTTGCACCCGCCGGTCGAGCAGCTCCTGGAGCACCAGCAGCTCGTTCGGGCGCTTCTCGAACCGGCGCAGGTTGAGGGTGCCGGAGCCGAGCACCACGGCGTCCGCGTCGATGGAGGTGATCCGGTTGATGGACAGGAAGATCCGACGACGCATCGGCATCTCGGCGACGAGACCCACCACCTCCGGCGGACGCTTCGTCGCCCTCAGCCGGGCCACGGCGTCACGAACCCGTCCCACCTGATCGCCGTTCGGGTCGAAGACGGCGACTCCGGCGAGACGGGCGATGTAGACCCGGGTCGGCGTACTCACGGGCACCAGCCTAAGCGCCTAGTGTTTATCAACATGTCGACCTTGGCCTACGAGATCGTGGACGTCTTCACCGATCGCCCCTTCGCCGGTAACCCGCTGGCGGTGGTGTTCGGCGCGGAGGCGCTGGCCACCGAGCAGATGCAGGCGCTCGCGCTGGAGTTCAACCTCTCCGAGACGGTGTTCGTGCTGCCGCCGACGCAGGTCGGGAGCACCTACCGGGCCAGGATCTTCACTCCGGTGGAGGAGTTGCCGTTCGCCGGGCACCCCAGCGTCGGCGCCGCGGTCACCGCGTGCCGGCGGGGCATGTTCGGTGTGGGGCAGGTCACCCAGGAGTGCGGGGCCGGTGTGCTGCCGATCGAGGTGACCGCGTCCGGGGCGACGCTTACCGGTGGCACCCCCACCCTCGGGCCGGAGCTTGACCCGGAGCCGTTGTTGGAGATCGCCGGGCTGGTCGCCGACGACCACTTCGGGCCCGCCCCACGCGTCGCCGGCTGTGGGCTGGAGTTCCCGTACCTGCCGGTGCGTCCGGAGTCGGTGGCCCGCGCCCGGGTGAACCCGGCGGCGGCGCAGCGGTACGGGGTGTCGCACGTCAGCGTCTTCTCCTGGGACGCGGCCGCGCAAACCGCGCACGCCCGGGTCTTCGTGCCGGGGATCGGCGTTCCGGAGGACCCGGCGACCGGTTCGGCAGCACTCGGCCTCGGTGTCTGGCTGGTGGCGAGTGGTCTGCTGCCCGGCGAGGGGCGGTCGGAGTACGCGGTCCGCCAGGGCGTGGAGATGAACCGCCCGTCCGCGTTGGCCTGCACGGTCACCGCGGCGGACGGGGTGGCGGTCGGCGCGACGGTCGCCGGTCAGGTGATGCCGGTGGCCCGGGGCGAGATCGCCGTGCCGCCGTTCGTGGGCTGAGCGGAGGCGCCGATGCGGGAGGATGCGGGTGTGACGGACGAGGACGCCCCCGGGGGCACCCCACTGGTCGACGAGGCGATGAAGAAGGCCGCCGTGGCCTGGGTCAGCGTTGCCGGCGGGCCGGCGCTGGCGCTCTGGTGCGCCCCGCTGGAGGGCGCGCTTCTGGTGGTCAGCGGGCCGGGCGAGCAGGCCGCACCGGGCCTGGCCGACGCGACCGAGGCCCAGGTGACCCTGCGCGGCGACCACGGCGGGCGGATC
>NZ_JAKKFF010000302.1 GCF_022229015.1 Micromonospora foliorum
CGCGAAGCTTCGCGGCGTCGGCCGGGGCCGGGTGCTCCCAGTCGGTCGGGCTGGCCGAGTAGGGCGTGCCGTACGCCGGGGTGTCCGGCTGGTAGCGCCACCCCTCGGCCAGCGGGCCGACGTCGACCGCGTCGTAGCCGATCCGGTCCAGGAAGGCGGTCACCTCGGTCTTCGCGGCGGCGTCGTCACCGGCGATCGCGAGGGCGCTGCGGTCCGCCGCACCGGACGGCCGGGGGAGCGCGGCCAGGCCCTTGAAGTAGATGTTGTTGAAGACCTTGACCACCCGCGACTGCGGCACGTGCCGCTGGAGCAACTCGCTGCTGGTGATCTCGCCCGAGTCCAGCTCCGGGAAGGCGCCATCGCGCTCCGGGTAGTAGTTGTTGGTGTCGATGACGACCTTGCCGGCCAGCGGCTCCACGGGCACCGCGCGGTACGCCTTCAGCGGCACGCTGACCACCACGAGGTCGCCGACCCGCGCCGCGTCCTGGGTGGTGCCGGCGCTGGCGTGCGTGCCCAGGGTCTCGACCAGATCGGTGAGGGTCTCCGGGCCCCGCGAGTTGCTCAGCACCACGTCGTAGCCGGCGTCGACGGACAACCGGGCCACGGTGCCGCCGATGTTGCCACTGCCGATCAGTCCCACAGTTGTCATGCTCGTTCCCAACTCCGTCCACCCACGACGCATTCCCGACCAGCCTGGTGGGTTATTCGGCTGCCCCCTGCCGGGCGGCTGCGCGGACCGTCGGGCCCGCGCTGTCCTCGTCGCGGACCGCGCGATCTTCGCCGTCCCGGCGGGTGCCTGGTCGCGGCGCGAGCCCGTTCTGCACAACGTACTGCTCACGCTTGTCGCCGGTCGGCTCTCCGGCAACGTGCCACTCTCCGGTGACGAGCGGTCCGTGCGGGTGCTCGACGGCCGGACACGCCGCCCGGTGGCGCCCAGAGGCTGGGAGGGGCGGCGACGCCGTCGATCATGGAGTTGTGGTGGGGAGCGTTTCGGGCCCATCGTGGCAATCCGGGCACCACGACTCCATGATCGACCGAGTCCAGCCCGGCCTGGCCGAGCCCAGTCGCGCCACCCCGGGGCGTCAGGGGGTGGGGAGGGTCTTTTCGATGGCCGCGCGGAGGTCGTTGGAGTCGGGCTCGACCGTGGGGGCGAAGCGGGCGGCGACCGAGCCGTCCGGGGCCACCAGGAACTTCTCGAAGTTCCATCGCACGTCACCGGTGTGCCCGTCGGCGTCCGGGGTGTCCACCAGTGCGGCGTAGAGCGGGTGCCGGTCGGGGCCGTTGACGTCGACCTTCTCGGTCAGCGGGAAGGTGACCCCGTAGTTGACCTGGCAGAAGTCGCTGATCTCGGCGGCGCTGCCCGGCTCCTGCCCGGCGAACTGGTTGCACGGCACGCCGAGCACCACGAGGCCCCGGTCGGCGTACGAGTCGGCGAGCGTCTGGAGGCCGGCGTACTGGGGGGTGAGGCCACAGCGGGAGGCCACGTTGACGACCAGCAACGCCTTGCCGCGGTAGCGGGCCAGGTCGGCGGCGCCGCCGTTGAGGGCGTCGATCGGGATGTCGAAGACGGTCATGGGCCGAGGCTACGCGCCGGCCGGGTGTCGGCCCGGGGTGGGCGCAGCGTACGCACTCCGTGCACCAGGAGAAATCGAAACATGCGCATCTTGACGAACTGATAACGCTGTGAGTACCGTCTCACCAACTCTTTTGGAAAGTTTCCTAACAGTTCGGGAGACGCCTCATGAAAAGATCGCTCCGCCGGGCCCTCTGGGCCGGTGCCGTGGTCGCCGTGACCGTCGCAGCGGTGCCGGTGACCACCGCGTTCGGCGCCGGCACGGTCACCACCACCTTCACCAAGGCGCAGGACTGGGGGACCGGTCACGAGACGAAGGTGACCATCACCAACGGTTCCAGCGCCACGGTCACCACCTGGCGCATCGAGTTCGACCTGCCGTCGGGCACCACCATCAGCAGCGCGTGGGACGCCGACGTCACCAGCAGCGGCAACCACTACGTCGCGGTCAAGAAGAGCTGGGCCGGCGGCATCGCCCCCGGCGCCTCGTTCAGCTGGGGGTACAACGGCAGCGGCGCCTACAAGGCACCGCTGAACTGCACCATCAACGGTGCCGCGTGCGGCGGCGGGACGACCCCGCCGACCACGACTCCGCCCACCACCACCCCGCCGACGACGACTCCGCCGACCACCCCTCCGCCCACCACGCCACCGCCGACCACCAACCCGCCGAACCCGGGTGGCAAGAAGGTCGTCGGCTACTTCGCCGAGTGGGGCGTCTACGGGCGCAACTACCACGTCAAGAACATCCAGACCAGCGGCTCGGCCGCGAAGCTGACCCACATCCTGTACGCCTTCGGCAACACCACCGGCGGTCGGTGCGCCATCGGTGACAGCTACGCCGACTACGAGAAGGCGTACACCGCGGCGGACAGCGTGGACGGCGTCGCCGACACGTGGGACCAGCCGCTGCGCGGCAGCTTCAACCAGCTGCGCAAGCTCAAGCGAATGAACCCGCATCTCAAGGTGATTTGGTCGTTCGGTGGCTGGACCTGGTCCGGCGGCTTCACCCAGGCCGCGCAGAACCCGGCCGCGTTCGCCGAGAGCTGCTACAACCTGGTCGAGGACCCGCGCTGGGCGGACGTCTTCGACGGTATCGACGTCGACTGGGAGTACCCCAACGCCTGCGGTCTGACCTGTGACACCAGCGGCCCGAACGCGTTCAAGAACGTGATCAGCGCGTTGCGGTCGAGGTTCGGGTCCAGCGCCCTGGTCACCGCCGCCATCACCGCGGACGGCAGCAACGGCGGCAAGATCGACGCCACCGACTACGCCGGCGCCATCGGCAACCTCAACTGGCTGATGCCGATGACGTACGACTACTTCGGCGCCTTCGCCGCCCAGGGTCCGACGGCACCGCACTCACCGCTCACCTCGTACACCGGCATCCCGCAGCAGGGCTTCAACTCCGACGCGGCGATCCAGAAGCTCAAGAGCAAGGGCGTCCCGGCCAACAAGCTGCTGCTCGGCATTGGCTTCTACGGTCGGGGCTGGACCGGTGTCACCCAGGCCGCTCCGGGTGGCAGCGCCACCGGCGCGGCGCCGGGCACCTACGAGGCCGGCATCGAGGACTACAAGGTCCTCAAGAACACCTGCCCGGCCACCGGCACGATCGCCGGCACCGCGTACGCCAAGTGCGGCAGCAACTGGTGGAGCTACGACACCCCGTCGACCATCAACGGCAAGATGACGTACGCGAACAACCAGGGCCTCGGTGGCGCGTTCTTCTGGGAGCTCTCCGGTGACACGAGCAACGGTGAACTCATCGGCGCCATCAAGGGCGGTCTCGGCTGAGCCGAGGGCCGACGCACCACCCACACGGCGGGAAGGGGCCCGCACCGCCCCTTCCCGCCCGTGACACAGCGGCCCGGTCGACGCCCAGCGTCGACCGGGCCGCCGCCGTTGGGCTCGGTCGGCTGGATGTGGCAGACTCGCGGCTCGGCACGTCTCGATCTCACCGTCGACGGAGGTGATCATGCACCCGACCCACCGCAGGCTGGCGGCGACCGCCGCCGGGCTGGTGCTGCTGCCGGTCGCCCTGGTCGGCTGCGGCATCGGCGGCGAGGACGAGGAGAAGTCCGCCACCAAGACGGCCCGAGCCCCCGCCGAGGAGGCCGCCACCCGCTCCCGGGAGCGCGTGCAGGCGTACCTCGACGCGATGACCGCCAAGGACGTCGCCGCCGGCCGGAGTCAGCTCTGCGCTCTGCTGCAGGACGACTTCGACCTCGGTGCCACCGGCCCCAACGGTGACTTCGCCGATCACTTCCAGGTGCCCGAGGCGGCCATCACCGGCATCCGGTCCGGTCCGCAGGGGCAGGAGGTCAGCGTCTCGGTGTCGGTCACCGTCGGCAAGCGCACCGTCGCCCGGCCGCTGGTGTTCACCGTCACCCGGGACGGGAGCGACTGGTGCATCGCCGGGGAAGCTCCGGGCAGGTCGGCCGCTCCGTCGCCGCCGGCGTCGCCCCCACCGCGTCCTGAGGGGTCGCCCCTACCGCGTCCTGAGCAGAGCCCGGGAGTTTGATCTCCCATCTGCCGGAACCGTCCCCCTCGCCGCCCGGGCACCCCGACCGTCGCCGTACGCTTTCTGTCATGCGCCATGAGTGGCATCAGCTGAGCCATCCCGCGGTGGGCAGCCCGGGCCTGCAGACCAGCCGACCGACAGTCGATTCCGCCGAGGACGCCGCGCTCGGCCTGGACCGATGGCGGGAGCTGCCCCGCGAGCAGGTCCCGCCGTGGTCGGACCCGGCTGCCGTGGCCGCGGTCTGCAAGGTCCTCGACACCGTGCCGTCGGTCGTCGCGCCCTACGAGGTGGACCAGCTCCGGCAGAAGCTCGCCCTGGTCTGCGAGGGCAAGGCGTTCCTGCTGCAGGGCGGTGACTGCGCCGAGACGTTCGTGGACAACACCGAGAGCCACCTGCTGGCCAACGCCCGCACCCTGCTCCAGATGGCGATCGTGCTCACCTACGGCGCGTCGCTGCCGGTGGTCAAGGTCGCCCGGGTCGCCGGGCAGTACACGAAGCCCCGCTCGCTGCCGACCGACGCGCGCGGCCTGCCCGCGTACCGCGGCGACATGATCAACTCACTGGAGGCCGACCCGACCGCCCGGGTCGCCGACCCGCAGCGCATGATCCGCGCGTACGCCAACTCGGCGGCGGCGATGAACATGCTCCGGGCGTACCTCGCCGGTGGGCTCGCCGACCTGCACGCCGTGCACGACTGGAACAAGGGCTTCGTGAAGAACTCCCCGGCGGGGGAGCGTTACGAGGCGATCGCCCGGGAGATCGACCGGGCGCTGGCCTTCATCCGGGCCTGCGGCATGACCGACGACGAGGCGCTGCGTACCGTCACGCTCTACTGCTCCCACGAGGCCCTCGCCCTGGAGTACGACCGGGCGCTCACCCGGGTCTCCGACCGTCGGGCGTACGGGCTGTCCGGGCACTTCCTCTGGATCGGCGAGCGCACCCGGCAGATCAGCGGCGCGCACATCGACTTCATCTCCCGGATCGCCAACCCGATCGGGGTCAAGCTCGGCCCGACCACCTCCCCGGACGAGGCGATCGAGCTGTGCGAGAAGCTCAACCCGGACAACATCCCCGGCCGGCTCACCCTGATCAGCCGGATGGGCAACCACCGGGTACGCGACGCGCTGCCGCCGATCGTCGCCAAGGTCACCGCCGCCGGCGCCAAGGTGGTCTGGCAGTGCGACCCGATGCACGGCAACACGCACGAGTCGTCCAACGGCTACAAGACCCGGCACTTCGACCGCATCGTCGACGAGGTGCTCGGCTACTTCGAGGTGCACCGGGGGCTGGACACCCACCCCGGCGGCCTGCACGTCGAGTTGACCGGTGAGGACGTCACCGAGTGCCTCGGCGGCGCCCAGGGCATCGAGGACCTCGACCTGCCCGACCGGTACGAAACCGCCTGCGACCCGCGCCTGAACACCCAGCAGTCGTTGGAGCTGGCGTTCCTCGTGGCGGAGATGCTCCGTGGTTGAGCCGGCGAGCCCCGGGTCAGCGCTCGCGAGCCCCGCAGTCGGCAAGTCGGAGCGATGACCATGGCTGACGCGAGGAGTGAGCTTGCGAGCCCCGCAGTCGGCAAGTCGGAGCGATGACCATGGCTGACGCGAGGAGTGAGGTTGCGAGCCCCGCAGTCGGCAGCCGAAGGGATGACAATGCCTGATCTGTTCGTGGACCTGCGGTCCGACACGGTGACCCGACCCACCGCCGGGATGCGGGAGGCGATGGCCACCGCCGAGGTCGGCGACGACGTGTACGGCGAGGATCCGAGCGTCAACGCGCTGGAGGCCGAGGTCGCCGCGTTGTTCGGGCACGAGGCGGCGCTGTTCGCCCCGAGTGGGTCGATGGCGAACCAGATCGCCCTGCAACTGTTGGTGTCGCCCGGCGACGAGTTGCTCTGCGACGCCGACGCGCACGTGGTCACGTACGAGATCGGCGCCGCGGCCGCGTACGGCGGGATCTCCTCGCGGACCTGGCCCGCGGTGGGCGCGGACATCGACCCGGAGGTGGTGGCCGGGATGATCCGGCCGGACGGCTACTTCGCCGTCCCCACCCGCGCGATCGCCGTCGAGCAGACCCACAATCGCGGTGGCGGCGGGGTGATTCCGCTGGCGACCCTGCGGGACCTGCGCGGGGTCGCCGACGAGGCGGGCGTCGCGCTGCACTGTGACGGCGCCCGGATCTGGCACGCGCACGTCGCCGACCGGGTGCCGCTGATCGAGTACGGTCGGCTCTTCGACACGCTGTCGGTGTGCCTCTCCAAGGGCCTCGGCGCGCCGGTCGGTTCGCTGGTGGTCGGCAGCGCGGAGAAGATCGAACGTGCTCGGCTGATCCGCAAGCGGATGGGCGGTGGCATGCGCCAGGCCGGCATTCTCGCCGCCGCCGGTCGGTACGCGCTCGCGCAGCACATCGACCGGCTGGCCGACGACCACGCGAAGGCGGCCCGGCTCGCCGAGGCGGTCGCGCCGTTCGGTGTGCTGGCCACCACGGTCCGTACCAACCTGGTCGCGCTGGACCTCACCAAGCACACCCTGGACGCGCGGGCCCTGGCCGCCGCGGCGCGGGCCGAGGGCGTACTGATCTCGGTGCTCGGCCCCCGTACCGCCCGCCTGGTCACCCACCTGGGCGTCAGCGACACGGACATCGACCGCGCCCTGGCAGCCCTACCCCGCATCCTCGCCGCCCCCTAACCCCACCCCCACCCCCACCCCACCCCCACCCCCGGGCAGCCCACCCCCGGTGATCATGAAGTTATTGCCCCTCGCGTCGGCGTGTCATGGCAATAACTTCATGATCACCGGGGCGACTCGGGGACGCCGGGCGGGGGAGGGGGCGGGGGTGGGTGGGGTCAGGGGTGGGACAGGCGGGTGAGGGTGGTGATGTCGGCGGCGTGGCCGATGTGCTTCTCGCTCGGGGTTTCCACGACGATCGGGACGCCAGCGGTCGCCGGGTGGGCCATCAGCTCGGCGAAGGCCGGTTCGCCGATGCTGCCCTTGCCGATGTTCTCGTGCCGGTCCCGGGTGGAGCCGCACAGGTCCTTCGAGTCGTTGGCGTGGACCAGCCGCAGCCGGTCCGCGCCGACCGTGGCCACCAGGGTGTCCAGGGTCGCCGTCATGCCGCCCTCGGCCGCCAGGTCGTGGCCGGCCGCCCAGGCGTGGCAGGTGTCGAAGCAGACCCCGAGCATGGGGTGCCGGTCCACCGCGTCCAGGTAGGGCCCCAACTGCTCCACCCGGGAGGCCAGTGACCGGCCACCGCCGGCGCTCGGCTCGACAAGCAACATCGGCCCGCCAGCCTCGGCGGACCAGTCGAGCAGCGGCAGCAACACCTCGCGGACCTGTCGCATCGCCGCCTCGGCGTGCCCCTCGTCCACCGAACTGCCCGCGTGGAACACCACCCCCCGCGCGCCGATCGCCACGCCCCGACGCAGCGCGTGCGCCAGCGTCTGGGCCGACTTCTCGACCGTGGCCGGGGTGGGCGAGCCGACGTTGACCAGCAGCGCGGCGTGGATGAACGCGGGAATGCCCCGCTCGGCGCAACCGTCGCGGAACAGGGCGTCCTGCCCGGGGTCGCCGTCGGGCAGCGCCCAGCCTCGCGAGTTGGAGACGTAGACCTGCACCACCCGCGCACCGGTCGTGTCGGCGTACGGCAGGGCAGCCTTCGCCAGCCCACCCGAGGTCGGCGTGTGCGTGCCCACCGGCCGCGCGCAGATCGTCGGCATCAGAAGCACGTCAGGGTGACCGGGGTGCCGGGCGGCACCTGCGAATTCTCGCCCGGGAGCTGGATCCGGACCACGGCGTTCGGGTTGATCGCCACCGTCACCGGGAAGCCCTGGCCCTCCAACGCCTGCTTGGCCTGCTGGCACGGCAGATCGATCACCCGTGGCATGACGACAAGCGGTGGCCCCTTGCTGACGTCCAGCTTGACCTGGGTGCCCTTCTCCACGCCGGCGCCATCGGCCGGGCTCTGGCCGAGGATCTCGTCCTTCGGCTTGTCGGAGTCCTTGTAGGTCTCCGCCAACACCAGATTGAGCTGGGCCAGGGTCGTCCGGGCCTCGGTCAGGCTCTTGCCGACCAGGTTCGGCACCGTCACCGGCGCCCTGCCCCGGCTCAGAATGAGGGTGACCTTCGCGCCTGGTTTGACCTCGGTGCCCACCTTGGGGGAGCTGTCCACCACGACCCCGGCCGGCAGACTGTCGTCATAGCGGGCGGTGCCCTTGGCCACCACCAGCTTCGCGTTGACGAGGTCCGCCTCGGCGAGTTCGAACTCCTTGCCGATCACGTCCGGTACGGGGAAACGCTCCGGCCCGAGGGAGAGGGTCAGGGTGATCGTGCCACCCTTGACGATCTTGGCAGCGGACGCCGGGCTCTGCCCCAGCACGCTGTCCTTCGGGGCTTTCTCGTCGAAGCGCGGCTCAGCGAACCTGAGGACGAGCCCGGCGCGGTCGGCCTGCGCCTGCGCCTCGGCCTTGCTCAGGCTCACCAGCTGCGGAGCGTCCGTGTAGCGGCCGACGCCGAACCACCAACCCCCGATCGCGGCCACCAGGCCGAGTGTCACCACCACGGCCGCGACGGCCAGCCGGCCACGGGGGTTGCTCAGCACCGTGCTGCGCAGCGCGGCGAGCCGGGCGCCCAGGCCCTCCGCCGGCTCCGGGGCGGCCCGACGTCGGCCCGGCCCCTGGCTGCTGGCCCCCTCCGGGAGCCGCGCCCACGAGGGGCGGTTGGGCGGTTGGACCGTCGCGACCATCATGGTCGGCTGGGAGAGCGACGGCGCGTCGCTGATCGGGCGGAGTACGGCGGTGTGGCTGTTGGCGTCGCCCAGACGGTCCCGGGCCACCTGCACCTCGGCCAGCAGCGCGCCGGCGTCCGCGGGCCGCGCGCCGGGATCACGCCGAGTAGCCCGCTGCACCAGATCGTCGAGGACCGACGGCAGGCCCGGCACCAGCGTCGAAGGCGCCGGCACGTCCCGGTCGACGTGCTGCCAGGCGACGTCCACCGGGCGGTCCCCGTCGTACGGCACGCGGCCGGTGAGCATCTCGAACAGCACGATGCCGGCCGAGTAGACGTCGGTGCGCGGGTCGGCGCGGCCCTCGGTGACCAGCTCCGGGGCGACGTACGCCACGGTGGCCATCAGTTGGTTGCCCTGCTCCTCGTCGGCGCTCGCCTCGACCGCCCGGGCCAGCCCGAAGTCGGCCACCTTCACGACGCTGTCGACCAGGTTGGCGACGCCACCGGTGGGTGCCTCCGCGACCAGCACGTTCTCCGGTTTGACGTCGCGGTGCACCAGGCCGGCCCGGTGCGCGGCGGCGATCGCGGCGAGCATCTGCTCGGCGATGGCCAGCGCCTCGTCCGGGTTGAGCCGGCGTCGCTCGGCCAGCACGTCGCGCAGCGTGCGGCCACGGACGTACTCCATCACCAGGTACGGCAGGCCGGCGTGCGTGCCCTGGTCGTAGACCGCCACCACGTTCGGGTGGGTCAACCGGGCGATGGTCTTCGCCTCGTCGGTGAACCGGGCCACGAAGTTGGCGATCCGGGCCCGCGCCTCGCTCGCCTGGGTCGGGTGAATGATCTTGACAGCGACGGTGCGCTCAAGGCGTTCGTCAGTGGCGGTGTACACGGTCGCCATGCCTCCACGGGCCACGCGACCGCGAATGCGGTAGCGCCCGTCGACCAGCGAGCCCAGCAACGTGTCGGCGACCTGAGTGTCCATCGGCAGGCAGTCTATGTGTCCAGGGGGTGAAGGATGAACAGGATGCTACAGCCGTACGCCCAACCGGTCCGTCCCGCCGCGCTCGCCGCCCCTTGTTCGCTGGTCAGCGGCGATCACGAGAGTGGGCGCCGAGGGGTCTCCCGGGGTGCCGGTGGCTCGTCGCGGCGGCGGCGTGGCAGGGTGGTCGGGTGACCGAACCCGTACCCGACCAGGCCGCGCCCGGCCTGGAGCTCGCCGGACCCACCGACCCGGCCGGCTGGTTGACCCTGCCGGACGTCGCGGAACGCCTCGACGTGTCGATCAGCAAGGTGCACCAGATGATCCGTGACCGGGAGCTGCTGGCGGTCCGCCGCGACGGCGTCCGTCGGATCCCGGCGGACCTGGTTGCCAACCAGACCGTGCTCAAGCACCTGCCCGGCGTGCTCAACCTGCTCGCCGACAACGGCTACGACGACGAGGCCGTTCTGCGCTGGCTCTACGAGCCGGACGAAACCCTCCCCGGCGCCACCCCGGCCGCCGCCCTCTCCGGCGACCAGGCCCGCGAGGTAAAACGCCGAGCCCAAGCCCAAGGCTTCTAACCCCGCCCTGCCCCTTCCCCCTCCCCCCGACCCCCTTCCTGTTCCCGTTGATCATGAAGTTATTGCCACGACACGCCGAGCGCGCTGGCAATAACTTCATGATCAACGCGCAGGGGGTGGGACGGGACGGGCGCGGGGGAGCGGGGAGGGGGAGGGGTTAGTCGGCTCGGCGGGTTGCGGCTATGGCCAGGTCTACCAGGGCTTGGCGGGCTTCGGTGTCCAGGTCGACGGCGGTCAGTGCCGCCAGGGCGGTGTCGGTGAGGGTGACGATCCGCTGCTCGGTGCGGGCCAGCGCCCCGCTGCCCGAGATCACCTCGCGGAGCCGGGCCACCCCCCGCTCGTCCAGCTCCGGGTCGCCGAGCCGGCTGAGCAGCAGCTCGCGGCCCGCGTCGTCGGTGGCCTCCACAGCCGCCGCCACCAGGTAGGTACGTTTGCCCTCGCGCAGATCGTCACCGGCCGGTTTGCCGGTCAGCGCCGGGTCACCGAAGACCCCCAACACGTCGTCGCGGAGCTGGAACGCCTCGCCCAGCGGCAGCCCGTACGCCGAGTAGGCCGTCCGCACGTCCTCCGGCGCGTCGGCCAGCGCGGCGCCGAGCAGCATCGGACGCTCGACGGTGTACTTCGCGGACTTGTACCGGGCGACCTTGCTGGCCCGTTCCACCGAGGTGTCCCCGGTGACCTGCGTCCGCCCTTCTCGTT
>NZ_JAKKFF010000303.1 GCF_022229015.1 Micromonospora foliorum
CCCCACCTCTTTCCCCCCCCGCCGCCCTTCCGCTTTCCCGCCCTGCCGCGGTCCTCGCCCGCCCCGGCGTGGTCCTCGCTGGCGCGGTCGCCGGCGGCAGCGGGGATTCTCACAACGCTCGGCGCTGCTGATGGACCGACCGGTTTGCGAGGATGAGGCCATGGCATACGACGCGAGCACGCTGCCCGACGTGTCCGGGCTGACGGTCGGCATCATCGGCGGCACCGGCGACCAGGGGCGGGGCCTCGCCTACCGGTTCGCGCGGGCCGGTCAGACGGTGCTGATCGGATCCCGGTCGGCCGAGCGGGCCGCCGAGTCCGCGGCCGAGATCGCCGCCCTGCCCGGGGTGCCGGCCGGCGGCAGCGTCACCGGTGCGGCCAACGACGAGGTGGCCCGACACAGCGACGTGGTGATCATCGCGGTGCCGTGGGACGGGCACGCCGCCACCGTCGCCGCCCTCGCCGAGCCGCTCGCCGGCCGGATCGTCGTCGACTGCGTCAACCCGCTCGGCTTCGACAAGCAGGGCCCGTACGCGCTGACCGTCGCCGAGGGCAGCGCCGTGCAGCAGGCCGCCGCGTTGCTGCCCGACTCCCGGGTCTGCGCGGCGTTCAACCACGTCAGCGCTCCGCTGCTGGCCGACCCGGAGGTCGAGCGCATCGACCTGGACGTGCTGATCTGCACCGAGGACCGCGAGCTGGTCGACATCGTCGGCGCGCTCGCCGCCCGGATCCCCGGCATGCGGGGCATCTACGCCGGCCGGTTGCGCAACGCCCACCAGATCGAGGCGTTCACCGCCAACCTGATCGCCATCAACAAGCGCTACAAGGCGCACGCCGGCATCCGCGTCACCGACCTCTGACCCGAGCGGCGTGATCCACTCCAGTTTCGTGAAATCGCGGTGTCCCGATGCCCGGGACACCGCGATTTCGGCAAAGCCGAGTGGATCACGCCTGCTCGGAACTAGAAGGTGTGTTCGGCGGCGGGGAACTCGCCGCCGCGGACCTCGTCGGCGAAACGGCGGGTGGCGTCGGTGAGGGCGCCGGCCAGGTCCGCGTACCGCTTGACGAAGCGGGGCGCCTTACCGGTCCGCAGCCCGGCCATGTCCTGCCAGACCAGCACCTGCGCGTCGGTGTCCGGGCCCGCGCCGATGCCCACCGTGGGGATCGGCAGCTCGTGGGTGATCCGCTTGGCCACCTCGCCGGGCACCATCTCCAGCACCACCGCGAACGCGCCCGCCTCCGCCACCGCCCGTGCGTCGGCCAGCACCTCGTCGGCGGCGTCGCCCCGGCCCTGCACGCGGTAACCGCCCAGGGTGTGCTCGCTCTGCGGGGTGAAACCGATGTGCGCCATCACCGGGATGCCGGCGCCGACGATCGCGGCGATCTGCGCGGCGTTGCGGCGGCCACCCTCCAGCTTCACGGCGTGACAGCCACCCTCCTTCATGAATCGGACGGCGGTACGCAGCGCCTGGGCCGGGCCCTCCTCGTACGAGCCGAACGGCAGGTCACCGACGATCAGCGCCTGCCGGGTCGCCCGCACCACGGCCCGGACCAGCGGAAGCAGTTCGTCGACGGTGATCGGCAGGGTCGTCTCGTAGCCGAACACGTTGTTCGCGGCCGAGTCACCGACAAGCAACACCGGGACACCGGCCTGGTCGAAGATCGACGCCGTGTACTGGTCGTACGAGGTGAGCATCGGCCACCGCTCGCCGCGCTCCTTGGCGGCCATCAGGTCGCGGGTGCGGACCCGCCGGGTGGCCGGGCCGCCGTACAACGCGGTCACCTCGTGCGGAGTGGACTCCACCATCTCTGTCTCCCTTCCTCGAGGCCGCCTGCGCGGTCCCCGGGTTCCGTCGCGATCGTCGCACCGGGAGACGGGGTGAGGGCAGGGCCCAGTGCAAGATGTCACTCCACCCGGCCCGAGGTCGCGGCGTCGCAACCGTGCGGCGCCCGCGCGGCGGCGCCGGGCCGCGCCACCGACCCGGCACCCCCCAGGGGTACGGCTCAGCCCTGCTCGCGCCACCGGTTGGTGATCGGCAGACGGCGGTCCCGACCGAACGCCTTCATGGAGATCTTCGTGCCCGGCGCCGACTGCCGTCGCTTGTACTCGGCGGTATCCACCAACCGCAGCACCTTGTCCACCACCGCCGGGTCGTGACCCGACTCGACCAGCCCGTCGCGGCCGAGGTCGCCGTCGACGTAGCCGATCAGGATCGGGTCCAGGACGTCGTAGTCGGGCAGGCTGTCACTGTCGAGCTGGCCCGGGCTCAGCTCGGCGCTCGGCGGCTTGCCGATCGAGTTCTCCGGGATCGGGGCGGTCTCACCGCGCCGCGCCGCGTCCCTGTTGCGCCACTTCGCGAGCCGCCAGATCAGCGTCTTCCAGACGTCCTTGACCGGGTTGAAACCGCCCACCGAGTCGCCGTAGAGGGTGGAGTAGCCGACCGCCAGCTCACTCTTGTTGCCGGTGGTCAGCACCAGGTGGCCCTCCTGGTTCGACAGCGCCATCAGGATCACGCCACGGACCCGGGCCTGCAGGTTCTCCACGGCCACGCCGGACAGCGACAGGTTGGCCAGGAAACCGTCCACCATCGGCTGGATCGGCTCGACGCGGTAGTCCAGGCCGGTGCGCTTGGCCAGGTCGGCGGCGTCCTCCCGGGAGTGCTCCGAGGAGTGCTGGCTGGGCAGCGACACCCCGACCACCCGGTCCGGCCCGAGCGCGTCGACGGCGAGCGCGGCCACCACCGCCGAGTCGATGCCGCCGGAGAGACCCAGCACCACCGACGGGAACCGGTTCTTGTTGACGTAGTCGCGCAGACCCAGCACCAGTGCCTGCCACACCTCCGCCTCGTCGGCCACCGGCTCGATCAGCCCACCCACGGCGGGCGGGCCGGACGGCGTGGGCGGAATGCCGTCCAAGGTGCTGTACACGATCCGCATGTCGTCGGCCACCGTCTCGGTGGTCGGCGGGGTGGCGGCGGTGGGCAGCTCGACGTCGTGCACGAGCAGGTGCTCGACGAACTGCGGGGCCCGGGTCAGCAGCTCACCGTCGGCGCTCACGATCATCGAGTCGCCCTCGAAGACCAGCTCGTCCTGGCCGCCGGTCATGTTGACGTACGCGATGGCGGCGCCCGCCTCGGCGGCCCGGCGGCGGACCAGCGGCAGCCGGATGTCGTCCTTGTTCAGCTCGTACGGCGAGCCGTTGATGTTGACGACCAGCCCGACGCCGGCCCGCCGGGCGGCGGCGAACGGACCGCCGGCCTGCCACAGGTCCTCGCAGATGGTCAGCGCGACGTCCACGCCGCCGATCCGCACCACGGTCAGCGCGTCCCCGGAGATGAAGTACCGGTCCTCGTCGAAGACCCCGTAGTTGGGCAGGTGGTGCTTGAAGTAACGGGCAACCACGACGCCCCGGTGCAGAAGCGCGGCGGCGTTGCGGGCACCCCGGCCCGGCTCGGCGTCCCCGCTGACCTGCGGCGGCCCGTCAGCGTCCAGGTAGCCGACCACGACCGGCAACTCGCCGAGGCCGTCGGCGGCCAGGTCGGCGGCCAGCCGCTCCACGGCGGCCCGGGACGCGGCCACGAACGAACGCCGGAAGACCAGATCCTCGACCGGGTAGCCGGTCAGCATCATCTCCGGGAAGAGCACCAGCTGGGCACCGGCATCGGCGGCCTGGCGAGTCCAGCTGCGGACCAGGTCGGCGTTTCCGGCGAGGTCGCCGACGCTCGGGTTGACCTGGGACAGGGCGAGACGCAGGGTGGGCATGTCTTCATCTTGCCCCAGCCACCGCGCGACATTCCGTACCCTCGGGCGAGATTGCCGCCACCTGCCGCGACGGGCGCTCGGCCGTCCTGGCGGCGGATCTGGCGGCGGGTGTGGCGGTACGGGTGGCGGCGCGGCTGGGGCACGTGCTCGCCGGGCGGGACACGAGGGGACGGCCGGCGGCAGTTCGCGTAACGTCTGCGTAACCAGGCCCGGGAACACTGGGCGATCAGGTCGGGTGCAGCCCGACCAAGGCGGACAAAAAGAGTGTCGCGAGGGGTTGGGGAAGTGGACCGTCAGCAGGAGTTCGTCCTCCGCACGCTGGAAGAGCGGGACATCCGGTTCGTCCGGCTGTGGTTCACCGACGTTCTGGGCACGCTCAAGAGCGTTTCGGTGGCACCCGCCGAGCTCGAAGCGGCCTTCGAGGAGGGCATCGGCTTCGACGGCTCGGCGATCGAGGGTTTCGCCCGGGTCTTCGAATCGGACATGGTGGCCATGCCCGACCCGACCACCTTCCAGGTCTTCCCCTTCGAGGGTGGGGTCAGCGGCGAGAGCGCCCGGATGTTCTGCGACATCCTGCTGCCCGACGGCGGGCCGTCCTGGGCCGACCCCCGGCACGTGCTGCGCCGCGCGCTGTCCAAGGCCGCCGAGAAGGGCTTCACCTTCTACACCCACCCCGAGATCGAGTTCTTCCTGCTGGAGAACGGTCCGCAGGACGGCTCGGTGCCCACCCCGGTCGACACCGGTGGCTACTTCGAGCACACCACCCACGCCGTGGCCCGGGACTTCCGCCGCCAGGGCGTGCTGGCGCTGGAACGAATCGGCATCTCGGTGGAGTTCAGCCACCACGAGGTCGCGCCCGGCCAGCAGGAGATCGACCTGCGCTACGCCGACGCGCTGACCACCGCCGACAACATCATGACCTTCCGGCACGTGGTCAAGGAGGTCGCGCTCTCCACCGGTGTGCAGGCCAGTTTCATGCCGAAGCCGTTCACCGACCAGCCGGGCAGCGGGATGCACACCCACCTGTCGCTGTTCGAGGGGGAGCGCAACGCCTTCCACGACAGCGGCGACCCGATGAAGCTGTCCAAGGTGGCGAAGTCGTTCATCGCCGGCCTGCTGGTGCACGCCCGGGAGTACACGGCGGTCACCAACCAGTGGGTCAACTCGTACAAGCGGCTCTTCCCGCAGCACCTGCCCGACCGGATCACCGAGAGCCCCGCGTACGTCTGCTGGGGTCACCTCAACCGGTCCGCGCTGGTCCGGGTGCCCGCGTACGGCAAGCCCAACTCGGCCCGGGTCGAGGTCCGCTCACTGGACTCGGCGGCCAACCCGTACCTCGCCTTCGCGGTGCTGCTCGGCGCCGGCCTGAAGGGCATTGAGGAGGGGTACGAGCTGCCGCCGGGCGCCGAGGACGACGTCTGGTCGCTGACCAGCGCGGAGCGGCGCGCCATGGGCTACGAGGCGCTGCCGGAGAACCTCGCCGAGGCGATCGACGTGATGGCCGGCTCCGAACTGGTCGCCGAGGTGCTCGGCGAGCACGTCTTCGACTTCTTCCTGCGCAACAAGCGGGCCGAGTGGGAGCAGTACCGCCGCGAGGTCACCCCGTACGAGCGGCAGCGCTACCTGGCGCTGTAGCCGCAGGGGCTGACGCCATTGCGCGCTGCCGCTATCGTCTCGATCACCGCGCCGGTACCCCTCCGGGCGGAGAGTCGGGAGGCAGTCGGTGCTGGAGGATCTGCTCAGCGGTGCCTGGCAGAGCGTCGTGTTCGGGATCGTCGGCGTCGGGCTCATGGCCGCCGGCTTCGGGCTCGTCGACCTGCTCACCCCGGGCCGGCTACGCGACCTGATCTGGGTCGACCGCAACGCCAACGCGGGCTTGCTGCTCGCCGCCAACCAGCTCGGCATCGCCGGGATCGTCTTCACCGCGATCCTGACCAGCTACAGCGACTTCGGCAAGGGGATCGCCTCCACCGTGGTCTTCGGGCTGGTCGGGTTGGCGATCATGGCGTTGGCCTTCGTGGTGCTGGACCTGCTCACCCCCGGCAAGCTCGGCGAGGTCATCTGCTCGCCCGAGCCGCACCCGGCCGCCCGGGTCAGCGCCGCCACCCACTTCGGGGCCGCGCTGATCGTCTGCGCCTGCATCGCCTGAAGCGGCTGTCCGCGTTGCCGTGCGGGCGGCTGTCCGCGTCGTTGTGGCGGTCGCCCGCGTCGCTGTGCGGGCGGTCGCCGGCGGGCGTCGTACCCCGGCCGTAGCGTGCCGGGCATGAACCGCACGGATCGCCTCTACGCGCTGGTCGAGGAGCTGCGGGCCGTGTCACCACGGCCGCGCAGTGCCCGCTGGCTGGCCGCGCGCTTCGAGGTGAGCAGCCGGACGATCGAACGGGACCTCGGCGCGTTGCAGGAGGCCGGGGTACCGATCTGGGCCGAGCCCGGGCGCACCGGCGGCTACGTCCTGGACCGCGCCCACACCCTGCCGCCGGTCAACCTGACCCCCGCCGAGGCGGTGGCGATGGCCGTGGCGCTGCACCGGCTCGCCGGCTCGCCGTTCGCCGGGCCGGCCGCCACCGCGCTG
>NZ_JAKKFF010000304.1 GCF_022229015.1 Micromonospora foliorum
GTCTTGCTGTATTCGACCCCGGTGGTGTTGCTTTTCTTAATGACACGCCGCCCACCGCGATCTCAGCTCTTGCGCTACACGACGCTCTTCCGAGCGCACGACGACGGGGCGGCGGCCTCCGGCGAGCCGGCCGACGAGCTGGATGGCCTGCCCCGCCGGGTGCGACGTCGTACCCCCGTCGCCCAGCCCCGGTCGACCGTCACCGACACGCCGTCGCCCCGCTCGCCGGAGGAGGTCCGCCAGGTGATGGCGGCGCTACAGGCCGGCACGGCGCGCGGACGCGCCACCGCCAGCACCCCGACCGGTCCGGCAGCGCCAACGGCGGCGCCGACCGGTCCAGCGGCCCCCACCGACCCGCCGACGACCCCCGAACCCCCGACCGCTACTGAGAGGGACGCCTAGTGCGGCATTCGACGAAGCAGAGCGCCGGCCTCGACTGGTTGCTCGACGAGCTGGTGCAACGGGTGCCAGCCGCCCGGGAGGCGGTGGTGCTCTCCGCCGACGGCCTGCTGCTCGGCCGTTCGGCCGAGTTGGAGCAGTCCGACGCCGAACACCTCTGTGCGCTCGCCGCCGGCTTCTCCAGCCTGGCCCGGGGCGCCAGCCGGCACGTGGACGGCGGCCCGGTCCGGCAGACCGTGGTGGAGATGGAGGCGGCGTACCTCTTCGTCACCGCCGCCGGGCAGGGTGCCTGCCTCGCCGTGGTGAGCGACGCCGACGCGGACATCGGGCTGGTCGCGTACGAGATGGCGATGCTGGTGATCCGGGTGGGGGAGAGCCTCGCCGCGCCGGCCCGATCGGCTCCGGGTGCCGGAGATGCGGACTGAGCCGCCCGGGCCGCAGCACGAGTGGCTGGACGGCGAAGCCGGCCCGGTGATGCGCCCCTACACGCTCACCGGAGGCCGGGTACGCTCCGCCGTCGACGATTTCAACCTGGTCGCGTTCGTGTTGGCCGGTTCGGACGTCGATGCGGCGAGCCAACCGCACCTGCTGCCGGAGCATCGACGGCTGGTCGCGTTGGCCCACCGACCGGTGTCGGTGGCCGAACTGGCAGCCGAGCTGGACCTCGCGGTCGGCGTGGTCCGGGTACTGCTCGGTGATCTGCTCGCCGAGGGCCTGGTCGCGGTGCACGAGCCGCCGGCCGCCGGCATCCTTCCCGACGACGACATCCTCAAGGCGGTGGTCAGTGGACTCCGTGCGCTATGACCAGGTGGGCACCAGCACCACCATCCCGCTGGCACTGAAGATCCTCATCGCGGGAGGCTTCGGGGCTGGCAAGACGACCTTGGTGAGCGCGCTGAGCGAGGTCCGTCCGTTGCAGACCGAGGAGGTGTTGACCGGCGCCGGGATCGGCACCGACGACATCTCCGGCGTGGAGGGCAAGTCCACCACCACCGTGGCGATGGACTTCGGCCGGATCACCATCAACGACGACCTTCAGGTCTACCTGTTCGGCACGCCGGGTCAGGACCGGTTCTGGTTCCTCTGGGACGAGCTGGCCTTCGGCGCGCTCGGCGCGGTGGTGCTGGCCGACACCCGACGGCTGGCCGACTGTTTCCCCTCCATCGACTACTTCGAGCAGCGCGGCATCCCGTTCGTGGTGGGCGTGAACTGCTTCGACGACGCCCGCCGGTTCAACCTGGAGACCGTACGCCGGGCGCTCGACCTGGACCCGGACGTGCCGATGGTGCTCTGCGACGCCCGGGACCGGCAGTCCGGGAAGATGGTCTTGATCTCTCTGGTGGAGCACGTCGCCCGGCAGCGCGGCGAGCCGGTCCCGGCGGCCTGAGAACCGGGCCCGGAAAGCCGGTTAACGGGCGGGCAACGCGGGCAGCCTCTGGTTGGATCGACGAAGGATGCCGGCGGAGGAGTGGGACGTGAGCGGTCAGGGTGAGGTCGTCCACATCGGGGGTTACACCGCGCAGAGTGGCGGGCGGGGCAGCGGCATCGTCGCCGCACACCGCGACCCGTCGACCGGGGCGCTGACCCCGCTCGGCACGGTGGCGCTCACCCCGTCCCCCTCCTTCCTGGCGCGGCATCCCACCGAGCCGGTGCTCTACGCGGTCAACGAGCTGACGGATGGGGAGATCAGCGCCTGGCAGGTCGGGGCGGACGGCGCGTTGGACCCGCTCGGCAGCCGGTCGACCGGCGGCGCCGAGCCCTGCCACCTGGCGGTGCTGCCCGGCGGCGACCACCTGCTGGCGGCCAACTATGGCAGCGGCAGCATCGCGGTCTTCCCGCTCGACCCGAAGGGCGTGCCCGGCGAGCGCACCGATCTGGTGGTGCACGAGGGGCACGGTCCCGACCCGGATCGCCAGGACCACGCCCACGCCCACATGGTCTCGCCGGGGACGGGCCGTGGCCCGATCCTCGGCGTCGATCTCGGCACCGACTCGGTCTACCGGTACGACCTGGACGACGCCACCGGACGACTGGTGCCGCGTGCGCCCCGGATCCGTACGGCGCCCGGCACCGGCCCCCGGCACCTGGCCCGGCACCCGGACGGACGGCGCTGCTACCTCGTCGGTGAGCTGGACGCCTCGGTCACCGCGTACGAGCTGACCGACGACGGTGCGTTGCACCAGCGCGGGCGGGTCGAGGCGAGCGAGCGGGCCGGCCACGTCCAGCCGTCGGAGGTCGCGGTCGCCCCGGACGGCCGGTTCCTCTACGTCGCCAACCGTGGGGTGGGGACCGTGGCGGTCTTCACCCTGACCGGGGAGTTGCCCGAGCTGGTGGCCGAAGTGGACACCGGCGGCGAGTGGCCCCGGCACTTCGCCCTGATCGGCGAGCATCTCTACGTCGCCGACGAGCGGGCGGACATGGTGCGGGTGTTCCGACGCGACGCCGACACCGGTATCCCGGAGGCGGTCGGCGAGCCGGTGCCGGTGCCGAGCCCGACGTGCGTTTTGCCCTGAACGATGGTTTAGAGACGCGAGTGTTGCACTGATTCGGCAACGCCACGAGGCTGCTACGTCACTCTGTGTTGCAAAAAGGTGGTCAACTGTTTCTCCTCCGTAACTTTAGTCCGAACGGATGTGGCAGAGACGGCACCTAGTACGCAAGATGGTCACCGTGTCAGCAGGCCGTCATCGCATGCGTTCGAAACTCCACCTAGCCGCCGCCGCCGCAACGGCGGGGGTGCTCGTCGTGACGACGGGCGCGTGGTTCGGCTATCGGGAGTTGATCCAGCCCAGCTGCTCGGGGGAGATCCGACTAGCCGTGGCGGTCGCCTCCGAACTCGCGCCAGCGGTGGACGCCGCCGCGTCCCAGTGGGTCAAGGACGGCGCCGCGGTGGGCCCGACCTGCATCCGCGTCGACGTCTCCGCGTCCGACCCGGTCGACGTGGCGGCCGTGGTGGCGGCCAAGCACGGCGCTGTGCTGGCCGGCGTGGGGCAGGCCAGTGGCACCGCCGTCAGCCCGGACGTCTGGGTGCCCGACTCCTCGACCTGGCTGCTGCGGTTGAAGAAGGACGCGACCGCGTTCGCTCCGACCAACGGCGCGTCCATCGCGCGTAGCCCGATCGTCGTCGCGATGCCCGAGCCGATCGCCACGCGGCTGGGCTGGCCGGACAAGAAGTTCAACTGGACCGACCTGCTCAAGCAGGTCAACAACACAAGCGCGCCGTTGCGCACCGGGATCGTCGAGCCGACCCGTGACGCGGCGGGCCTGTCCGGTCTGCTCTCGCTGACCGCCGCCGCCAACGGCGCCGGCGGCGACGCCCAGCGCAACACCGTCGGCGCGCTCCGCGCACTGGCCACCGGTCGCTCCTCGCTCCGCAACGACCTGCTGGCCCGCTTCCCGACGGCCAACGACTCGACGTCCATCGCCAGTGGTCTCGGCGCGGCGGCCCTGTCCGAAGAAGACGTCATGGCGTACAACAGCAAGAAGCCGCCGGTGCCGCTCGCCGCGCTCTACATGGAGCCGGCGCCGATGCCGCTGGACTACCCGTACGCGGTGCTGCCCGGCATCGAGCCGAGCAAGGCGTCCGCGGCCCGGGTGCTGTTCGAGCTGCTCACCAGCCCCACCTTCCGCAACCGGCTCGCTGCGCAGTCGCTGCGCGCCCCGGACGGCAACTGGGGCGAGGGCTTCAAGGCGCCGCAGGGTGCGCCGAGCCCGTCCGGCGGCGCGCCCACCGCACCGGCGAACGGCGGCACCGCGGCGGGTGGCCTGGACCCGGCCGCCATCCAGCGGGTCGTCTCCAGCTGGTCGATCGCCACCCAGTCCGGTCGGATGCTGGCCGTCATCGACGTCTCCGGCTCGATGAAGGACGAGGTGCCGAGCGCCAACAACCGCAGCCGGGAGGAGGTCACCGTCGACGCGGCCCGCCGCGGCCTCGGCCTCTTCGACGACTCCTGGTCGATCGGTCTGTGGACCTTCTCCACCAGGCTTGTCGGCAACCGGGACTACCGGGAGCTGGTGCCCATCGGGCCGCTCTCCGGCCAGCGGGCCCAGTTGGAGGGCGCGCTCGCCACCGTCAAGCCCTCCAGCGGCGACACCGGCCTGTACGACACCATGCTGGCCGCGTACCAGGCGGTGCAGGAAAACTGGCAGCCCGGCCGGGTCAACTCGATCGTGCTGTTCACCGACGGCAAGAACGAGGACGACAACGGGCTCAACCAGCAGCAGCTGCTCGCCAAGCTCAAGCAGCTCGCCGACCCGGAGCGGCCGGTCCAGGTCATCATGATCGGTATCGGCGAGGGCGTCAGCAAGTCAGAGCTGGAGTCGATCACCAAGGTGACCGGTGGCGACGTCTTCGTCACCAAGGACCCGAGCGAGATCGGCAGCATCTTCCTCAGCGCCATCGCGCGGCGTCCCCCCGCGCCGCGCTGATCCGACGCTCAGACGTCCAGGGGCCTGCCGTACCGTCGATTCGGTCTGGCAGGCCCCTTTTCGGCCCAGCAGGTTGTTGAAGAAAAGTGACGGCAATACGTCGGAAGCAATCGGCAGCCATAGTTGTCAAGGCAGGATGTCGACTGTTCCGGCACAGTCGGTCCGCCTCCGGTCCGACCCGTCGGCCGGGGCCATCCTGTACAGAGTGGGAGGGCCGGTGAGCGTGGCGACACTGTTGACCCCCGCCACGTCGGCGGAGCCGAACGGTCGACGCGCCGGGCTGGTGGCACGCGCCGACGAACGGTCCTACGTCCGGGTCCTGGTGGTGCTGGACACCACCATCCTCATCATCGCCTTGCTGATCGGGTACGTCGCTCGTTTCGGTGACGACGAGCCGAGCGGCTCGGAGATCCCCTACGTGCTGGTCGCCCCCGGGTTGGTGCTGGCCTGGCTGATCTCGCTCAAGGCGCTCGGCTGCTACGACGACCGGGTGATCGGCTACGGGGCGGACGAGTACCGGCGGGTCAGCTCCGCCAGCCTGCGCCTGGCCGGGGCGATCGCCATCATCGGTTACATCGCCGACGTCGGCGTCTCCCGGGGCTTCCTGGGCATCTCCTTCGCGGTGGGCACCGTCGGGCTGGAGGTGGCGCGGTTCGCCGCCCGCAAGCGGTTGCACCGGGCCCGCTCGCTGGGCGCCGGCTGGTCCCGCAAGGTCCTGGTGGTCGGCGACACCGCCCACGTGTTGGAGCTGGTCCACACGCTGCGCCGCGAGCCGTACGCCGGCTACCAGGTGGTGGGCGCCTGCATCCCCGACGCGCTGCTCGCGCCGGTGGCGCAGCGGCTGGGTGACGTGCCGGTGGTGGGGTCGTTCCGGGGCATCCCGGAGGCCGCCACCGCGATCGGCGCGGACACGGTCGCGGTGACCGCCTCCGGTGAGCTGACCGCGACCCGGCTGCGCCGCCTCGGCTGGCAACTGGAGGGGACCGGCATCGACCTGGTCGTGGCACCCGCGCTGACCGACGTCGCCGGCCCGCGGATCCACACCCGCCCGGTCGCCGGCCTGCCGCTGATCCACGTCGAGGCGCCCGAGTTCCGCGGGGTCCGCAAGCTGGTGAAGGGTCTCGTCGACCGGTCCGCCTCGTCGCTGGCGCTGGCGGTGCTGCTGCCGCTGATCGCGGTCATCGCCCTGGCCATCAAACTGGACAGCCGGGGCCCGGTGCTGTTCCGACAGGTCCGCGTCGGCCGGGGCGGGCAGGAGTTCGGCGTGTTCAAGTTCCGCACCATGGTGGTGAACGCGGACGCGCTGCTCGCCGAGCTGACCGCGCGCAACGAGACCGACGGCCTGATGTTCAAGATGCGCCACGACCCGCGGGTGACCCGCGTCGGCCGGCTGCTGCGCAAATGGTCACTGGACGAGCTGCCGCAGCTGGTCAACGTGCTGCTCGGCCAGATGAGCCTGGTCGGGCCCCGCCCGCCGCTGCCCTCGGAGGTGGCCCGCTACGACGGTGACGTGGCCCGGCGGCTGCTGGTCAAGCCCGGCATGACCGGCCTGTGGCAGGTCAGTGGCCGCTCCGACCTGAGCTGGGAGGACGGCATCCGGCTCGACCTCTACTACGTGGAGAACTGGTCCCTCGCCGCCGACCTCACCATCCTCTGGAAGACCTTCGGCGCGGTGTTGAACGGCCGCGGAGCGTACTGACCACCGGTCACGGTTGCGGGCCGGTCCAGTCCAGGCAGACGACCACCGCGTCGTCGACCAGGTCACCGGCCACGAACGCGCGCAGATCACCGATCAGTGACCGGACGGCGTCCAGGGGTGCCATCGGCCCGGTCCGGCGCAGGAACCGGTCCAGTGCCGTCTCGCCGTAGCGCACGTGCTGCCCGGTGGCCTCCACCACCCCGTCGCTGACCACGAAGACCCGGTCGCCGCGCTCCAGCGGGAACTTCTGCTCGTGGTAGTCGGTCGCCTCGAACATGCCCAGCGGGAACTGCGCCTCCAGCGGCTGCTCGGTGACGTCCCCGTCGCGGAGCAGGACCAGTCGGGGCGACCCGGCGTCCACCACGGTCATCATTCCGGAGCGCAGGTCCAGTTCCATCAGCAACGCGGAGAGGTGCTGCTCGCCCCGGTACAGGTCGTAGATGGCCTGATCGGCGAGGGCGGCCTGGTCGGCAAGGCTCAGCCCGGCCCGACGCGCGTTGCGCAGCGCGTGGGTGGCCAGCGAGGTGAGCAGGGAGGCGGCCACGCCCTCACCGGTGCCGTTGATGGTGGACAACCAGAGCCGTTCCCCGTCGTCGGACCAGTCGAAGCTGTCGCCGCGCACCGCGTACGCCGGCTCCAACTGCCCGGCCAGGCTGAACGAGGGACGGATCCGGCTGCGGCCGGGGAGCAGGTCCCACTGCATCTCGGCGGCCAGGGTGAGGCGCTGGGTGCGCCGGGCCGCCCGATAGACGTCGGTGCCGGCGGAGACCGCCGCCACCTCGTGGGCGAGCGCGGTGGCGATCTCGGCCAGCGCGGCGACGACCTCCCGGTCGTCCGCAACGGGCGACAGGCGCAGCACCCCTCGACGCTCGCCACGCATGGTGACCGGTAACCAGGCGGTGCCGTCGGTCAGTATCGGCGACTGGTGGTCGAAGGCGCGCCAGGCCGGGTGCCCGGGGCTGGTGATCGAGTCACCCTCGGTGAGTGGCAGCAGCTCCGCGAGCCGATAGTCGACCTGATAGAGCTCGACGTGGGTGATCCCGTACGACCCGGCGAGCACGTCCCCGACACCACCGACGAGCCGGTCGGCTGGTGTCTCGTTCAGGGTGCGTCGTGCCCGATTGACCGGTTCGCTCATCGTCACTCCATCGCTGAAAGCTCGACTACCAGTGGGTTCGGAGTACTCTCGGGCAACCATGGCCGAACTGAACCGTCCGACGGACCCTGAGACGAGTATGGCTGCCGCGCTGGACGCGGCGGCCGCTGCCCTGCTGGGCATCTGGGAGTCTGCCCGGGAGGGGACCGCCAACCGAGTCTCCGGCGCCCAGTTACGGGCGGTGATGGTGGTGGAGCAGTCCGACGGGATCAACCTGCGTCGGCTCGCCACCCGGCTCGACATGCTGCTCAGCTCCGCCAGCCGCCTCTGCGACCGGCTGGTCGCCGCCGGCATGCTGGAGCGCGAGCCGGGCCGCTTCGACCGGCGGGAGATCTCGCTGCACCTCACCCCGGAGGCCCGCCGGCTCCTCGCCGAGCTGCGAGCCGACCGCCAGGCCCAACTCGCCGCCGTGCTGACCGGGATGAGCCGGGAGGGCCGCGACGCGCTGCTGCGTGGGATGCGGGAGTTCGACGAGACCGCCCGCCGCCAGCAGGCGCAGCACGCGCCGTCGCCCGGCGAGTCGACGGGCCAGGGGGACTGGCCGGACGACCCGGACCGGCCCGGTGGGCGATCGGGGGACTGGTCGGCCGATTCGGGTCGGCAGACCCGAGAGGTGTGGACTGGCTCGTCGGACGGCCCGGAACGATCGGTCAGCACGACCCGAGAATGGCCGGCCGGCGACCCGCCGGTGGCCCGTACCGCCTGATCAAGCCCGCCGGGCCGTCGCCCGTCGGTCATGCCGGCGCCGACGCGCCAACGGCCAGCATCGCGATGTCGTCGTGGGCCTGACCGTCCAGCCAGTCGTCGACCGCCCGGAGCACCCGGTCGATCAGCGCCGCCGGCGGTTGCCCGGCCGCCGCCACGAGCGCGGCCCGCAGCCGGGCTTCGCCGAACATCGCCGGGTCGCGCGGGCCGCGCGCCCCGGTCACCCCATCGGTGTACGCGAGCAGCAGGTCGCCCGGATCGAGGTGCACCCGGGTCTCGGCGAACCGTGCGGCTGTCAGCGCCCCCACCGGCATGCCACCCACCGGGACCGTGGTGACCGTGCCGTCGGCGGTGACCAGCAGTGGTGCCGGGTGCCCCCCGCCGGCGATCCGGACGTCCAGCCCGGCCGGCCCCCGGTCCAGGGAACCGAGCAGCAGGGTGGTGAACTGGCTGCGCCGTGCCGCGTCCGGCGCGTCGAACAGCGCCTGGTTGAGCAGGTGGATCAGCTCCAGTGGGCGTTGCTCGACGAGCCGCAGCGTCTGCAACGACTGACGGACCCGGCCGGTCAGCACCGCCGCGCCCACGCCCTTGCCGCACACGTCGCCGAGCGCGAACAGGGCCCCGCCTGGGTGTGGGAACACCTCGTAGAAGTCGCCACCGATGCGCAGGGTGTCGCCCGCGGCCCGGTAGCCGCCGGCCATGGTCACCCCGGGCAGGACGGGCAGCTCGGGCGGAAGCAGGCTGGTCTGCAGCACCCGGGCCAGGTGGGCCTGCTCACCGTGCAGGTCGGCGGTGGCCAGCGCGGCACCCGCACGGGCGGCGAACTCCCGGGCCAGCTCCACGTCGCGCCTGTCGAAGCCGGCCCGCCCGGGCCGACGGATGAGCAGCAGCGCGCCGGCCGACCCGCTGGCGCTGAGCAGCGGG
>NZ_JAKKFF010000305.1 GCF_022229015.1 Micromonospora foliorum
CGCCCCAAGATCGTGCTCGATCCTGGAAGTAGTGGCATCACCGACGCGGTGATGCCACTCGATCCTGGATCGAGCGCGATCATGCGGGGGTGGCCCTCGGCGCCGGGCGAGGAGGTCATGCGGGGTGGGGCGTCCGTCGGCGCGGTATGGTGGGGCCCTCTGTTGTCGGTGAGGGTCCGGGTGCGCCGCTAAGCACCCCTCAACATGATTTGTTTCCTGTCCGGCGGAGTCGCCGGCGCGGCGTGAGCGCCGCCATCCGGGTCCGGCCGAGGCGTGAGCTACGCGCCGCCCGCCGTCCCCGTCCACACCGCTGCTGGGGTCACCTGATCGCCGCCCCCCTCTGGCCGCTGCACGGTGCGAACCTGGGCACCCTGTTACGGACCTGCGACGCGGTCGGTGCCTGCCTCGCCGTACCTCCGTTTCGCTGGGTGGACGAGGCCGTGGCCCGGGGTAACACGCTGCGCCAGCCGGGCTGCGTCCATCGGGTCGGTAGTCCGTTGCGTTGGCTGGCCGCCGAACGGGCCGCCGGCGCCCGGGTCCTCGGCGTGGAGTTGGCCGACGAGGCCGTCCGACTCGGTGACCTGCCCGCCGCGCGGGGCCGCACCGTCGTGCTGTTGGGCCACGAGGCGACGGGCATCCCGCCGGAGGCGCTCGACCAGCTGGACGCGGCGGTGGAGATTCCCATGGTCGGCCACGGCCACAGCCTGAACGTCGCGGTGGCCGGCTCCCTGGTCCTCTACAAACTGGCCGGCCTCCTGTAGGACGGCGCCCGGTCGCCGCTGGATCAATGGCGATCAGGCCGGAAAACCGCAAGGTAGGTCCGGACAACGGGGCCCGCCGCGTCCGGACCTACCTTGCGAGTCGCTGGTCACCGCTTGGCGGTCGGGCCACTCGCGATGCTTACCCGGTCAGACCGCCGGGTTGCGAGTCAGCAGGTGCGGGAGTTGTAGGCGGCCCAGTAGGGGCCGCCGCCCTGAGGCGGGTAGAACCGGTAGTTCCCGTCGGGCGAACGCTGTAGGACGAACTGGTGCGAGCCGTACGGGCTCCTGGAACCCGTCGCCCCGTGGTACACCACGTACAGCCATCCGTTCTGGTTGTCGTGCTGCACCAGCTTGTCGCCGGCCTTCGTCCAGCTGTTCCGGCCTGCGGAGCCATCCGCCGAGAGGCCCTTGTCGCGCTGGAAGTTCTTCGTCGCGGCATCGGTCTGGTCGCCGAAGACGCCGTCGATACCGGACGAGGGCAGGTAGCCATTCGCCCAGAGAATGGTCTGCCACAGACAGGCGACGTTCGAGTTGCGGTGCGTGGTGACGTTGGTGACGCCTTCGTCATCGAAGTCGTCCGACACCCCGCCGGTGCCATGGACGTACGCCCGGCCCGTGTAGGAGCCGCTGGCCGCGGCCGGCGTGGCGATGGTGACGTTGATGCCGATGGCCAATGCCGCGGCGATGGCGGGCACCGCGACTCTCTTGAGGACGCGGCTGGTGGAGCGGTGCGACATGTATCTCCTCTGGTCGGGATTCATGAGGGGGCAACGGTGCTGGGGCGTTGCGCCAGCCGGCGGTTTCACACCTGACACGACGAGGCGAGGTGGCCTCGCGTCAGGTGTGGACAGACAGTCCCTTTGGCCTCGCGCAATCGTCGTGCAACCAGGTCTGGCGATTGGTGATCTTGGATGGGGCGGTGAGGACGGTAGAACCGTCCTCACCGCTCCGGGCCCCCCGTGGAGAAGGTACGGTGGGGCCGGTACAACCGCCGCACAACTGCGGCATAGATCAATTGCTCGCCCGCGTTGTGTGGGTGTTGTACGCATGACGGCACACGGCAGTGCCCACATGTGAGGTGCCTGGTTGCGTTTCGAACTCCTTGGCCCGTTCCGGGTGTACCGCGACGGCCGGTCGGTTCCACTGGGCTCGGTGAAGCAGCGTCTCCTGCTGGCGACCCTGCTGCTGCGCCCGAACGAGGTCGTCGGCGCCAACGAGTTGGCCGCGATGCTGTGGGGCGACGAAGAACCGGCGTCGGCCGCCGCGAATCTGCGTACCTATGTGCGCGGGTTGCGGCAGTCGCTGGGCGGTGGGGCGACCTGGGATGGGATAACCGCTGCGGCCGGCGGCTACCTGCTGCGGGTGGGCCCCGGCGAACGGGACCTGGACCTGTTCGACGCGGCGGCGACGCGGGGTCGTGAGGCGCTCGCCAGTTCCGATCTGGACCGGGCCGAGGCCGAACTCTCCGCCGCGGTGCGCCTGTGGCGTGGTGCGCCGCTGTCCGACCTGCCGCTGCGCTCGACGCTGGCTCGGCGGGTGGCGCAGTTGGAGGAGCGCCGGCTGCTCGTCGAGGAGGACTACGCCGAGGCGGTGCTGGCCCTCGGCGCGCCGGCCGACGTCGTGCACCGGCTGCGCGGCCTGCTCGACCGGCATCCGTTGCGGCAGCGGGCGTGGGGCCAGCTGATGGTGGGCCTGTACCGCATCGGAGACGTGGCCGGCGCACTGGATGCTTTCCGGCAGGCCCGACAGACGCTGGCGGAGGAGACCGGCCTCGATCCCGCACCCGAACTCGTCGCGCTGTACGACGACATCCTGCATCACCGCCCGGGCCTGACGGCGCAACCGCCAACGGGGCCGGACCGGCCGGCGCCGGAGACGGCAGTGGGGCCGCTCATCCAGCGCCCCGAGCAACTGCCGCGTGCGGTGCCGGAGTTCGTCGGACGCAGTGTCGAGCTGGCGGGCCTCGACGGGCTTCTGCACGGTGGAGCCGAGGGGCCGACGAGCGTGGCCATCTCTGTGGTGTCCGGGATGGCCGGAGTCGGCAAGACGGCCCTGGCGTTGCACTGGGCGCACCGGGTTGCCGACCGCTTCCCGGACGGCCAGCTCTATGTGAACCTTCGCGGCTACGACGAGGCCGGCGTCGTGTCCCCGTCCGACGCCCTGTCCGGCTTCCTCGAAGCGCTCGGTGTGCCCCACGCCCGGATACCCTCCGATATGGAGGCTCGGACTGGTCTCTACCGCAGCCTGCTGGCCTCCCGCCGGATGCTCCTTGTGCTCGACAACGCTCGCGACTCCGCCCAGGTGCGCGCCCTGCTGCCCGGTGCGGGCCGCTGCATGGTCGTGGTCACCAGCCGTGACCGGCTCGGCGGCCTGATCGCCGCCGAGTGTGCCACGCCGTTGACACTGGACGTGCTCACGGCGGAGGAGTCGAGGAGCCTGCTCGCCAGACGTCTCGGGGTCGGTCGGCTCGCCTCCGAGTCGGTGGCGGTGGCCGACATCATCGAGGCCGCAGGCCGGCTTCCGTTGGCACTGTCGATAGTGGCGGCGCGCGCCGCGACCCATCCCACGTTCCCACTCAGCGCGATTGCCGCCGAACTGCACTCGGCCGAGGCGAGGCTGGACGCCCTGGCCGACGGCGACGTCCGGCGCGTCTTCTCGTGGTCGTTCCTGGCCCTGGGGGCTGACGCGGCCCGGCTGTTCACCCTGCTGGGGCTGCATCCGGGCCCGGACCTGACCACCGCCGCGGCCTCGGCGCTCGCCGGTGTGTCGGCCGTGGCCGTCACGCCGATCCTGCGGGAACTGACCCGGCTCCATCTGCTGGCGGAGCACGCGCCCGGCCGGTTCGCCTTCCACGATCTTCTGCGCGCCTATGCGGCCGAGCTCGCACGGTCGTCGGAGCGCGGCGACGAACACGTCGCAGCTCGACAGCGCCTGTACGACCACTACCTGCACGCCGCCTATCCGGCCGCCCGGCTACTGCAGCCGCAGTGGCCCCCGATCGAGCCGGTGCCGCCGCTGCCCGTACCCGCCCGGCGGCCGGTGACCGATCACGACGGCGCGCTCGCCTGGTTCACGGCGGAGCATCGGGTGCTCGTCAGGGTGGTCCGACAGGCCGCCGAGAACGGCTTCGAAACGTACGCCTGGCAGATCGCGTGGGCCCTGACCACCTTCGTGGCGCCGCGCGGCCTCTGGCAGGACCAGCTCGCCATCCAAGAGGTCGCGCTGGGCGCCGCGGAGAAGATCGACGACCTCGCCGGTCAGGCCGTCGCCAATCGGCTGGTCTCCCGGGCGCTGACCCGACTGGGCGACAGCACCACCGCCGAGTACCGACTCAAGCGCGCCCTTGAGCTGCACGAACGTCTCGGCGACCCGATCGGCCAGGCCCAGACGCTGCACAACTACTGCGAGCTCTGCTATCTGGACGGCCGGCTCGACGAGGCGCTCGCGCACGGTCGCGAGGCGCTGCGGCTCTACCGGCTGGTCGGCAGTCACGCGGGCGAAGCCCGGACGCTCAACGCGATCGGTTGGCTGCTCGCCACCACCGGCGACTACGTCCAGGCCATCGCCAGCTGCACCGAGGCCCTCGACCAGCAACGACGCACCGACGACCGCAACGGTCAGGCCGCGACGCTGGACAGCCTCGGCTTCGCCTACGACCGCCTCGGCGACCGCGACCGGGCGGCCAACTGCTACGAGCAGGCGATCAAACTCTTCCGCGACTCCGCGGACCGGTATCACGAGGCGGAGACACTCATCCGACTCGGGGACACCCGGGAAGGGATGGGTGACCGGGAGGCTGCCGCTGCCGCTTGGCGCCTGGCCGCCGGAATCTATGAGGACGTGGGCGACCCCGCAGCCGAGGAGGTCCGCCGCCGCCTCGAACGTCTGATTTCGTCCTAGTACGGGCCCAGGATCAGGCGACGTTGTGCGGGCGGAACTGGACGCTCACCCGGGGGCCCACCGGGCGGGTGGTCTTCGGGATGGCGTGTTCCCAGGTGCGTTGGCAGGAGCCGCCCATGACGATCAGGTCGCCGTGGCCCACCGGGAAGCGCAGGCTCTCGCCGCCGCCGCGTGGGCGTAGCAGCAGCGGCCGGGGTGCTCCGAAGGAGACGATCGCGACGACCGTGTCGGTGTGCGCCGAGCGGCCGATGGTGTCGCCGTGCCAGGCCACGCTGTCGCGCCCGGAGCGGTAGAGGCACATGCCGGCGGTGACGAACGGCTCGCCCAACTCGGGCGCGTAGTGCTCGGTCAGCGTGGCCCGCGCGGCGGTGAGCACGGGGTGGGGGAGTTGCCTCGCGCCGTCGTACCAGCAGAGCAGGCGGGGCACGTCGACCTCGGCGTCGTACATGGTGCGCCGTTCGGCACGCCAGGGCACCTCGGTGAGCAGGGTGTCGAGGACCGTGTCGGAGCCGCGCACCCAGCCGGGAAGGTGGTCGACCCAGGCGCCTCGGCTGAGCTGGTGCCGGCGGATCTGACCGGGCAACGGCCCCAGGGCCGGCCCGGCGTCGGCCAGGTCGAGCATCGACGGCTGGTAGGCGGCAGGCGTCATGCAGCCACCCTAGCAGCACTTTCGTACACCCGTGCTAGCGCCGAACGGTGCCGGCCGGCCCGCTCCGACCGTGACCTGTCGCGGTCAGCCGGGGACGGCGGGGGCGCGTACGGCGTCGAACACCGCGTCCACGACCCGCGCCCGGCCCCGCCCGTCGACGGTGGACCAGGCGCGCGCGCCGAGCGTCGCGCGCCGCTGCGGCGAGCTGAGCAGCCCGTGCA
>NZ_JAKKFF010000306.1 GCF_022229015.1 Micromonospora foliorum
GACGAGGCCGAGGTACGCGCCGGCTTCACCCGGATCGCGGCGTTGCTCACCGCGAAGTGAGACGTCAGCGGGTCGGCGCGCGGTCCAGCACGCAGAACTCGTTGCCCTCGGGATCGGCGAGCACCGTGAACTGTTCGGCCCCGCTCTGCCCGACGTCGACGTGCCGCGCGCCGAGGCTCAGCAGTCGCCGTACCTCGGCCTGGGGGTCCGTGTCCGCGACCACGTCGAGGTGCAGCCGGTTCTTGCCCCGCTTGGCGGTGCCCGAGCCCTGCAACCACACGGTGGGCGCGGTGGCGGACGACTGCCCCGGCGGCCAGAGCTTGGCGCTGCCGTCGTCACCCTGCTCGACCTCGTAGCCGAGCGCCGCGGACCAGAACGCGACCATCACGTCCAGGTCCTCGACGTCGAGCGTGCACTGGGCGATGCGTACCACCATGGGTCACCTCCGTAGCGATGGTGCCCGATGCGGTACCCGCGAGGGCTGCGGGTCTAACCAGTGGCCGCACACGGACACCGGCGCCACGCGGAGCGGACTCCGCGTGGCGCCGGTGGCACCTCACCCCCCACCACAAGGGGCCGGTAGCCCAGTCGCCCGTCGGCGCGGGGCACAACGAACGACCAGGTCGAGAACGAGTTACCCGTTCAGCGCTGTTCCAACCAGACTGCCGCGTCAATTGGCAGCAGATGACCCGAGCCCTGTCCGGTGAGCTCGTCGCTGGCGACGAGCGGCTGACCGTACCCGTCGATCAGGACCGGCGCGCCGCTGAGGTTGACCACGCAGGTCAGCACGGTCGCGCCGGCGGTGCGGGAGAAGGCCAGCACGCCCGGCTCGCTCTCCAGCCAGGTGACCCCGTCGGCGTCGAGGGCCAACGCGGGATGGTCGTGACGGATCCGCAGCGCGGCCCGGTACAGCTCCAGGGTGGAGCCGGGCACGTCGGTCTGCGCCGTGACGGACAGCGCCTGCCAGACCGCCGGGGCGGGGAGCCAGCTCAGCTCGCTGCCGGCCGGCCCGAAACCGTACGGGGCCAGCTCGCCGCTCCACGGGATGGGCACCCGGCAGCCGTCGCGGCTCTCGCCGGTGCGCAGGAACGCCGGATCCTGGCGCAGCTCGTCGGGCAGGTCGAGGACCTCCGGCAGGCCCAGTTCCTCGCCCTGGTAGAGGTAGGCGCAGCCGGGCAGGGCGAGCATCAGCAGGCTGGCGGCACGGGCTCGGCGCAGCCCTTCCGCGCCGTCGCCGTACCGGGTGACGTGCCGCTGCTTGTCGTGGTTGGACAGCACCCAGGTGGTCGGCGC
>NZ_JAKKFF010000307.1 GCF_022229015.1 Micromonospora foliorum
GTGCGCTGTCGACTGTCGCTGACCTCGCGCCGCCAGCGCACGACCTCCAGTGCTGATTCCTTGTGTTTGTCGTGATAGCGCGCACAACGGTATCTACCAGCTTCCCACTCTCGACGCGCTTCCGATCTCGCCCAGCGTCGCGACCAGGCCGAGCCGGTCCCGGCCTGGTGGGACGACCAGCTACGCGAGCTCGCGGCCACCGACGGCGGTGCCGACCGGAGCGTGCTGGCCGGCTGGGCCACCCGGGAGGGTCTGGACCGGGCCGACGCGCTCCGCGCGGCCGTGGACACTCTCGCGCTTGTGGAGAGCCTGCCGCCGATCGCGGTGCTGCGCCCACCGCCGGGCACGAGCGGCGCGGCGCTGCCCCGCACGGCCGGCTCGGCACGCAGCGGGTCACCGATGCTGGACCGGGTACGCGCGCTGCTGGCCAAGGCCGAGTCGACCACCTTCCCGGCGGAGGCGGAGGCGCTGACCGGGAAGGCCCAGGAGCTGATCGCCCGGCACAGCATCGACGAGGCGCTGCTGGCCGCCGGGTCGGAGCGCGGGGACCTGCCCGGCGGGGTACGCCTGAGCACGGACGCCCCGTACGCGGGCGCGAAGGCGCTGCTGGTGCAGGAGGTGGCGGCGGCGAACCGGTGTGAGGCGGTCTGGTCCGACGATCTCGGCTTCGCCACCGTGCTGGGCTGGCCGGCCGATCTGGTGGCGGTGGAGTTGCTCTACACGTCGCTGCTGGTCCAGGCCACGGCGGCGATGCTGCGGGGGCGTGCCGAGCGCCGGCCGGGGTCGGGGCGGCGGACGAAGGTCTGGGACGAGTCCTTCCTCAACGCGTTCGCGCTGCGGATCGGCGAACGGTTGCGGACGGCCACCGAGGCGGCGACCGACGCCGCGGACCGGGCGGCGGCCGAGACGGCCGGGGCGGACCGGCTGTTGCCGGTGCTCGCGGCGCGGGGCGAGGCGGTCCGGGAGCGGCTGGACACGCTCTTCCCCGGCGTCACCCGGCACCGGCTCAGCGTGCGCGACGCCGAGGGCTGGTCGTCCGGCACCTCGGCCGCCGACCGGGCGTCGTTGGACGTCGGCGGCGGCCGGAAGCCCCGGCAGGTGCCCGGTCGACCCGATCCGCGCTGAACCATCCGGCGTGGGACCACCCCCGGCGGACGTTTCTGGGTTTTTCTTCGGTACGCGGTAGGGATCGGGGGAACGGCTCCGACCCTCCGGTGAGCCGCGCCCCGCTCGGGGTGCGACCAGAGCCTGAGGAGCATCCCCGTGAAGTACATGCTGCTGATATGGAACCGGCCCGGCTTCACCGATGAGCTGAGCGAGCAGGAGCGCACCGCCCTCTTCGGTGACGTCGACGAGATCATGAAGGAGCTGACCGAGAGCGGCGAGCTGATCGGCGGCCAGGCGTTGGCCAACCCGTCGCAGACGATGACGGTCCGGCTCGTGGACGGCAGCCCCGAGCTCCTCGACGGCCCGTTCATGGAGAGCAAGGAGCAGTTCGCCGGTTACCTGGCCGTCGACTGCGACAGCCCGCAGCGGGCTGCCGAGATCGCCGCCCGCTGGCCGGACGTCCGGTACGGCGGCGCGATGGAGGTCCGCCCGATCATGGACGAGGCCGGGACGGAGATGTGACCGAGGACCGGACGGTCGAGGACCTGCTGCGCACGTTCGCGCCGCAGGTCCTCGGCCTGCTGGTCCGTCGGCACGGACAGTTCGACAGGTGCGAGGACGCGGTCCAGGAGGCACTGCTCGCCGCCGCCACGCAGTGGCCCGGGCAGGGCGTACCGGACAACCCGCGCGCCTGGTTGCTCACCGTGGCCACCCGTCGGCTCACCGACGAGTGGCGCAGCGAGAGCGCGCGCCGGGACCGCGAGGTGGCCGTGGCGCGGCGCGAGCCGGCGTACGCCGGGGTGGCGCCGGCGGCGGACGCGGAGCCCGCCGTTCCGACCGACGACGACACCCTCACGCTGCTGTTCCTCTGCTGCCACCCGGCGCTGCCCGGATCGGCGCAGGTGGCGCTCACCCTGCGGGCGGTCGGTGGTCTCAGCACCGCCCAGATCGCCCGGGCGCACCTGGTGCCCGAGGCGACGATGAGTCAACGGATCCGGCGGGCCAAGCAGCGGGTCGAGGCCGCCGGGGCCCGGTTCACCATGCCCGGGCCGGCCGAGCGGGGCGAGCGGCTGGGAACGGTGCTGCGGGTGCTGTACCTGATCTTCAACGAGGGATACACCGCGTCCACTGGCCCGGACCTGCGCCGGGCCGAGCTGACCGGCGAGGCGATCCGGCTGGCTCGCATCCTGCGCGGGCTGCTGCCCGACGACGGCGAGGTGGCCGGGCTGCTGGCGCTGATGCTGCTGACCGACGCGCACCGGGCGGCCCGGGTGGGGCCGGACGGGGAGTTGGTGCCGCTGGCCGAGCAGGACCGCTCGCGGTGGGACGCCGCCGCCATCGCGGAGGGGGTCGCGCTGATCACCGAGGCGTTGACCTGGTCGCCGCCCGGCCCGTACCAGCTCCAGGCGGCAATCGCCGCCGTGCACGCCGAGGCGTCGACGGCGGCGGAGACGGACTGGCGGCAGATCGTGGCGCTCTACCGACTGCTGGCCCGGATCGCGCCGAACCCGATGGTCACCCTGAACCAGGCGGTGGCGGTGGCCATGGTGGACGGGCCCCGGGCCGGGCTCGCGCTGCTCACGCCGTTGGACGCCGACGAACGCACGGCCGGGCACCACCGGCTGGCCGCGGTCCAGGCTCATCTGTTGGAGCTGGCCGGGGAGGTCGGTGCGGCGCGGGAGGCGTACCTGGCCGCAGCGCGGGGCACCACGAGCCGGCCCGAGCAGCGGTACCTGGAGGTGCGGGCGGCCCGGCTGACCGGGCAGGGGTGACGGCCGCCGTCTTGCCGTTTTGGCAACAAACTTTGCGCATCGCCCGGTCACCGGTCACAGTCGTGGGCGACGCGCGAAGGAGCAGGCACAGATGACCGAGCAGCACGAGTTCGACAAGGACTACTGGGAGCGGCACTGGCACCAGACGCACCACGACCGCCCCGGCGCGATGAGCACGAGTCCCGCGCACCCGTACCTGGCCCGGGAGACCGGCGGTCTGGTGCCGGGCTCGGCGCTGGACGCCGGGTGTGGTGCCGGTGCCGAGGCGATCTGGCTCGCCACCCACGGCTGGCAGGTCACCGCTGTCGACATCGCGCCCGTCGCCCTCGCCCGAGCCGCCGAACGCGCGACGGAGAGCGGGGTGTCCGAGCGGGTGCGGTGGGTGGAGGCGGACCTGACGGCCTGGGCTCCGGAAACGCGGTTCGACCTGGTCACGACGCACTACGCGCACCCCGCGATGCCGCAGTTGGCCTTCTACGACCGCGTCGCCGGGTGGGTGGCGCCCGGCGGCACCCTCCTGATCGTCGGGCATCTGCCCACCTCGAACGCCACCGGGCAGGGGCACGGACACGGGCATGGGCACCACCCGCCCGACGAGGCGTCGGTCACCCTCGCGGACATCACTGCCGGCCTGGACAGCGCCCGCTGGGAGATCAGCACCGCCGAGGAGCACAGCCGAACGGTGCCGGGCCGGGAGGTCCCGCTGCACGACGTCGTCGTACGCGCCACCCGACGCCCCTGAGCACACCGCTGCCGACCGTCGGGCGTCCCGGCGGCCGGCAGCGGCGGTCACACCTCGGGTTCGATGGCCGGGCAGCTGGCGCCCCGAGAGGGCACCACCTGATCGATCAGGTAGGAGTCGACAACTCGTTTCACACACGGGCTGCTGCTGTAACTGCCGTGCCCCCACCCCTGGTAGGTGAGCAGCGCGCCGTGCCGGCCCAACTGCCGGGCCACGTTGCGCGCCCACCCGTAGCCGCTGGCCGGGTCGTGCACGGTGGCGGCGAGCAGCAGCGGCACGTCGGTGTGGACCCGCAGCCGATGCTGCGGGTTGGCCACCGGCGTCGGGGTGCCCAGGCAGGTGACCAGCGCGAACAGCGCCGGCGGGTAGCGCAGGTCCGGCGCGAGCCGGGCCGCCCGGCGCAGGTGTCCGACGTACTCGCGGTGGTCGCGGACCGGCAGGCTCCAGTCCTGGCAGAAGACCGCGAAGGGGTACGCGGCCACGGCCTCGTCCGCCAGCGAGCGGGCGCTCGGCGTGGTGGCGGTGCCCTCCAGTCGGACGATCCACTCGGCCAGCTCCGGCCACCGCCAGGTGTCGTAGAGCTTCTTGTGGGCGAGGCGGCTCAACTCGAACGGGGCGAGCGGGGCCCCGGCCCGGTCCGGGTCGGTCAACGAGCCGCGCTCGGCGCGAGCGTGCAGCCCGGCCCAGCTTGCTCGGATGTCCCGACCGTGCAGGACACAGTCGGCCGAGCGGGCGCACCAGGCCAGGAACTCGTCGAACGCGCCCTCCGCGGTGACGGCCTGGGTGTCCAGGAAGGCGCGGGTGCCGAGGCTGTGGTCCATCGCGGCCTCCAGCACCATGGCCCGGACCCGGTCGGGGTACAGCTCGGCGTACCGCTGCCCGAGCAGGGTGCCGTACGAGCTGCCGTGGAAGGTCAACTGCCGCTCGCCGAGCGCGGCGCGGACCGCGTCCAGGTCGCGGGCTGCACTGGTGGTGTCGACGTGGTCGTAGAGCGCCCCGGTGCGGGCCCGGCAGTCGGCGCGCAGCAGCGCGTTGGTGGTCAGGACGGCATCGAACTGGGCCTGGTCGGCGATCAGCTGCGGTTGCCGGGCGAGCAGAGCCCGGGCGCAGACCACCGGGTGGCTGCCGCCGGTGCCGCGTGGGTCGAAGCTGACGATGTCGAACCGGGCACGCAGGTCGGCACTGAACCGGGAACTGCCGTTCACCACCCGGTCGACCCCGCTGTCGCCCGGCCCGCCGGGGCCGAAGACCAGCGCGCCTTCCCGGGTGGCCGGGTCGGCGACCCGGCGGGCCAACGACAGGTCGAAACGCTCACCACGGGGTCGGTTCCAGTCCACCGGCAGTGACAGGGTGCCGCACTCGGCGCTGGTGTCCGTGGCGCAGGGCCGCCAGTCGATCGTCGGGGCGGGCTGTGGTCGGGCGGCGGCCGGGCTCGCCGGGGTCAGGCCGGCGGCCGTGACGGCCAGGGCGACCGCCCAGCCGACCGCGGATTTGCGTACGCGCAGCATGAGGTGCTGTCCTCTCCTCGAAGGAGCGTTGCCGGTGAAACTCGCCCACCGGGCGAGGTGATGCTGCTTCCACCCGGGCCGTCGAGTAGCCGCTCGACGGCCCGGGGCCTCTCTCGCCCGCCGACTCAGTCGACCTCGCGCAGGACGCGTTCGAGCGTGGTCATCCGGGTCTCCATCCCACCCAGTCGGCCATCCATCGCCGCGAGCAGTCGGGCGTTCTCCGCCTGGGCCTGAGCGGCCGTCTCGGCGAGCCGGCGGTAGTCGTCCGCGCGGGCCGCCTCGTACCGGGCCCGTCGGGTCTTGGCGAATTGGACGACTGTCACCGTGACCACGCTGATCAGGAAACCGAAGATGCCGATCGCGCCGACCACCTCGGTCCAGTCGTGCTCGCTCATCGCTGTGCTCCTGGCTGCTCGCCCGAATCGGGCACGGTCAGCGTCTCGACCGCCGCCGCGATGATCGCGGGGGTGAGTGTGAGCACGAACGGCTCCACCTCGTAGTAGTTCATGGCCTTCCCGTCCTCCGACAACTCCAGGCGGGCGGTGACCAGCCCGGCCGCCGCCAGCTTCCGTAGGTGGACCTGCAACAGCGCCCGGCTGATGCCCAGTTGCCGGGCCAGCCCGCTGACGTACGCACGCTCGCGTGCCAGCGCGGCGACGACCCGCAGCCGGTGCGGGTTGGCCAGGGTGGCCAGCACCCGGACCAGGTCGTCGCCGGTCGGCGGTGGAGCGGTGCTCATAACCAGCCCTTGCACATGCCAAGGAAAGTTAGCAGGTGCCGCCGCACGGCGGTACGGGACGGAAGTGGAATCAGGGGGATCTCAGGGTCGCCGAAAGAGGCCAGACACACAGCACGCCGGGCCGGTGATGATCACCGGCCCGGCGTGCGGGTTACGTCGTACGTCAGCTCTTGAAGGCGTCCTTGATCTTCTCGCCTGCCTGCTTGAGCTTGGCGGTGGACTGGTCAGCGCGACCCTCCGCCTCCAGCTGCTCGTTGTCGGTGGCCCGACCGGCGCCTTCCTTCAGCTTGCCGGTCGCGTCCTCGGTGGCGTTGTTGATCTTGTCGTCGATACCCATTGCCAACCTCCATTGCAAGCATTGCAAGCTTCGCTACAACCACAGAGGTACCCCCGCCGTCACCGGCCCAACCATCGCCGTCGTCACAGATCGGCGGCGGCCGGACGGAAGCGACGCAGGCGCAGGCTGTTGGCCACCACGAAGACCGAGGACAGCGCCATCGTGGCGCCGGCGATCATCGGGTTGAGGAGCCCGGCGGCGGCCAACGGCAGGGCCGCCACGTTGTAGCCGAACGCCCAGAACAGGTTGCCCCGGATGATGCCGAGCGTGCGTCGGGACAACCGGATGGCGTCCACCGCGGCGTCCAGGTCGCCCCGGACGAGGGTGAGGTCGGCCGCCTCGATCGCCACGTCGGTGCCGGTGCCCATGGCCAGCCCCAGGTCGGCCTGGGCCAGCGCCGGGGCGTCGTTGACCCCGTCACCGACCATCGCCACCGACCGCCCCTCGGCCTGGAGCCGCTTGATCACGTCGACCTTCCCGGCCGGCAGCACCTCGGCGATCACCTCGTCGACGCCGACCTCGGCGGCGACCGCGCGAGCCACTGTGGTGTTGTCCCCGGTCAGCAGGACCGGGGTCAGCCCCAGCCCGCGCAGCCGGGCCACCGCCGCCCGGCTGGTCGGCCGGACCACGTCGGCGACCGCGAGCACGCCGCGGGCCCGCCCGTCCCAACCGGCGACGATGGCCGTACGGCCGGCGGCCTCCGCGTCGCGCACGGCCCACTCGACCTCCGGCGGTACGTCGATCTCGCGCCCGCGGAGCAGCCGGACCCGACCGACCAGGACGGCCCGACCGTCGACCGTGCCGGTCACGCCCAACCCTTCGAGGTTGCCGAAGGCGGCCACCGGGGGCAGCGCGCCCGCCTCGGCGGCAGTGGCGGCGATCGCCCGGGCGGTGCGATGCTCGGTTGCGGGCTCCCCCGCCCCGGCCACCCGGCACGACCGGGAGAGCCACATCCTGCAATCCCGTCCCGTGCCGCTTACTCTTTGTACCTTG
>NZ_JAKKFF010000308.1 GCF_022229015.1 Micromonospora foliorum
GGCCGTAGGGCGGGCCGGTTGGGCCGCCGGCGTGGCCGTGGGTCGGCTGCCCGGCAGGGTGCCGGCTGCACGGCCGGCGGGACCGGTGGCCGCAGACGGCGACCCGCCGCCGGCGGACGGGCCGAGCTCGTCCGGTGGACGCAGCATCGGCCGTCGATCGCCGGCCTGGTGCGGCACCCGGGACTCGGTGGCCGGGTGGCCGCCGCCGGGCCGTGGGTCGACGGATCGGCCACCGCTGCCGGGCTGGTCGGCGGGTGTCCACGGTGGCTCGAACTCGGGAACCGCGCGGGCTGGTGCCGGGCTGGCGACGGGTGGCGGCTGATGCGGGATCGCCGGCTGCTCACGGGTGCTCGGGCCGGCCGTGACGGCTCGTGCCGTGCCGGGTCGCCCCCCGCCGCCGAAGAGGTCCAGGAAGGGGGAGTCGATGTCGGCGTTCTCGCCGGCCGACACGGCGCTGGGCTCGGCCGGTGGCGTCCGGCGGGGAACCGGCCGGGGTGCCTGGAACACACCGACGGCACCGTGGCCGGGCGACGTCACCAGCGCGGGGTCGAGGGCGACCTCGTCCTCGTCCTCGGTGTAGTCGAATGAGTGCGGACGGTGACCGGTCGGCGCGCCCGGGCGGCCGGCCGGGGAGCCCGGCGTGGAGGAGCGGCTCATGCGACCGCCTCGGCCACTGTCGGCAGGCCCCTGCCCGCGTCCCGCGACGGACCGTTCGACGTACGTCCGGTCATGCCAGCTCCTCCCGAATCCTGATCCGGCTGCCGACCAGGCGCGGATCGCGCTGCTCGACCGCCGGCTCCCGGGTGCGTCGCCAGTCGGTCAGCGCGGTGCGGATGACCACCCGCGCCGGCCGATCGGGGTCGACGTGCCGGAAGATGAACGACGTGGTCACGATGGCGAGCGCGATCTCCCAGGCTGGGAAGAGCTCGACCGTCAACGTGAACAGCCAGTGGATGAACATGTAGAGGGGGACCAGCAGCATGAAGAGCCCGTACTGGGCGTAGGGCAGGTGGACCGGAAGGGTGTAACCGGGCGGCCCGAGGTAGACCAGGCGGGCCCGGTAGATGTCGTCGTCGGTGCGCAGCCGCATCTGGTGAACGCGCCTATTCGAAGATCAGGTCGATCAGGTAATCGCCGACGAAGAAGAGTGTTGCCGCGCCGGCGATGAAGGCGAGCCCGACGATGGCGATCGCGGAGCTGGTCAGCACCTTGGAGATCTCGCCTCGGCTGGCACGGCCGATGAAGATGACGCCCAGGACGGCGAGCAGGATCGGCGCGATCTTGCTGGCGAAGAAGGTGACGACACTGTTGGTGTCGATCCCCTTCGGTGCCGGCTCCGCGAGTGGAGTCGACGCCAGGGTGGAGAGCGCGTGGGCGACGCCTGACGACGCCGTCTCCATGAGCTCGAAGGCGATCACTGGAACCTCCCCATAGCGCGGCCGGCGGTGCCGCGGCGGTGCAATAGGCAAGCCTTGCGGGAAAAGTGCTCCACAGGGCATGGCGTTCTTGACCCTGTGTTCGTTACTCACCACGGAGGGTGGCGAGGTTTGGGCGTTTTTCCCCCGCTTCGGCCCTCCCTCCAAGCTTCGCCATCTCGATGCTGGCCAATTCCAAAGCGTACGGGCCGCCCCGGATTGCGACAAGCCGCGAAGGGGCTGCCCGATACTGCCCGGATGACCGATCGTACACCTGTTCTAACCGGCACGTCAGGGGCGGTGGCGCGGGGCCGACCCGGGCCGGCGGGCGCCGCTGCCGCGACCGGTACCGTCTAGTCGTGACCGATCTGGTGCGGGCTTCGGGCCCGGTGGTGATGGGCGTCCTCAACGTCACACCGGACTCCTTCTCCGACGGCGGACGGTACGCCGACCTGGACGCCGCCGTCGGACACGGCGTCCGTCTGCGTGACGCCGGTGCGGACCTGGTCGACATCGGCGGCGAGTCGACCCGTCCGGGCGCTGAGCGGATCGACGCCGCGACCGAGGCCGAGCGGGTGTTGCCGGTCATCCGCGAGCTGACCGCCGCCGGCGTGCCGGTCAGCGTCGACACCAGCCGCGCCCGGGTCGCGGAGGCCGCCCTGGCCGCCGGGGCGGCGGTGGTCAACGACGTCTCCGGTGGGCTGGCCGACCCCGACATGGCCCGCGTGGTCCGCGACGCGCACTGCCCCTGGGTGCTGATGCACTGGCGTGGGCACTCCCGGGCGATGCGCGAGCTGGCCACCTACACCGACGTGGTGGCCGACGTCCGGGCCGAGTTGGCCCAACGGATCGACGCGGCGCTGACCGCCGGGGTGGCCGCCGACCGCCTCATCGTCGATCCCGGGCTCGGCTTCGCCAAGACCGCCGCGCACAACTGGGAGCTCAGCGCCCGCCTGCCGGAGCTGCTGGATCTCGGCTACCCGCTGCTCTTCGGGGCCAGCCGCAAGTCGTACCTCGGTGGGTTGCTCGCCGCCGCGGACGGCACGCAGCGACCGACCGCCCAGCGGGAGGCGGCCACCGTGGCCACCAGCGTGCTGGCGGTCGCCGCGGGCGCCTGGGGCGTACGCGTGCACGACGTGCGGGCCACCACCGACGCGCTCGCCGTCTGGGCCGCGACCGGCAGCCCGCGCCTGGCCGTGCCGCCGCACCACGAGAAGCGAACGCAACCCGATCACGAGCATGAGGTACGGCGATGACGACGGACCGGATCCACCTCACCGGCCTGCGGGCGCGCGGCCGGCACGGGGTGTACGACTTCGAACGCGTACAGGGGCAGGACTTCGTGGTCGACGCCGTCCTGGAGCTGGACCTCGGCCCGGCCGCCGCCACCGACGACGTCACCGCCACCGTGCACTACGGCGAGCTGGCCGAACGCCTGGTCGCGGTGGTGACCGGCGAGCCGGTCAACCTGATCGAGACCCTCGCGGACCGGCTCCTCGCGGTGTGCCTGGCCGACGAGCGGGTCGACACCGCGACGATCACCGTGCACAAGCCGGAGGCCCCGGTGCCGCACACCTTCACCGACGTGGCCGTCACCATGACCCGGACGCGTACCCGGTGACCCGGGCGGTCCTCTCGCTCGGCAGCAACCTGGGTGACCGCCTGGCGCACCTGCGCACGGCCGTCGCCACCCTCGGTGACGCGGTGCTCGTGCTCTCCGGGGTGTACGAGACTCCACCGTGGGGCGACGCCGACCAGCCCGCGTACCTCAACGCGGTGGTGCTCGTGCAGGACGCGAGCGCGACCCCGCGCGACTGGCTGGAGCGGGCCCACGACGCGGAGCGCGCGGCGGGCCGGGTCCGTGACCCGCAGCGGCGGTTCGGGCCGCGCACCCTCGACGTGGACGTGATCGCGGTCTGGGGCGACGACGACGAGCCGGTGCTCAGCGACGACCCGGAGCTGACCCTGCCGCACCCCCGGGCGCACCTGCGTGCCTTCGTGCTGCGTCCGTGGATCGACATCCAGCCGTACGGTCGGCTGCCCGGTCACGGCTGGCTGACCGACCTGCTGACCACCGGCCCCGCGGCGGACGAGGCGTTGGAACTGCGTCCCCGGCCGGAGTTGGCGTTAGAGTCGACGGCATGACCGAGCGGAACCGGCCGGCATGACGCAGGCGAAGCCCCCACCCCGCGGGTCGGGCCCGGACGGGTCCCGGATGGGCCCCACCCGGATCTCGACCCTGGTCGTGGCCGGCCTGGCTGCGGCTGCGGTGGCCTGGCTGCTGATCAGCACCCTCTACTACAGCGGCGTTCCCCGGCTGCCCTGGCTGCCGGTGGTGACGCTGGCCGGGCTCGCCGTGCTGGAGGCGTACGCCGCGGTCAACACCCGGGGCCGGATCGAGCGCAAGCCGGGCCGGGACCCGGTCAACCCGCTGATGGTGGCCCGCTTCGTGGTGCTGGCCAAGGCGTCGGCACTGGCCGCGGCGATCTTCGCGGGCTTCTACGCGGGGCTCACCGGCTGGCTCTTCGTGGAGACCACCCGCGCCGCCCTGGACGATCGACCGGCCGCTGGCGGTGGCCTGCTCGCCTCGCTGGCCCTGGTCGGCGCCGCGCTCTGGTTGGAGCACTCCTGCCGGGTGCCGGAACGCCCGGACGACGAGCGCGAGCAGGACCCGCGGGAGAGCCGCCCCGGCCAGCGCTGAGCAGGGGGTTACGCCCAGCTGCGGTCGCGGGTACGGTGCCTGCGATCGGGAGCAAGGGCCGCCCGGGGTCCGTCCGCGCGCCGGACCGGGGACGGCCGGCCACTGGGGAGGCGGCGTCATGGGGTACGAAGAAGCGGGCCGGGACCGGTCGTCCGAACCCTCGTCGGGGGTGCCGGCCGCGGTACTGGAGAACGTCTTCGACGACCCCACCCACGGTGATCCCGGCCGGGACCGGATCGGCGTGCACCTGGGGTGGGAGCTGCTGCTGCTGGCCGGGTTGGCGGCCGTGAGCTGGCTGCTCTGGCGGGAGGATCCGGCCGCCGTGCGCGACGGCAACCTGCGCACGCTGCTGATCGACGCGGTCGGGCTGGGGTTGCTCGCCCTGGCCGCCGGGCTGAGCCTGCGTACGGCGGCGCCCAACCTGGCCGTCGGCCCGATCGCGGTCGCGGCCGCCCTGCACTACGCCGAGCAGGGTGACCGGGGCCTGCCGGCGTCGATCGGCCCGGCCCTGGCGAGATCGGAAGAGAGTCGGGTTAGGGAAATGGTGTAGATGGCGGTGGTCGCCGTGTCTGTAAAAATAAGCAGGATC
>NZ_JAKKFF010000309.1 GCF_022229015.1 Micromonospora foliorum
CGAGCACGGGCACGGAGGCGGCCAGCGCGGGCACGAGCACGGCGGGCACGACGGGCACGAGCACGGGCGCGACCGACGACGGCACGCGCGAGGCGCCGCTGACGATCAAGCCGCGACGGCCCCGCAAGTCGAAGGCCAGCCCGGACGCCACCGCCTCCGACGCGGCTGGCGACACGTCCCCTGCCCGTTCGGCAACCGCCAACGAGACGACCACCGACGAGTCGACCACCCGCGAGACGGCCACCCGCGAGGCGACCACCGGCCGCGCCACGAAGGACACCCGGCCGGGCAGGTCGGCCGACAGCACCGGCTCCGACGCGGCCACCGACACTCCGTTGTCCAGCCGGGAAAGCCTGGGCGGGCGGTCGAGCACGACCTCCGACGTCGCCTCGGCTGCTTCCGCCGGCACGGCGGCAGCCCGCAACACCGCAACCGGCGCCAAGCGAGCACCGGCCACCCCCGTCACCGGCTCGAAGCGAGCGCAGGCCACCTCGGCGACCGCCGGCGCGACGCAGGTGCCGGCCAACCCGGAGTCCCCGACCACGGCAACCGACGCCCCACAGACCCCGATTACCGCCACCGGGGCGACACAAGCACCGACCACCGCGACCGGCGCGACGCGAGCACCGGCGGCACCGAGCACCGCGACCGGCCACTCTGGTGTGGAAGCCGCCGCATCCCCGCGCGCCTCGAAAGCCGGCACGGGCGGCAAGGCACCGGCCGACGCGGCCTCCCCGACCAGCGATTCTGCAATCGCCGAAGGTCATAGCACCGACAGCGCACGGCCCGCCGCCGAGGACGTTCCCACCGCAGGGTTGTTCGGGGCCACCGAGGCCGGTGACCCGGACGCGGCTCGGTGGACGCCCGCGCCGTCGGCTTGGCCCGTCACCTCGGCGTGGACGGTGCCACCGCAGGCCTCCGAACCGGGGGCAACGGGAGCAACGGCATCGGAGGGGCCGAGCCGGCCCGACGAGCCGACCGGGCCGACCCCCAGGCCCCGGCATCGGGCACCGTTGCCAGACCTGAGCCGGGCCGGCACGTGGAACGCATTCGACACTTCTCGGCCCGGCGGGTCGGCGGGATCGCAGGACAGTTCGACGGCACGGCCAGCGCCGACCGAAGCCAGCGAGACCACCGCCCCGGCCGAACGCCCGGGTTCGCCGGAGTTCCCGGGCACGGCGGGCGCGCCCTCCGGTGCCACCACCACCGGCGCTACCGACAGCGCCACCGGCACCGGCACCGGCACCGGCACCGGCACCGACGATTTGGCACCTACCGACGTCACGTCGGCAGCGCCGACGCCCCCGAAGGTGGCAGAGCAGACCTCCCGGCGAGGGCGGCTCGGCGGCCTGTTCCGCCGCAACCGGTCCCGTGCCGACGAGGAGAGCCCGAAGACATCGGACGCAGCGGAGCCGCTGGCGACCCAGGACGAGGAATTCGTCGACTGGGTCGCCGGTCTGAGCAAGCCGGTGTCGGACAATGAGCCCGAGCAGGACAACAGCCGCCGGTCGTTGCGCTCCACCGGTCGACACCACCGCGAGTGACGAACCGCGACTGACCCACCGCGACTCACTTCGCACGCGGCGCGCAGCCGCACCGACCGATCGCCGCTGATCCACTCGGGTTCACCAAAACCGGGCTGTCCCACGCCGCCGGACCCCCCGACATCAATGAACCCGAGTCGATCACCCCGGGACGCCAGACGGACGCCCCGGGGACGACCCACCTGGGTCAGGCGAGCGGTAGGTAGACCCGGCTGCCGCCGGAGACGAACTCCTCCGACTTGTCCTTCATGCCGCGCGCCGCGTACTCCTTGAGCTCTTGGGTGATCTTCATGGAGCAGAACTTCGGGCCACACATCGAGCAGAAGTGGGCGGTCTTCGCGGGCTCGGCGGGCAGGGTCGCGTCGTGGTACGAGCGCGCCGTCTCCGGGTCCAGCGAGAGGTTGAACTGGTCCTCCCAGCGGAACTCGAACCGCGCCTTCGACAACGCGTCGTCCCATGCCTGCGCGCCGGGGTGGCCCTTGGCCAGGTCCGCCGCGTGGGCCGCGATCTTGTACGCGATCACGCCCGCCTTCACGTCGTCCCGGTCCGGCAGGCCGAGGTGCTCCTTCGGGGTGACGTAGCAGAGCATCGCGGTGCCGAACATGCCGATCATCGCGGCGCCGATCGCCGAGGTGATGTGGTCGTACGCGGGCGCGATGTCGGTGGTCAGGGGACCGAGCGTGTAGAAGGGCGCCTCGTGGCACCACTCCTGCTGAAGGTCCACGTTCTCCTTGATCTTGTGCATCGGTACGTGCCCGGGGCCCTCGATCATCACCTGGACGTCGTACGCCCAGGCGATCTTCGTCAGCTCGCCGAGCGTGCGTAGCTCGGCGAACTGCGCCTCGTCGTTGGCGTCGGCGATCGAGCCGGGGCGCAGCCCGTCACCGAGGGAGAACGTCACGTCGTAGCGCGCGAGCAGCGCACACAGCTCCTCGAAGTTGGTGTAGAGGAAGTTCTCCTCGTGGTGCGCCAGGCACCACGCAGCCATGATCGAGCCGCCCCGGGACACGATCCCGGTCACCCGGTCCACGGCCAGCGGCACGTACGGCAGGAGCACCCCGGCGTGCACCGTCATGTAGTCCACGCCCTGTTCGGCCTGCTCGATCACGGTCTCCCGGAACACCTCCCAGCTCAACTTCACCGGGTCGCCGCCGACCTTCTCCAGCGCCTGGTAGATCGGCACCGTCCCGATCGGCACCGGCGAGTTCCGCACGATCGCCTCACGGGTCTCGTGGATCCGCTTACCCGTGGACAGGTCCATCACGGTGTCCGCGCCCCAGCGGGTGGCCCAGGTCAGCTTCTCCACCTCCTCGGCGACCGACGAGCTGACCGCCGAGGTGCCGATGTTGGCGTTCACCTTGACCAGGAACGCCTTACCGATGATCGCCGGCTCGCACTCCGGGTGGTTGACGTTGAGCGGAAGCACCGCCCGCCCGGCGGCGATCTCGGCCCGCACGAGTTCCGGGTCGACGTTCTCCCGGATCGCCACGAACTCCATCTCCGGCGTCACCACACCGGCCCGCGCGTACGCGAGCTGGGTGGGCCGGCGACCGTCCACCCCGGCCAGCGGTGTGCCCGCACCCCGCACCGGTGCCACATCACCCCGCTCGGCGATCCACGGCCCGCGCAACGCGGGCAGCCCCACCTCGGGGTCCGACCCCGGGCCGGACGTGTCGTAGAGCCGCACCGGCGGCAGGTCCCCGGTCAGCCCCACCTCCGCGAACGGCACCCGGACATCCGGCCGCGAACCCTCGACGTACACCTTGCCTCGTGCGTGCATGACAGCCTCCCTGGTGATCAAGCGGACCAGCCGAAGTGGTTCAGCGGCCCGCGCCCCGCGCCCAGCTCCCAGCCCCGCGCGCCGGTCAGCGCACGGAGCACGTACTCCTTGGCGGCCCCCACCGCGGCCGGCACCGGATCGCCCAGACCGAGCCGCACCGCGATGGCCGCCGAGAACGAGCACCCGGTGCCGTGGGTGTGCCGGGTGGTCACCCGGGGTGCGCGCAAGAGGGTGGTGACGCCGTCGCCGTGCAGCACGTCGACCGCCTCGCCCCCGTCCAGGTCACCGCCCGTGACCACCACGTACTCCGGGCCGCCGGCCACCAGGGCCTCGGCGGCCACGACCATCGCGGCCACGTCGTCCACCGGGCGTCCGGTGATCGCCGCGGCCTCCGCGCAGTTCGGGGTCGCCACCCTGGCGTACGGGAGCAGCCGCTCCACCGCGCCCACCACGCCGAGCCGGTGACCACTCGTGGCGACCAGCACCGGGTCGACGACGAGCTGAGGCAGTCGGCCGTCCCGGGCCGCCTCGGCCACCACCTCCGCGATCGCCGGGGTGCCGAGCATTCCCGTCTTCACCGCGCAGACGGTGAAATCGGTGAGCACGCTGTCCAACTGCTCGGTGACCGTGCGCGGGGGCAGCGGCAGCACCGCGTCGACACCCCGGGTGTTCTGCGCGGTGACCGCCGTGAGGACGCTGGTGCCGTACGCACCCAGCGCGGCGAAGACCTTGAGGTCGGCCTGGATGCCCGCTCCGCCGCCGGAGTCCGAGCCGGCGATGGTCAGCAGTGTTCGCGGGGTCATTTTCTTTCCTTGGTTGCGGTTGAGGGCTGCGGCCGACCGTGCCCACTCCGGGCGGTCAGGCTTGATCCCTGCGTGGGCACGGTCGGCCGCAGCCCTGACATGGAGACCTGGGTGACCCGGCACCGGGTTTGGGTCAGCACAGGGGTGACCGCCTCGACATAAGCGCTGGTCAGACTCGCCGCTGTCTCGGTCGGGTCTTGTGCTCGCATGAGTGCGCCCAGCACCGCCACCCCGACGGCTCCCGCCCTGACGCAGGCGGTCACCTGTTCTGGTGTCTCGACTCCGCCGAGGGCCAGCAGGGGCACGGGGGTGGCCTCGACCAGCTTTCGCAGGCCGTCCGGTCCCAGGGGTGGGCCGTAGCCGGGTTTTGTCTTGGTGGGATGGACCGGGGAGATGGTGGCGTAGTGCTCGGTGGTGAGGCGGTACAGCTCGGCCTCGTTGTGGCAGGAGCGGCCGACCAAGCGGTGGGTCGGTGGCGGGTACGGGCCGGCGGCGGGCAGGTGCACGGCGTCGCCGCCGAGCGGGTCGGGGCCGGCCACGATCAGGGTTCCGCCGACGTCGGCGAGGATCGCGCGCAGGTCGGCGGCGAGGGCGGCGCGTTCGGCGCGGGGCAGATCCTTCTCCCGCAGCACCACCCAGCGCACTCCCCCGGCCACGGCGCCGGCCACGACCCGGTCGAGCCCACCCCGCGCGACGAGCCGGTCGGTCAACACGACAACCCCGGACGGCGGGGTCACAGCTCGGGTCTTCCCTCGTCGGGGGTGGACGCGAGCGCGTGGAAGCGACGTTCGATCCGACCGGCCCCGGCGGCCAGGTGGCCGGCCTCGACCGCGTACCGCATCGCGGTGGCCATCGCCACCGGGTCGGCCGCCCGGGTGACCGCGCTCGCCAGCAGCACCCCGTCACAGCCCAGCTCCATCGCCAGCGCCGCGTCGGACGCGGTGCCGATGCCGGCGTCGAGGATCACCGGCACGTCCACACCTTGCCGGATGAGTCGGATGTGGTGCGGGTTGCCGATGCCGAGCCCCGAACCGATCGGTGAGCCGGCCGGCATCACCGCGGCGCAGCCGACGTCGGCGAGACGGCGGGCGAGCACCGGGTCGTCGCTTGTGTAGGGCAGCACGGTGAAGCCGTCGGAGACCAACTCCTCGGCGGCGCGGAGCAGCTCCACCCCGTCGGGCAGGAGCGTCCGCTCGTCGCCGATCACCTCCAGCTTGACCCAGTCGGTGTCGAACGCGTCCCGGGCCAGCCGGGCCACCTTCACCGCCTCGGTCGCCGTGTGGCAGCCAGCGGTGTTCGGCAGCAGGCGTACGCCGCACCGGTCCAGCAACTCCAGGAGCCCGCCGGTGGAGCCCGGCGCGGTGCCCACCCGGCGCAGCGCCAGGGTGACCAACTCGGTCCCGGACGCCCGGATCGCCTGCTCCAACACGTGCAGGTTCGCGGCGCCGCCGGTGCCGAGGATCAGCCGTGAGGTGAAGGTCTCCCCACCCAGCTCGAACGGCACGCCGCTCACCCGCCCTGCGCCGCGGTGAGCACCTCGACCCGGTCACCGTCGCGGGTGAGGCGTACGTCGACCGGGGCGCCCGGCGCGTACCGGGCCGCGTTGGTCAGCGCCTCCCGGACGATCCGGTGCGCCGCGTGACCGGTCATCGCCGGTAGCTCCGCGACCGCCGGGGCGGCGTCCAGCCGTACCGCCATGCCGGCCTCCCGGGCACCGTCGACCAGGTCGGCGACGGTCTCCCCGCTCGGACGCAGCGACCCGCCCGCCTCCTCGCGGAGCACCCCGATGATCTCGTGCAGTCGCTCGGTGGCGGCGGAGACGCTGGCCCGCAACTCCCCCGCCGAGGCCCGGTGCCGATCGTCCAGGTCGGCGGCGACCTCCAGGGCGGCGGCGCGCAACGCGATCAGGCTGAGGTCGTGACCGAGCGAGTCGTGCATCTCCCCGGCGATCCGGGCCCGCTCACGCAGCCGGATCCGCTCGGCGGCACCCCGCTGCTCGCGGGCCAGCGCGTCGACGTGCCGGCGACCGGCGTCGGTCAACTCCTGCTGCTGGCGGCGGTACCGGCCGACCAACCAGGGGAACACGGCGGCGAAGAGCAGCACCGAGGCGAGCAGGAACCAGGTGGCCGCGCCGGCGCCGAGCAGCCCCAGGTTGAGCGCCGTGCCACCGGCCGTGATCAGCACGAAGACCATGATCGCCGGACCCACGGTGGCGCTGCGCCGCCCGGCGAGATAACTGAAGACCGGAATGGCGAACACGAAGTTGCCATCGACCAACGACCCGAGCACCGCCAGCACCAGGGCGACCAACGGCTGACGTCGACTCGCCACCACCGCCACACCGAGCACCAGCAGCTTGCCGACCAGCAGCGGCAACACGTACCGCGAATAGGGCGGGCTGACCTCGGCATAACCCACCGGGGCGGCCACCACCGCCCAGAGCAGCACGTCCAGCAGCAGGCGACGCCGCCGGTGCAGCCAACCCGGCGGCGCGGAGTCGAGAATCCGCACGGCGGTCAGGCTACCCACGCCCGACCTGCGCGGACACCGACGAAAGTCAGGTGTTCAGCTGCTCTCCCGGCCCGCGCCCGCGAGCCCGGCTCCTACCTTTGGATGAGCGAGCTAATCTAAACCGCACAGGTTCGCACACCGGACGGCGCGGAAGGAGACTCTCGATGGGCAGATCGTCACGTGCCGACGCGGCAAAGCATCGCGAAGAGGTGGTGGCCGCGACGTCACGGCTGCTGCGGGAGCGCGGCGCCGCCGGCATGAGCGTGCAGGACCTCATGGCGGCGGCAGGACTCACCCATGGCGGGTTCTACAAGCACTTCAGCTCGAAGGAAGAGCTGGTGGGCATCGCCACCGGAACAGCTCACCACGAGATCCAGAGCTTGCTGGAAAAGCTCCTCGGCGAGTTCCCCGACCGGACGGAAGCCCGCGCCGAGCTCCTCGACCAGTACCTCGCCGCCACGCATCGCGACTCGCCCGGCGACGGGTGCTCGATCACGGCGCTGGCCTCGGACGCCGCCCGGGGACCGGCCGAGGGCCCGCTGAGGAAGGCGTACGTGGCCGGGCTGGAGTCCGTTCTCGGCCAGGTTGCCGAGTATCAGGACGCGGAGGGCGAGGAAGCCCGTCGCCGCGCGATCGTCGATCTGACGTCGATGGTCGGGGCGCTCACACTGGCCCGGGCGGCACGTGGGACACCGCTGTCCGACGAGATCCTCGACGTCGTCCGCGACGCCCTCAGCGCACAACCGCGGTAGGTCCCACCCCGTTCGCGAGAGAGCCCCGGCCTGCGGGAACCGTCCCCGAGGGCTGGGGCTCCGTCGCATCCACGCGTGACGCCCGATGACCGCACCCCCGGTCGCGCCGGCACATCGTCCTCGCACCTGAGATTTAGATTACGCCTGCAATCTTACTGCCCGTGTTAGATTATGGTCATCATCTAATTGAGTAATCGGGCCGCATGTGTTCGACCGCCCAGGGAACGCGCCGAACCGGGCCGGCTGCCCACCTCATCTGGACCAGATCGAAACGGGAGAAAGACATGTCACTGCTCACCGCAGCAAACCAGACCATCCAGTCTGGCAACGGAACAACCTACACATACCGGAGATTCGGCAAGACGGGTGGCACGCCGGTGGTCTTCCTGCAGTGCTTCCGGGGCAACATCGACATCTGGGACCCCGCCCTGGTGGACGACATCGCCGCCGAGCGCGAGGTCATCCTCTTCGACGCCAGCGGTGTCGGCGGATCGACCGGGCAGGTGCCCAACACCGTACGGGAGTTCGCTCGCGACGCGATCGCGTTCATCGACGCGCTCACGCTGACCAGCGTTGACCTGTTCGGCTTCTCGCTGGGCGGCTTCGTCGCACAGAGTGTCGTCCTGCAGCGCCCCTACCTGGTGCGTCGGCTCATCCTCGCCGGTACCGGGCCGGAGGGTGGACGTGACTTCCACGCCTGGTCCGAAGAGACCCGCGGACACGCCTACCGAGAGGCACAGGACGCCGAGGACCTGCTCTACCTCTTCTTCTCCCCGTCCGAGGAGAGTCGGGCCAGGGGCATGGAGTACGTCGGCCGGATCTTCACCCGCCAGGAGGACCGCGACGCGCCCGCCTCGCTCGCCGTACGGGATGCGCAGGCCGAGGCGATCGCCGACTGGGGCATCCCCAGTGTCGCCAAGCTCGAGCGGTTGGCCGCGATCCAGCAGCCCACGCTTGTGGCGAACGGCAACCACGACGTCATGGTGCCCACCCCGAACTCGTACCTGCTCGCCGGGCACCTGCCGAACGCCGAGCTGATCATCTACCCGGACGCGAACCACGGGTTCCTCTTCCAGTACCCGCACCAGTTCGCTGGCGAGGTCAACCGGTTCCTGTCCGCCGCATAACCCCGCCCCCGGGGCTCTGACGGTCGGCATCCCCGGTTGCGGGCCGACCATGGCTCGCAACCGGGGAGGAGCCCGGCCTGCGCGGACACCGACAAGAGTCAGGTGTTCAGCCGCTCTCCTCGGCCCAGACCCGCCAGTCGTCGAGCACACCGTGCAGGGCCGGGGTGAGCCAACCCGGCGCGGAACGCCGGAACACCCCCGGATCCATCGCGCCCGCGCCGTCGGGCAGCGCGCCGAGCAGGTTCGGCACCAGGTCGGTGAGGTTCGTCCAGTGCACCAGCTCCGGGCGGGCCGGCCAGGCACCGATCACCACACCGGCCGGCACCGCCCTGCGGTCCAGCGCCTCCAGGGTCAACGCGGTGTGGTTGAGCGTGCCCAGCCCGGCGCGGGCCACCACCACCGCGGGCGCGCCGAGCGACACCGCCAGGTCGGCCATCGTCCACGGCTCACCCGACGGCCGCAGCCCCATCGGAACCAGCAGCCCACCCGCGCCCTCGATCAACACGAGGTCGTGCTTGTCGGCCTCCTCGCGGACGGCGTCCACCGCCGCGTACAACTCCAGCGGCGGCAGGTCGGCGACCCGCGCGGCGGCCAACGGGGCGAGCGGATCCGGGTAGCTGGCCAGGGTCCGACCAGTCAGCGGCGCGGCCAGCCGGTTGACCGCGTCCACGTCGCCGGGCTCACCACCGGCCGTACCGGTCTGACCCGGTTTGACCACCGCCACCCGCAGCCCGGCCGCCTGCGCGGCGGCCGCGATCGCCGCGGTCACCACCGTCTTGCCGACCTCGGTGTCCGTCCCGGTGACCAGAACCGACCCCGCCCACCCGGTCATAACGCCCCCTCGGTTCGCGACTGCGGGGCTCGCAAACCCGGCTCACTCCTCGCGCTCACGGTTCAGCTGCCCAGGTTGTGCATGACGTGCTTGATCCGTGTGTAGTCCTCCAGGCTGTAGACCGAGAGGTCCTTGCCGTGCCCGGAGTGCTTGAAGCCCCCGTGC
>NZ_JAKKFF010000031.1 GCF_022229015.1 Micromonospora foliorum
GGCCGCCGGCAGCCTGCCAGGGTTGGACCGTGACCTGCCGCAACGGCGGCTGACTCTGCTGCGGGAGGGTCCGTGGCCGACCGGGAAGCGTACGACCGAGGTGTTGGCCGGCTTCGACGCGGCCTGCGGCCTGCGGCGCGCCGTGCCGGAGGCGGACCTGCGGGTCTTCGCGGCGCTGCGGGTGATGGCGGCCGAGCCGTCCAAGGCCTTGCAGGAGTGGATGGTGGCCCGCCGTCCGGCCAGCGGCACCGAGCTGTTCCGGGCGGTCCTGCCCGGCCCCGACGGGACGCGCGGCGGTGCCCCGCCGTCGACGCCCGACGACGACGAGCCACCGTCGGGCGGCCCCGATTCCGACCGGTCGAGCGTGCCGGTCGCCGACGTCCCCGCTGACGCGTCGACCGGTTCGACCACCGGGCCCGTGCCCGCTGACCCGGCCGACCTCGTGGTCGACGCCGGCGGCCCGGCCGTCGGGTTGGGACAGACCGTCGACGGCGGTCACCCGTTCACGGTGCCCCTGGAGTCGTTGCGCCGCCACGCCGTCGTGTTCGCCGGGTCCGGCTCGGGCAAGACCGTGCTCATCCGCCGGCTGGTCGAGGAGTGCGCCCGCGAGGGCGTCTCCGCGATCGTGCTCGACCCCAACAACGACCTGGCCCGGCTCGGCGACGCGTGGCCGGACCCACCCAGCGGCTGGGGCCCCGGCGACGCCGAACGCGCCGCCGACTACCTCGCACACACCGAGGTGGTGGTGTGGACGCCCAGGGTCACCGCCGGTCGGCCGCTGAGCTTCCAGCCGCTGCCCGACTTCACCTCCCTGCGGGACTGGCCCGACGAGTTCGACCAGGCCGTCCGCTCCGCCGTGGAGGCGCTCGCGCCACGGGCCGGTGTCGACCGGTCGAGCAGGCTCGCCCAGCAGGGCAAGGCCGTCCTCACCGAGGCCCTCCAGGCGTACGCGCGAAGCGGGATGGTGGGCCTGCCCGGCTTCACCGAGTTCCTCACCGACCTGCCCGAGGGGGTCAGTCGGCTGGCCCGCGCCGGGAAGCTCGCCGAGGAGTTGGCCGAGGCGCTCAAGGCGGCGATGGTCACCGACCCGCTCTTCGGCGGGGTGGGGGCGCCGGCCGACCCGGGGCTGCTGCTCACGCCGTCGGCGGGGAGGCGGGCCCGGGTGTCGGTGATCAGCTTCGTCGGCCTCACCTCCGACCAGGAGCGGCAGAGCTTCGTCAACCAGTTGCAGATGGCGCTCTTCGCGTGGATCAAGCGGCACCCCGCCGGTGACCGACCGCTGGGTGGGCTGTTCGTGATGGACGAGGCGCAGACGCTGGCGCCCTCGACCGGCACCACGGCCTGCACCGCCAGCTCGATCGCGCTGGCCTCGCAGGCCCGCAAATACGGGCTCGGGCTGGTCTTCGCCACCCAGGCGCCCAAGGGTCTGCACAACCAGATCTCCGGCAACGCGACGACGCAGTTCTTCGGGCTGCTCAACGCGCCGGCGCAGATCGACGCGGCCCGGCAACTCGCCGAGGCCAAGGGCGGCCGGTTGCCGGACATCGGCCTGCTCAACAGCGGTGAGTTCTACGCCGCCGGGGAGGGATTCTCGTTCGTCAAGGTCCGCACCCCGCTGTGCCTGACGCACCACCCGAAGGCGCCGTTGACGCCCGAGGAGGTCGTCGCCCGCGCCCGTCCGGCTGGGTAGCCTGGGGCCATGATCTTCATTACCGCCAAGTTCCGGGTCCTGGCCGAGCACGCCGACCGGTGGCCGCAGATCGCCGCCGAGTTCACCGAGGCGACCCGGGCGGAGCCGGGCTGCCTGTGGTTCGACTGGTCCCGCAGCCTGGACGACCCGACCGAGTACGTGCTGGTCGAGGCGTTCCGCGACGACCAGGCCGGTGCGGCCCACGTCCAGTCCGCGCATTTCCGCACGGCCCAGGAGACCCTGCCGCCGCACCTGGCCGAGACGCCGCGCATCGTCAACGCCACCGTGCCGCAGGAGGACTGGTCGCTGCTCGGCGAGATGGCCGTGCCCGAGGGCCGCTGACCGCCGCCGGTCCGCGACCGTCGTCAGCGCCACCGGTCTGCGGTCAGCAGTCCACCGTCAGCGCAGCCGGCGGGCGGTGAAACGGGACGGCGGGTCGGCGATCACGTCCTGCGCCGCGATCAACTGGATCTCCCGGGTGCCCGCCGCGAGAGTGGCCTCGAGCACGGCGTAGACGGAGGCGATGGTGCGTTCCAGCGCGGTCGCGGGCGAGCCGGTCGTCCACAGGTGCGCGAGGTACAGCGCCGCGGTGACGTCGCCCCCACCGTTCGGGTTGATCGGCAGCAGCGGCGTGGTCACCGCCCAGGCGCCCTCGTCGGAGACCGCCACCACCTCCAGCGAGTCCGGCGGGAGGTCGCCGTGGAGCACGCTGGTCACCAGGACGTGCCGTGGCCCGGTCGCGCGCACCACGTCGACCGCGTCGAGCACCTCGGCCAGCGAGTTGGTCGTACGGCCGGCGAGGAAGTCCAGCTCGAAGTGGTTCGGGGTGATGATGTCCGCACGGGGCACGACGGTGTCCCGGAGGTACTCCGGAATTCCCGGCCGGACGAACATGCCCCGACCGGTGTCGCCCATCACCGGGTCGCAGCAGTACACGGCGGCCGGGTTGGTCGCCTTCACCCTCGCCACCGCGTCCAGGATCACCGCGCCCATGGCCGGGTCGCCCTGGTAGCCGGAGAGCACCGCGTCGGCGCTGCCGAGGACCCCGCGGTCCTCGATGCCCGCGATCACCTCCGCCACGTCCGCCGCCGGGAGCATCGGCCCCCGCCACGCGCCGTACCCGGTGTGGTTGGAGAAGTGCACCGTCAGGACCGGCCAGACCTCGTGCCCGAGCCGCTGCAGAGGAAAGGCCGCCGCCGAGTTGCCGACGTGACCGTAGGCGACCGACGACTGGATGGACAGGATCTTCACCGGCCCATCATCGCCGCTGCGGCCGGCGCCGCACGGGCGGCCCGCCGTTTCTGTCGGGTGGCCCACTCGCCGCCCACCCGACAGGACGGCACGAACGGGCGGCCCGGACCGTGTCGTCCGGGCCGCCCGAGCGGTCGTACGGTCAGCCGCCGAGGCTCGCCGCGGCCGAGGCGATCGACGAGGCGAAGTAGCTCACCTGGGTGTAGACACCCGGGTAGTTGGGCCGGGCGCAGCCGTTGCCCCAGCTGACGATGCCGACCTGGATCCAGGCGTTGCTGGCGTCGCGGCGGAACATCGGGCCACCCGAGTCACCCTGGCAGGTGTCCGTGCCGCCGCTGGCGTAGCCGGCGCAGATCTCCTCGGCGGGGATGAGGTCCCCGCCGTAGTTGGCGTTGCAGGTGGAGTCGCTGACGAACGGCACGTTCGCCTTGAGCAGGTACCGCTGCTGGCCGCCGCCCTCGCGCGCGGCGCCCCAACCGGCCACGGTGAAGGTGCCGCTGTCGTACGCGGTCGTGCTGGCGATCGGCAGCGTGCTCAGCCCGGTGACCGGGCTGGACAACCGGATCAGCGCCCAGTCCTTGCCGGCGCCGTTGTAGCCGGGAGCACGGTAGACGTAGTTGGACCGGACGGTGATCCGGCTGGACGACTGGAGGTCGACCGTCCCGAGCGTCGCGGTGATGCTGCTGTTGGTGCCGGTCGAGCCCACGCAGTGTGCCGCCGTGAGCACCAGCCGGGGGCTGTACAGCGCCCCGCCGCAGCCCATCGAGAGACGCACCATGAACGGGAACTCGCCCTGAGCGGCCCGGGTGCCACCGACGACGTTCGGCGTCACGGGGCTGTCGGCCGCGGCGGCCGGCGCGGTGAGGGTGAGGCTGGCCGCGGTCACCGCGGCCAACGCGGTGGCCAGCAGGCCAGTGAGGGTACGCCAGCGAACCATGCATTCCTCCGCATCAGGATGGCACGCCTCGTGAGCGCACCGCAGTCGAGATAGCGGTCATCATATTGAGATTTATGGATCTAGCGGGTCATCCTCTCTGGGTCGTACCACCGGCGTTATGGATCTCGTACGGCGTGCAGGCGACCGGTGGTCAGGCGGCCGGCGTGCCGGTGCTCTCCCGGCGCAGGAGCCGGAACGGTGTCTGCACGGTCAGCGGCCCGGTGACCTCCGCGCCCTCGATGCGAGCGACGAGGCGGCGTACCGCGAGACGGCCGATCTCCCTCTTGTCCGGGGCGATCGTGGTGAGGGTCGGGACACTGAACCGCCCCTCCTCGATGTCGTCGATCCCGACCACCGCGACGTCCTCGGGTACCCGGTGACCGGCCTCGGCCAGCGCCCGCAGCGCGCCGATGGCGACCAGGTCGTTGTAACCGAACACCGCGTCCGGCGGGTCACCGAGGGCGAGCAGGTCACGCATGGCCCGCATGCCGTCGAGCCGGCCGAACACGTCGGTGCGGGCGACCAACCGCGGTCGGTACGGCAGGCCGGCGGCCGCGAGGGCCTCCCGGTAGCCCCGGACCCGCAGGTGGGCCGATTGCCGGTCACCGCCCGGGGTGGCGCCGATGAACGCTATCCGCCGACGGCCGATCGCCACGAGATGCCGGATCGCCGCGTGGCTGGCGGCCACGTTGTCGATGGCGATGTGGTCGTGCGGTACGTCGTAGACGCCCTCGCCGATCAGCACGAGTGGGTTGCCGGCCGGCCGGGCCAGCACCTCCTCCCGGCCGATGCGCACCGGACTGAGGATCAGGCCGTCGATGATGCGCTGCCGGGAGCCGTCGAGGAGCGCCAACTCGGCCCCCCGGTCCGCCGCGGTGTTCTCCATGACGAGCGTGTAGCCGAGCGCGGCGGCCTCGGCGATGGCGATCTCGGCGAGTTCGGCGAAGTAGGGGTTGGTCAGTTCCGGGACGGCCAGGGCGATCAGGCCGGTACGGCCCCGGCGGAGGTGCCGGGCACCGAGGTTGGGGCTGTAGCCGAGTTCGTCGATCGCCTGCTGCACCCGTTGTCGGGTCCGCTCCCCCACCGGCCGGTACCCGTTCACCACGTTCGAGACCGTGGCCAGCGAGACACCGGCGCGCTGGGCGATGTCCTTCAGGTTGACGCCCATCCACCAACCTTTCGCGAATTCGACCGGCGGGCCGTCAGGGCATTGACGAACAAGCATTGACGGGACGCCCCGAGCGGCTCTATAACGTTATACAGGTGATGATGGATGTCAATATGCCGGTCACCGTTGGCGTGTGGAAATCCCACCGACATCCGTCGCTGACGCCCGTCCCCCGTCAATGACCACCCGATGCCCACCACCCACGCGCTTCGGGCCTGGCTGCACCGCCCGCGGCGACTCCTCCCCCGGAGACGGCATGACACGTCACGTCCCCATCCGCCCCGCCCTGCCACTGCTACTCGCCATCGCCCTGGTCGCCGGCTTCCTCGCCGCGCCAGCCTCACCGGCGAACGCCGCACCTCCCAAGACGCCGCCACTGACCACCCCCTGGACCAGCCAGGCCCTGATCGGCACACCACTGCCCGAGTACCCGCGACCCCAGATGACGCGGCCGGACTGGCTCAACCTCAACGGCGAGTGGCAGCTACGCCAGTCGACGACCGACGACGCCCCACAGTTCGGCACCAACCTGCCCGAGCGGGTCAACGTGCCCTTCCCGGTGGAGAGCGCCCTGTCCGGCATCCAACGGGCCGCCAACGACAATCGCAACTACCTGTTCTACCGACGCACCGTCACCATCCCGGCGAACTGGTCCGGTCGGCGGACCCTGCTGCACTTCGGCGCCGTCGACTGGCAGAGCACCGTCTGGGTCAACGGTGTCCGGGTCGGCGCGCACACCGGCGGCTACGACGCCTTCACCTTCGACGTGACGCCACAGCTCACCGCCGGGACGAACGAGATCGTCGTCAAGGTCTGGGATCCCACCGACACCCGGCAGAACGGCAGCCTGCCCGCCATCGGCAAGCAGACCAAGACACCCGGCGGGATCTTCTACACCCCCAGCTCCGGCATCTGGCAGACGGTGTGGTTGGAGCCGGTCCCCGCCGCGTCGATCAGCAGCGTGGACGTCTACCCGAACCTGAGCAACAACACCCTGCGGGTCCGGGTCTTCACCCGGGGCGACGTGAGCGGCCACAGCGTGCTCGCCGAGGCGCTGAACGGCGCCACCGTGGTCGGTTCGGCCACCGGCGGCTTCACCGACTTCAGCGTGCCGGTGCCCAACGCCCGCCGCTGGTCGCCCGACGACCCGTTCCTCTACAACCTCCGGGTGACCCTGCGCAACGCCGCAGGCGCCACCGTGGACCGGACCACCCACTACTTCGGCATGCGGGAGATCACCACCGGCCTGGTCAACGGGGTGCTGCGCCCCAAGCTCAACGGCCAGTTCGTGTTCCAGGTCGGCACCCTCGACCAGGGCTTCTGGCCGGACGGGCTCTACACCGCGCCGACCGACGCCGCCCTCGCCTTCGACCTGCAGAAACACAAGGACCTGGGCTTCAACATGGTGCGCAAGCACATCAAGGTCGAGCCGCAGCGCTGGTTCTACCACGCCGACCGGCTCGGCCTGCTTGTCTGGCAGGACATCCCCTCGCTGACCGCGCAGGACGTCGACCCCACCGACGCCCAGCAGGCGCAGTTCGAGGCCGAGGCGCGCGAAATCGTCGACGAGCACCGCAGCTCACCCGCCGTGATCGCGTACACGCCCTACAACGAGGGCTGGGGCGAGCGGTCCCTCGCCGACACCCGGCGGGTCGCGCAGAACATCAAGAACCAGGACCCGACCCGTCTGGTCAACCCGCACAGCGGCCACAACTGCTGCCAGTCCCTCGGCAACCCCGGCAACGGCGACATCGACGACTGGCACGTCTATCTCGGACCGGACTCCCCGGTGCCGTCGAACACCCGGATCGCGGTGCTCGGTGAGTTCGGCGGGCTGGGCCTGCACACGCCGGGCCACGAGTACAGCCCGAGCGGCAGCTTCTTCGCGTACGAGTGGCAGTCCAGTTCGAGCGTCCTCACCGACCGGTACGTGGGGCTGGTGCAGGGCACCCAGAACCTGATGATCGGCAAGGGGCTCAGCGCCTCGATCTACACCGAGATCACCGACCTGGAGGGTGAGCTGAACGGTTTTCTCACCTACGACCGGCAGGTGGTCAAGATGGACCAGACGCGGGTGCGGGCCGCCAACACCGCCCTGATCAACGCCTCGAAGACCATCGGCAGCTCGGCGCCGGTCGCCCTGCCGGTCAACGCCCGCCGGTCGTTGCAGGTGACCACGCCCGGCTTCACCAACCGCTACCTGCGCCACCAGGACAGCCTGGCCTACACGGAGGTGGTCGACGCCGCGAGCTCCAGCCTGCTCAAGGCCGACGCGACGTACACCATCCGGCCCGGCCTGGCCGGCACCGGTTGCTACTCGTTCGAGTCGGTCAACTTCCCCGGGCAGTACCTGCGCCACCAGAACTCCCGGGTCCGCAACTCACCGGACGACGGCTCCGCGCTGCTGCGCGCCGACGCCACCTGGTGTGCGCGTGTCGGCCTGACCGGCACGGGTGTGTCACTGGAGTCGTACAACTTCCGCGGCAAGTACCTGCGGCACTACAACTCGGAGGTCTGGCTCAGCAACGGTACCGGCGGTGACGCGTACAACACGCCAACGCTGTGGGCCGCCGACAGCAGCTGGAACATCACCGCCCCCTGGGCACCCTGACCGGTCGGAGGCCCGCGACAGGGTCGTCGCAGCTCTCTGACGACCGCGGGGGTTCCGGCCTGGCCGGAACCCCCGCGGTCAATGCGAACTGACCGAGCAGGAGTGGCCGTAGTATTCGGCCGCGTCCTTGAGCGCTCCGGTGTGTGCGGGTGTCCCACCCCGCCACGATCCCGTTGTCCAGCCGCACCCTGAACCACCTCGCCGAACGCATCCGCGGCCACCGTAAGCAGCGCCGATCCCGGTGGCGCGCCTCGATCCCGGCCGGCGTGCCCTGACCAGCGCGGACGTGAGGACCTTCGCCGATAAGGGCTACCAGGGCGCCCACGGCAGCGTGCGCACACCGTTCAAGCGGCGCCGCTTGCGACCGAAGCTGTCGCGCAGGCAGAAGGCCGTGAACCGGGCCCACGCAAAGATCCGCCCACGCGGAGAACGAGCGGTCGCCACACTCAAAACCTGGAAGATCCTGGTCAAGCTGCGCTGCTGCCCACGCCGAGCCACCGCGATCGTCCGAGCCATCGTCGTCCTGCACCACGTCGAATCCAACCGCTACGCAGGATGGAAATACTCAAGTTCACCCAAGCGATCTGACCTCGACTCCCGCCAGGGTCAAGGCGTTCATCGGTCCGGTGACGCAACAGGACACGCCCCGGGTGCCGGTGAACCCGGGGGATCGCCAGTCAAGATTCGCTCAAGCTTGGACACGACTTCCCAGTTGTCGATCTCCGGGGTGGCAGCATCCGTCGTACCGGGATGCCGGAGCGTCTGCCTTCGGCCCCGGGTTTGCAGGACGGCACCGATACACGCCTGGATTCGAGGAGGCACCCGAGTGCGCACTACTCGTCCCAACCGACTCGCGCTGGCCGTCGCGGCCGGCATCGCGATGGTTCTGTCCATTCCCACCGCCGCGTCCGCCGCTTACTGGGGCGACGAGACCGACTATGCGGTGAGTTCCAGCGGGCCGACGGGGGACTACGTCTGCGCCACCCACACCGGCGTCACCGCCTGCTTCAAACCCGACGGCGATGTGTTGTACGTCAAGGACAGACTTGAAGACGGTTACGCCGCAGTCGCCATCTGGGACCACGTTGTCGAAGGCAACTATCGCCGGAGCGGCGCGTGTGTCAACAAGCTAGGAGCCGACCACTGGGGCCAGTGCAACAAGGACTTTTATGAGGCAGGGGATCTGCAGTTCGCCGCCGCGCGCTACAACAACGGCAACCCCGTCGACCGCGGTAACTGGGTGTGGGAATCAATCAGCTGACAGTTTCCATCGAGCAGCCGACGCGCTGGCCCACTGACCACAGCGAAAAGGCGAACCGTGCATTGAACAGGAGATTCACCATGTATGCACCACGGCGCAGACATCTTTTCCTTGCGGCAGCGGCCGGTCTGGCAGCGACCCTGCTTGCCCCCGCCGCCGCCCAAGCCGCCTACCACGGCAGCGAGACCGACTATGCCGTGTACTCCCTCGGCCCGGAGGGGGAACCGTTCGGCAATTACGAATGCATCACCTTCACCGGCGTGATCGCCTGCCTGAAGGAGACGGGTGACAGGATCTACGTCAAGGACACCAAGGCGGACGGGTACGCGGCCGTGGCCGAATGGGACTACCCCATGTCCGGTCAACGGAGTGGCTCCTGCGTCAACAAACTGAATGCGGGCGACTGGGGTGTCTGCAACAAGGACTTCAGTAATGATGATGGCTATCTTTACGTGCGGGCCGCGCGGTACAACAGCGGGAACTTCGTCGACAGTGGCGTTTGGGAAAAAATGTGGCTCTGAGTTTCTCAAGCTAGCCCGTCATTCGGTCGCATCGATAATAGCCACTCAGGATTCCGCAAGACGGTGGTGATCGGTACGAAACGGTGCCGCCGGACGGGATGACGCCTTCGTCGCGCAGCGGCACACCATGGAGGGATCGAAATGAAGAAAAGCATGACCAGGGCGGTTCTCGCGGCGTCGATGGCCGCTCCACTTGTTCTTGCCCTGACACCGGGCACCGCCTCCGCGGCGGACGGGAACGACGGATACGTGTGGGCCTGCTGGGCGGCGCCAGGCGACCCGATCAACGGTGGGTGCGCCACGTTCTACCAGTACGGCGAGGTGCTCCAGGTCCGCGACATGCAGGCCGACGGCTGGGGCACCCGCGGGCAGATCCAAAAGCTGGAACCCGACTCCAGTGGCGTCCAACACTGGGTCAACCACAGCAGCAACTGCTTCGACGACACGAGCCAGGGCAACAGTGGCAACGGCGCCACCGCCTGCAACTACTCCCTCCCCGACGGCATCGTCGTTCGAGTCCACGTCTGGGCTTCCAGGAACGGCGAGACCCGGTACCACAACTACAGCCCCGAAATCCGCGCCTGACGCAGTTCTCCTGCGACACGAGCGCCTGCAACACCTCGCCATAAGACCCGCCTGACAAACGGCAGTGCAACCCCGGCGGCTGCCGCGACCCGGACACCGGGCCGCGGCAGCCCCAACCACGCTTCCTCTCCGCACCTGTACAAGCGGCACGCCGAACGCACATCACGATGACCGCGCTCGCAGCTTCTTACTGGCCTTCCGAAACAGACACTCAGATGATCAGCGACACGCTGCGAGCCCGTCACGCTCGGATCGACACAGCCGCACCCCGCTGAACTTCGAAGAGCCAGTTTGTCGTTGCGGGTGGTGACGGAGAGTCCTTGAGCGGGCGATTCAGAAACTAGTGAGAAGGCTAGGCATGCCAAAAATCGGACGCAAGCTTCTCGTATTGGCCCTCGCGCCCCTGGTGGTAGGCGTCGGGGGCGGCGTGGCTTGGGCCGCCGCCACCGACAACATGTACCCGACCAGATCCTACGACGCGTCCTGCCGCGTCGACCCGGATGGCGGTGACGGCTCAGTCAGCTGCCGGACGGACAATGCTGACGTCTATTACTACATGGACAGTGGTGGCGAGTACGAGCTCGAACCCACAGACCGCTCGATGGTAAGTGACACCCTCGCCAGCGAGTATTCTCCCACTGATCTGGCGATTCATTACGACTCGACGCCGGTCTTCTCGGGCAGTGGCGAGACCGACATCATTTACCAGGAAGGCTCCACCAACATGCCGTCCAGTGCGAACGGAGCTACCTGGTGTAACGCGGTCGGCGGCGACAGCGTTTACGACTGCGACCAGCAATACATCCGCATTCGGGGCGGCCACTACAACAAGGGGCTGGTCTGCCACGAGACCGGGCACGCCATTGGCCTGGTGCACGGTAGCCAAGCCAATCCCGCACTGAGCCAGACCGATGGTCGGCTGGGCTGCATGCAGTCCCCCGTCGACATCTACGAGTCGCTCGGCTCGAACAACATCGACAACATCAACGCGACCTTCTAGGAGGGGCCATGAGACGCCGCATTATCTTCGCCGGCATCGGGATGGCCGCCGCTGCACTCACCGCTGCTTCCATCACCGCCAGTGTCCTCACCGCTGATTCCGTCAGCGGCGCGTCAGCGGCGCGGCAGGGCATCATCCTCGGCGATGCCGTGGATAACCTGCCCAGCCAAACCGCCTCGGACTGGGTAACCTACGCCGACCACGTGGTGGTGGTCACCGCGACGTCTGAGACGGTGACCCCGCCGACGCCAACTGAGATCGCCCGTGGCGAGGGTTTGATCGGCCGGCAGGTGAGCCTGCGGATAGATGACGTGCTGTGGTCTCGCGCTGGCGCGCCCAAGCCCGCGCCACACGTGTGGGAGTACTCCGCGTTCGGGTGGCAGTTCACCGAAGGAGACACCAGCCACCGCACACGGATGGCGCTGCGTGACCGCCCCCGGGTGGAGGTCGGTCACCGGTACGTCATGGCGATGGTGTGGGAAGAGGCTCGGTGCTCCGCTGGTGACGAGCCCGAGCCTGCTCAGTGGCGCGGCCTTGGGGAAGGTTCCGAGATTCCCTACGACAACAACACCATCGGGCAGGGCGAGCTGGAAGGCCGAGCGCAAACCGCCGTCGAGGCGCGTCAAATGGCGGCTGAGGCCGGACCGAACCTCGGTCTGAAGCACGAACTCGCCGGAAGCGGCGCGGCGCTGCTGGCTTCGAAGCTGAAGGCGGCGGCGCCGTTGGTGAACAAGAAGTTCAGTCCGCAGTCCGCTACGAACTGCAACTGACCAATCCGTCCGGCTGGCGCGACCACCCACCAGTGGTCGCGCCAGAGCGGCGGTGGACGGACAGCCCCGAGGGGCAGATGCGCTCGCTGTCGAAGCACGACTGCCCCGGCCGCCGGAGCTTCGTCCTGCCTGGAGCGACGACACGCCGCCACGTGCCTGCTCAGACGCCCTTGATGATGATGAAAATGGCTCACTGGAGGCGACCGGGCAACGCCGACCCGCACTCTTGCCATTCGGACCGCAGCCCGATCCAGCGTCACCTGCGCTCGCGGGTGTCGTTTGCCGGTCATGAGGGAAATGCGGCGACCTGCCTTCTTCACCGCCCATCGTGGCCGCCCGATCGGGGCCGTCTCCGCTCGGTCGACCGCAACGCCGCCGCATGCCATGGGCGTCATGGCGCTCGGCTCCGGCGTTAAGGCGCACGGATCCGACCTGACCCAGTGGCTTGACTCTGGCAAGGACCGACTCGCAACTTGCATCCGGCCGGGACTGACCCGTTCGTTGCACCACGCAATTCTGACGGCCAACAAATAGATCTCAGCCTATCTTGACTTGGGCAGCTAGTCAGCGCACCGTGATGAGTAACAGGCAGATGCGCGCCATTATCGGCCCGACTGAAGTGGATCGCCAAATGGGGGGCGCTGCCGGTTTCGCGCCGCGTGCATCAGGAGGCTTTCCATGCGGTTGAATCCGTTCGCCGGGATTTATCTCACCGATCCGGCAAGCATGTGGCGGCGCATTCTCGACGATCCCGACGGGGTGCACTACGCCGAGGATCTGGGCCTGTGGTTGATCAGCAGGCACGCCCACGTCCGGCGGGCCCTCGCCGACGCTGCGACATTCGCCAACGCCCTCACCCTCGCCCCGGTCTACGAGGTGTGCCCACCCGCACTGAACGTGATCATGCAGATCGACGCGCCACCCACGACGGCCGCCGCCGACCCACCGGCGCACCCGCGTACCCGCCGGGCCCTCCGGGCGACCTTCGCGAACACCACCGAGCGGGTCGAGGCCGAGTACGGGGCGATCGTCCGGCGCCGGGTCGACCAGCTGGTGTCCCGTCTCGCCGTCCGCCAGGGCGACCAGGTCGACCTGATCCCGGAGTTCGCGACCGAGCTTCCCCTGCTGGTGGTCCTGGACATCCTCGGGGTGCCCGACGCCGACATCGGGCGGATCCGGAGTTGGGCGGACGGCCAGATCGCCCTCATCTGGGGGCAGCCGGACCCGGCCGAGCAGGTACGCCTGGCGCAGGGGCTGCTGGAGTTCTGGCACTACTGCGAGGATCTGGTCCGCCAGCGGGTTGACAGCGGACACCGGGGTGACGACTTCATCAGCCGCGCCCTGGCCTACCGGGACGACGACGACACCGTGCTGACGGTGCCCGAGGTGGCGAGCCTGGCCTTCAATCTCCTGGTCGCGGGGCACGAGACCACCGCCGGGCTGCTCGCGCACGCCCTCGACCAGGCCCTGTCCGCCCCCCAGCGCTGGTCGGCGATCACCGCGGACCCGGGGCTCGTCCCCGCCTTCGTGGGCGAGACGCTCCGGTTCGCGCCCGCCATCGACGGCTGGCTCCGGGTGACCACCCGAGACGTCACACTGGGAGCGGTCACGATCCCCGCCGGGGCGCGTTGCCTGCTCCTGATCGGAGCGGCGAACCGGGACCCGGCAGCGTTCCATGACCCGGACCGGTTCGCCCCCCACCGGGCCGATGTGGGCAATCACCTGTCGTTCGGCCACGGTCCACATTTCTGCATCGGCGCGGGATTGGCGCGACTTGAGGCCGGGATCGCCCTCAGCCGGCTCGCCGAAGTCATTCCCGGTCTACGGCTGTCACCCGAGCAACATCGCTCGTACAAACCCAATGTCGCGTTTCGCGCGCACCACAGACTGCTCGCGATAATCGATGTCCCGGCAGCCGCGGACGCGCCGGCGGCGCGGGGTGGGGCGACGGCCGAAGTGCACGCCGCCTGAGTGCGCACGAGTGCCAGCGGTGCTGACCTGCGGACGGGTCGAGGGTGGGGTGGGGCCGCGTTGCCCGCTCCACCCGGCGCACCTCGGTGCCGGCGACGGGTCCGGGACGCACCTTTCCCGCTTTGCCCGGCGATCCATGCCGGTGAACGTCTTCACACCCATCGCGTCCTGGGTTAAGAATTGCCCTCTGTGAATGTTCAGCTCATCGGCCAATCTCGATCTGGCGTCCGCTGAATGCCCGTTCCACGAAGGTGAGCGCATGGAGCACACGTCCCCGTCGAGCTCGGCTCACTCTGCGGCCAGTCAGCGGTTCCGATGGGAGTTGCGCAACTGTCGCGTCCAACGGGGGCTGACCCAACGAGCCCTGGCCGATCTGGTGCGGTTCAGTCGGGAGACGGTCGCGGCGGTCGAGTCCGGTCGCCGGTTCGGCAGTCACGAGTTCGCGCTGCGCTGCGACGACGTGCTCGGCACCGGCGGCAGGCTGGCCGCCCTTTGGCCGCAGGTCGCCGCCGAACAGTTGGCGGCCGACGGTCGCCGGGGCCCACGCGCCCCGGAACCGGCTCAGCTCGATCGACAGGTGCCGCGTCAGCGTGGCCGGCGTGACGCACGCGACCCCGGAGCCGTGGTGGACGCGATCGACGAGCTACGCGAACTGATCGGCCAGGTGCTCAACGGCCAACCCGAACCGGACGCCCCGGAGCGACGGCAGCCGCCGGCCGGGCCCCTCGACAACCAGCGCTGACCCGACGGATCCGGCCCGACCTCGCGGCGTCACCGGTCGCTGACGTTGGGTACAGATGCTGGTACGGGCAGTTTGTACCACGGCCAGGTCTGGTCTACGAGCGCGGCTTCCGGCCGAATGGGACTTGCATTCGGCAACGTGCGGATAGACCGTCATCGACGAGTCGTGGGAGTCAATCTTGGCGTCGAGCACCCGGTCCCACGCGGCCAGACCCTACCCGACCCGCCGACGCGGTTGGAAGATAGCCGGCCGGATGCGCCTCATCGTCGCGGCCCCGCTCGTCGCCGTGATCGGCTTCGCCGGTCTCGCGCTGACCGAGAGCGCACGCCAGACGGCCCGTGCCAGCGACCTGCAGATCCTGGCGCAGGTCGGCGCCGAGGCCGGCGACCTCGCCTACCGGCTGCAACGCGAACGCATCGCCGCCGCCGACCTGCTCACCTACGCCAGGCCGGAGCAGCAGGACGCCTTCGGCGCGGAGATGGCGGCCACCGACGACGCCGTCGCCCGCTACCGCGAGCAGCGGGACCGACTGTCCGCCGACACCGACACCAGCTCGGCTCTCCTGCGCCGCATCGACGCGGCTCTGGACGGCCTCGCCCCGCTACGCACCCAGGTGCGTACCGCCACGCACGCGTCGGTGTCCGCGATGACCTTCAGCTACCGCATCGCGATCGCCGACCTCATCAACTTCCGGGAGAACGTCTCGCACGGCGTGGTCGACGCCCAACTCGCCGACGGGATCCGGGCATCGGCGGCGCTGTCGAAGACGGCCGAGGCCATCGGCCAGCAGCAGGTGGCCGTGCTGCGCGCCGTCGCGGGCGGCGAGCTGACCCCGGCCATGCAGCAGGACATCACGGCGGCCCGCACCAGCTACACCGAGTCGAGCCTGTCGTTCCTGGCCCTGGCCCCGCCCGAGTGGAGCATCTGGTGGGAGCAGGCCGGCACCGGCAAGGAGGCGCTCGCCCTGCAACGAATGCAGGACGAGGTGTCCCGGGCCCAGCCGGGGTCACGGCTGCAACTGGAGACCGACGCCTGGGTGTCCACCACCCAGACCCGCGCCGCCCGGCTGGCCGACCTGCGCGCCCGGGTCGACGACGCGGTCCGCGACGACGTTCGGGCCGCGCACGCCGACCAGCGCCGCCGGGCCGTGGCCGAGGCGGCCAGCGTCCTGCTGGCCCTGATCCTGACCGCGTTGGTGACCTGGGCCGTCGCGCGGCAGATCACCCGACGGCTGCGCCGCCTCCGGGACGCGGCCAACGCGGTGGCCTTCGAACAGCTCCCCGCCGTGGTGGCCCAGCTCCAACAGCCCGGCAGCGCGGCCGTCGACCCACAGAAGCTGGCCCACCAGCAGTCCAGTGCCGCGCTCGAACCGTCCAGCGACGACGAGATCGGTGAACTGGGTCAGGCGTTCAGCGCCGTGCACCAGGCCGCCGTGCGGACGGCCGCCGAACAGGCCGTGATGCGCGCCAACACCGCCGACATCTTCATCCACCTGAGCCGCCGCGAACAGCGCCTGGTCGACGCCGTCCTGGCCCAGGTCGACCTGGTCGAGCGGGACGAGACCGACCCCGACCGGCTCGACCAGCTGTACACGCTGGACAACCTGGCCACCCGGATGGGCCGGATCAACGCCAGCCTGCTGGTGCTCGGCGGTGTCGGCGTGGGTCGCGTACGCCAGCGCGACGTTCCTCTGCAACAGGTGCTCCAGGCGGCGCTGTCCCAGATCGAGCACTACGCACGGGTCCGGCTCGGCATGATCGACGGGGACGTCGCGGTGGCCGCCAAGACCGTCGACGAGGTCGTGCACCTGCTCGCCGAACTCATGGACAACGCCACCACGTACTCGCCACCCGGCAGTGAGACCTGGGTGAGCGGCCGGAGCCTGGGTGACCGCGTCATCGTCCAGATCAGCGACGAGGGTGTGGGGCTGTCCGCGCAGCGGATGCAGCAGCTCAACGAGCTGCTGGCCCGCCCGCCGGCCATCGACGTGGCCGCCGTACGGGCGATGGGGCTGGTCGTGGTGGGCCAGCTCGCGGCCCGGCTGGGCGCCACCGTCCAACTGCGACGCGGCCCCCGACGCGGCATCCTCGCCGAGGCGACCCTGCCCGCGGCGATCATCCGGTCGCTCCCACCGGAGGAGTACCTGCTTGCGCCCGGCCGGCTGTCACGGCGGGCAGCGCGGACGCCCAGCCCTCCGCCGCCGTACCAGCCGCGCCCCGAACCCACCGCCGGCCGCCCCACGGCCGAACGGACCCTGCCGGCGGCGCCGGTCTTCCGACCGGCTCCCGCAGCCCCGGACCGGGGTGACGCGCCCACCGAGGAGCTCCTCATCTTCGAACAGGTCAACCACTGGTTCCAGAACGACGTCGTCGACGGCCAGAACGGCCAGCAGTGGTCCAGCCCCGCCGACGACGCCTGGCGTACGGCCGCCCAGGCACAAGCCCCCGAGGTCGCCGCGACCACCAACTCCGGCCTGCCCAAACGACAGCCGCAACGGCACCTGGTGCCCGGCGGGGTGACCGTGCCCCAGCAGCAGCAACGGTCCGAGTACCGCGACCCGGCGCAGGTGGCGACGGCGATGGCCGCGTACGCGCGGGGCGTGGCGAACCGACGGCGCACCCCGATCAACCTCGGCAACAAATGACGCGACAGGAGAGCACGTGACCGACCAACAGGATCTCGGCTGGCTGCTGGACAACTTCGCCGCGCGCGCGACCGAGGTCAGCCACGCGATCGCCATTTCCAGCGACGGCCTGATGGTGGCCGCCACCCGCGACCTGCCACCGGACCGGGCCGACCAGTTGGCCGCCACGGGTAGCGGGCTCGTCAGCCTGCTGCGGGGGGCGGCGGCCTTCTTCGACGCCGGCGCGGTGATCTCCAACGTCACGCAGCTCGAGGGCGGGTTCATGTTCTCGATGGCCTTCAACGACGGTGCCTCGCTGCTGGTGCTCGCCGCCCCCGAGTGCGACGTGGGCAAGGTCTCCTACGAGATGACCGAGCTGGCCAACCGCATCGGGGACGCGTTGACCCCCGCTGCCCGAGCGGCGCTCGCCCGCAGCCGCTGACCACCCCGGCGCCCCCACGCCGGAGACCCCTTCCCCTTCCTCTGGAGTCAGACATGCCTCTCACCACGCCTTGGCGCAGCCGTGCCCTCACCGCCGCGCTGCTCGCGGCCGTGCTGACCACCAGCTCGGCCTGCGGCGACGACGCGCCGGGCACGAGCGCCGGCGGCTCGATAAAGATCGGCCTGCTCGCGTCGCTGTCCGGGACGTACCAGGCGGTCGGCACCGAGATCCGCGACGGCTTCCAGCTCTACCTGGACACGCACGACGGCAAGTTGGGCGGCCGGCAGGTCGACCTCATCGTCGCGGACGAGGGCAACGGCGCGCAGACTGCGGTCCCGGCGGCGACCAAGCTGCTCAAGCAGGACCGGGTGTCCGCGCTCACCGGCATCGTCGGAGGCGGCTCGGTCGCCGGCGTCACCCCCGTGCTCAACGAGACCAAGGTGCCACTGGTCGGCTCGAACGGCCGGCCGGAGCTCAAGGACGTCTCCCGGGTCTGGCACACCTCGTACCTCTCCGACGAGCCCGGGGCGGCGATCGCCCAGCACGTCCGCGACAACGTGAAGGGCTCCGTCTACGCGATCGGCCCGGACTACCAGGGCGGTTGGGACGAGCTGCGCGGTTTCACCGACGCGTTCGGGAAGATCGGCGGGAAGCTGGCGAACGCCGACGGCAAGACGACCTTCACGCCGTTCCCGGCCACCACCAACTTCCTCCCCTACTTCGCCCGCATCAAGGCCTCCGGCGCGGCGGCCGTCTACACCTTCTACGCCGGCAGCGCCGCCGTCGACTTCGTCAAGCAGTACGCGCAGTCCGAGATCAAGGACATCCCGCTGTACGCCGCCGGGTTCCTCACCGAGGGCGGCGTGCTCAACGCGCAGGGCGAGGCCGCCCGGGACATCTACTCGGTGCTCAACTACTCGCCCGACCTCGACAACGCGGAGAACCGCGCCTTCGTGGCCGCGTGGAAGGCGAAGCACGACGGATCGCCGACGACCTACGCGCTCGCCTCGTACGACGCGGCGGCGGTACTGGACCGGGCGATCGGTGCCGCCGGCAGCAACCCGACCCCGGAGGCCATCAACACGGCCATCGGTCAACTCGGCCAGATCGCCAGCCCGCGCGGCACCTGGCAGTTCTCCACCACCACGCACTCGCCCGTGCAGAAGTGGTACCTGCGGCAGGTCCGCCAGGACGGCCGGGCGCTGTCCAACACCGTCGTGGGCGACCTCGCGACCGTCGGCCGGTGATAGCGGTGGCGGCCGGCACGAACCGGATCGACCCGTACCTGATCCCGGCGTTGGACGGAGTCGCCTACGGGCTGCTCGTGTTCGTCGCCGCGTCGGGCCTGGTCTTCTGTTTCGGCGTCGCCAACATCCTCAACCTCGCGCACGGCCTGCTTTACGCGATCGGCGGATACACCGCCGCGGCGCTGCTCGACGGCGGCTGGGCGAGCCTGGGGTTGGCCCTCGCGGTCGGTGTGCTGGCCGCCGCCGCGGCAGGAGTGCTCCTGGCCGGCCTGCTCACACCGGTCGCCGCCGGCAACCACCTCAGTCAGGCGCTGCTGACGTTCGGGGTGGCACTGGCCGGCGGCAGCCTGCTCGTCGCCGGCTTCGGGCCCGACAATCCGCAGGTTCGGGTGCCCGCCGCCCTGGAAGGGTCGGTGATGGTCGCCGGTCACCGCTACGCCGCGTACCGGCTGGTGTTCATCGTCGTCGCCGCGGTGCTCGCCCTCGCGCTCTACCTGGTGGTGCGACGCACCAGGGCCGGGATGCTGGTCCGGGCGGCCGTCGACGACCCGGAGATGGTCGCCTGTCTGGGCGTGAGTCCGGCGCGGATCCGGGCCGGTGTGCTCGCCGCCGCCGGCGCGCTGGCCGGTGCGGCCGGGGTCCTCGGCGCGCCCATCATCGGCCCCGGCACGGGCACCGCCGACACCGTGCTGTTGCTCTCCCTGGTGGTCGTCGTCCTCGGTGGTCTCGGGTCGATGGCGGGCACCCTGTTGGCGGCGCTGGCGATCGGCGAGATCCAGACGCTGGGAGTGGCGCTGCTGCCGTCCGCCGCGCCGTTCCTGCTGTTCGCCGCCATGGCGGCCGTGCTGGCCGTGCGGGCGCGCGGCCTGGCCGGCAGATGGAGGCCGGCATGAGGGGCGAGGTGATCCGGCGGGCACGGGGTGGCATCGCGGCGCTCGTCCTGGTCGGCCTGGTCGTGGCGCCCTGGGTGGTCGACGACTACACCACGTCGATCCTCGCCCGGACGCTGGCCCTGGCCCTGGTCGGGGTGAGCGTGGCCCTGCTCACCGGCGTCGCCGGCATGCCCACCCTCGGCCAGACCGCACCGTACGCGGCGGGCGCCTACGCCTGCGCCGTGGTCGGCAGCCGCGTCTCCGACGTCGGCGTCGTGCAGCTCGTCGTCGCGGCGGCGGCCGGAGCGCTGCTGGCCGCGCTCACCGTGCCGCTCGTCGTGCACGCCCGAGGGGTGATCGTCCTGATGATCACCCTGGCCATCGGCGAACTCGTCGTCATCGTCCTCGGGCGGTGGCGGTCGGTGACCGGTGGCACGGACGGGCTGGCCGGCATCCCCGCGGTCCGCCCGTTCTGGGGGTTCCCGGCCCTGGCCAGCGACCAGGCCCGTTACCTGTACGCCCTGGTCGTGGTGGCCACGCTGATCGGCGTGGTGCTGGTGCTGCTGCGTACCCGGGCCGGGCTGGTGCTGCGTGCCGGCCGCGACGACGAGACACGGCTGCGGGCCAGCGGCCACCGGGTGGCGGTCCACCTGTCCGGCGCGCACATCGCCGCCGGGGCGATCGCCGGTGCCGCCGGCTCGCTCCTGGTCGTCGCCCAGCAGTACATCTCCCCCGCCGATTTCGGCTTCGACACGTCAGCCCTGCTGCTGCTCGGTGTCGTCATCGGTGGCACCGCCTCGGTGGGCGGCGCCCTGGTGGGCGCGGCGTTGGTCATCGCCGTCCGGGACTGGCTGTTCGGGGTGCTGCCCGGCCACGCGCCGCTGGTGCTGGGCGCGCTGTTCGTGGCGACGGTCTACCTGCTGCCCACCGGCGTCAACCGGGCCCGGGGTCGGCTGCGCCCGCGGGACGCCCCGGCGCACGAGCCGGTCGCCCACGATCAGGCCACCGTTGCCGAGGCGCACCGATGACCGGCCTGCTGGAAGCCCGGGAGGTCAGCGTCCGGTACGGCTCGCTCGCCGCGCTCGACGGCGTCGACCTGTGCATCCACGACGGCCAGCGGCACGCGCTGATCGGCCCGAACGGGGCCGGCAAGACGACCCTGCTCAACGTGATCGGCGGGTCCGCCAGGCCGCAGCGCGGCACCGTGCGGTTCGACGGACGGGACGTCGGTCGGCTCGGGCCGGCGGCCCGGGCGCGGCGCGGCATCAACCGCATCCACCAGCGACCTGCGGTCTTTCCGACGCTCACCGCGACGGAGAACGTCGTGGTGGCCGCGCTGCCGCGAGTCATCCCGCGCCGCCGGTGGTGGCCGGGCGGACGCCGCCGCGCCGCGCAGCACCTGGCCGGTCCGCTGCTGGACCAGATGGGGCTCACCGCCGTCGCGGCGGTGCCCGCCGGGCACCTGGCGCACGGGCAACGACGCCAGTTGGAGATCGCGATGGCCCTCGCCGGTCGCCCCCGCCTGCTGCTCCTCGACGAACCGGCGGCCGGGTTGTCCGCCATCGAGGTCGGCAGGCTGGTCGAGTTGCTCCAGGCGCTGCCCAGGGCGGTCGCCGTGCTGCTTGTCGAACACCGACTGGACCTGGTGTACGCGCTCTCCGACACGGTCACGGTGCTGCGTGACGGTCAGACCCTGGCCGCCGGCACACCGGACGAGATCCGTACCTCGCCGCTGGTGCGGCAGGCCTACGCCGACGGGGTGGCCTGATGCTCACTGTGGATCGTCTCTGTGCCGGCTACGGCGGGGGAATCGTCCTGCACGAGGTCAGCCTGCGGGTGCGCCCGGGCAGCATCCAGGCCGTGGTGGGCCGTAACGGGGCGGGCAAGAGCACGCTCGTGCACACCATCGCCGGGCTGGTTCGCGCGGCCAGCGGTCGCATCGAGATCGGCGGCGTGCACGTCGCCGGCCGACAACCGCATCGCATCGCCCAGTCCGGCGTCGGCCTCGTCCCGCAGGGCCGACGGGTGTTCTCCCGGTTGACCGTGGCCGAGCACCTGCACCTGGCGGCCGCGCCGTGGCGGGCCCCCACCTCCGGCGGCGAGGGCTGGACGGTGGCTCGGACCCTGGAACTGCTGCCGAGGCTGGCGGTGCGGCTGCGGCACCGCGGCTGCGAACTCTCCGGCGGCGAGCAGCAGATGCTGGCGATAGCCCGTGCGCTGCTCGGCCAACCCCGGGTGCTGCTGCTCGACGAACCGTGTGAGGGCCTCTCGCCCGATCTGGCGGCGCGGGTTCGCGAGCTCGTCAACGGTCTCGCCGCCGACGGCCTGACCGTGCTGCTCGTGGAGCAGCAACTCCAGCACGCGATCGAAATCGCGGACCGGGTGGCGGTGCTGGAGTACGGCCGGGTGGTCTACGACCGGCCGACCGCGGAGGCCCGCCGCGATCCGGCCCCACTGGCGGCGATGTTGAGCGTCGCCGCCGTTGCGCCGCCCCCGCCCAACCGACCGACCCCTCGGCTCTGGGCCGACACCCCGTAGTCAACCCGACCCTTCTCGGAGAGGTAGACACCGATGACAACCGCTACGAGCGATGACACGTACACGTTCGACAACGGCGCACCGGACGCCGTCCCCCAGATGCACGCGCTGGAGTCCTTCCTGGATCCGATCACCACACGTCGGCTGGCCCGCCCGGTGCTGGAGCCGGGCGCGACCTGCTGGGAGGTCGGGGCGGGTGGCGGCTCGATGGCCCGGCGGATGGCCCGCGCGGTCGGCGACGACGGGCAGGTGCTGGCCACCGACATCGACCCCACCCACCTCGTGGCCGAGGGCAACCTGCACGTACGCCAGCACGACGTCCGCACCGAGCCGCCCCCCGGGGACGCGTTCGACCTGATCCACGCCCGGCTGGTGCTGCTGCACCTGCCCGATCGGCGGCGCGTCCTGCGCACCCTCACCGGCGCGCTGGCGCCCGGCGGGTGGCTGGTGGTCGAGGAGTTCGACTGCACCACGCCGCAGCGGGTGCTGACCGCGCCGACCGATGATGCCGCGAAACTCTTCGCGCAGGTCATGGACGCCATGATGGGCATCCTGGAGGACCACGGCGCCGACCTGGGCTGGGCGCAGGACGTGCACACCGAGATGGCCCTCGCCGGCCTGACCGACCTGGACACCATCACCCACTCGCAGAGCTGGGCCGGCGGTTCGACCGGAACGTCGCTCTACGAGACCAACTCCCGCCAGCTGGAACCGGACCTGCTGGCCGCCGGGCTGTCGCCCCAGCAACTGAACGCCTTCCGGCGGCTGCTCCGTGACCCCGGGTTCGCCGTCATGTCGTACCACTTCGTCTCCACGCGGGGCCGCCTACCGAGCTGAGCAGGTGGACCACCGCGCGGAGCGCGGTCGCGCCGTCCGTACCTCTCCCGCCGCAGCACCCCCCCCCGCTGCGCTCCGGACAGCTCTACGACGCCGTCGACCGCACCGGCCGGGCTCCCCGCAAGGGAGCCCGGCCGGCCTTGCGTGGCGCCTGGCACACCGGGAACGGTGAAGGCGGTACGTACTGCACCTGCGCCGGCTGGATGAACAGCGAGCGTCGCGCGACGGCGTCACCGTTCGGGCCGAGCTGGTAGCAGTCGATCCAGGCCCATCCGTCGTAGGTGATCCAGTCGAGAACCCTGATGACTCGTACGGTGATGGGGTGCATGAACTGAACGCTGGCAGCGCGGTCCAGCCGCAGCATGTCACCTGTCTTCATGCGGCTTCCTTGCACGCCACACCTTCAGGATCAGCCCGGCGGCCCTCAGCTTCGGGCAGCCATCGGGCTGACAGCGCGGGCACGTGGCGCGATTGTGGAGGTCGACGACGAACCCAGCCATGATCACGGTGAACGGGGGTTCCGGGCGAGGCTGCTCAAGCATCACGTGGCCGCTCCGCTGGTTGCGGTGCTTGCGGCTCATCAGGTCTCTGGAACCACTTCCATCGGCGCACGGGGCCTTCCCTCGATCTTGAGAGACCGGCACGGGCGCCTACCCCTAGATCACTCTCCGTGCCGGTCTCATTGCTACGGTAGGCCCTGTCTGTGCAACCTGTCTAGACAGGTTGACATCGTGTCGCGGCATGGAGGAAGTCTCAGGAAGATCGGGAGTACGGTGACGGACGTGCCTACCCCGCACCAGCAGCCCCGCCGATATCGTCAGGTGGCCGACGAGCTACGCCGCCGCATCGAGGCTGGCGTCATCCCACCTGGCTCCTTGCTGCCCAGTGAGTCGACGTTGATGGCTGAATTCTCGGTCGCCCGCGGAACCGTTCGTGAGGCGTTGGCGTTGCTGCGTTCTGAAGGCTTGGTGCTGACGGAGGTAGGACGTGGCACCTACGCGCGTCCGATTGTGCCGGTGCGTCGGGTGGCGTCAGAGCGGTACCGCAAAGAGCTGGAGCAGGTTCGTAGCGGAGAGCTCGGCACGTCGTTCACCGTTGATCAGCAGGTGAAGTGGTCGGCCTACGGCGTGGAGACGGACTTCCGCGAGGTGCCAGCGAGTGAGGCGATAGCCGAACTGTTCAACGTGGAGCCGGGAACGATGCTCCTTGAGCGTCACCTCCTTTTCCGCACCCACGGCGTTCCGCAGCAGATGTCCGTCTCACGCCTGTTGCTGGACATGGTCGCTGGCACCCCGGTAGCCGACCCTGAGAACGAGCCTTGGCCCGGTGGCAACACGTCGCAGCTCTACAGCCTTGGGCACACCATCACCAGCATTCGCGAACGTCCCGTCTGGAGATTGCCGACGCCGGACGAGACCGAGGCGCTGCGCATCCCTGGTGGGGTGCCCGTCATCGTCATCACCAGACAGACCTACGTGAACGACTGGGTAGCCGAGGTCGCGCACATCGTGATGCGGTCCGACCGAGTTGAGCTGGACTACCTGATCCACCTCAGTTAAGCGACCGCGCCGAGGAGCGCGTCAGGCAGGGTTCGCCGCGCTCCTGTCAGACTGCCTGGGTGTTCGTCAGACTTGCCGAAATGTTCAGGAGGATCTGACCGGGCCCGGAGGGGACGGCGCCGGGCATCACCCTTCCAGGCCCCGGCTCAGCGCGGAGTGGTTTCCTGGTCGGCCAGAACGATCAGGTCGTCGGGGCGGGCCGACAGCGGCGCCGTCGCCCCGTCGAGCCACACGAGATAGCCCACCGGCGGACCTGACCGACCCCACCGGGCGCCGATGATCGTGGCCGACTTCGGTTGGCGCGGCTGTGCGAGCAGGCGTACCCGGGTGCCCGGCGCGTGTCCGTCGTCGGCGACGATGAGCAGCGCGTCGAGGATCTGCCGGGCACCGGCGACGGGCAGCCCCGCAACGTACGGCTCGCCCGCGTACCCCAGACGTGGCGTCATCATCGTGCTCAACAGCGCGGTCTGCCGGATCGCCTCCTGGCGGACCTGCCCGTCCACGCTGCGTTCGGCTGTGGTCAGCGCCTTCTGGATGCGCGACCAGAGGGCCAGCGGCTCCTGGTCGAGCAGGCGGCGGGCCTCGCGGTCGATGTCGGCGCAGGCCGTGTCGAGCGCGGTGTCCTCGCCGAGTTCCGCGATCCAGGCGAGGTCCCCCACCTCGGGCAGCAACCCTGGCGACTCGGCCACGATCACGATGTACAGCATCGCGAGCAGTTCCTCGCGGCCCTCGCCGTGATAGAGCGAGCCCACCCCGCTGCCGGTACGCCCACGGCTGGGCGGGAACCGTTCGACGAGGTGCCGCGCGCGGCCATGAGGCAGGACCGCGGCCCGCCTGCTGTCCCGCACCCGCTCCTCGAACGACCGCCGCTCACGACGTTCGACGAGCAGTTGGCGATGCGGATCGAACCCGATCGGATAGATCGTCCGCCCGTACCTGGAAAGGGTTTCGCCGGGCCGAAGGCCGACCGACTCAAGTTGCCGGGCAGCCTCCGAGTAGGCGACGCCAGCCCGGGCGGCATGTTCTCGGATGGCGCGCTTGCGGGCGCGTCCCGGGGCTGGGGTCCGTCGGGGGGTGGAATCAGACATGACGCCTCCGGTGCAGCCCCACGCACTCCACCGAACAGGCGGCGTGACCGGCACGCCGGGAATCGACACATCGGCGCGGAGTCGGAGACTCTTGGCCCCGGGCATGCGGTTAGGCGTGGGCCACCACATCGGGCGCTGGCAGGCGCTCTGCCGTGGCCAGCATATCGTGACACCGACCGTCGTCGTGGATGTGCACGCCCCGGCCGCCCTCCCTCGCGGCCCCGATGTCAGCCGTGTCAGCCCGTGTCGGTGGCGTGTCGGGGCGGTGTCAGCGGGCCCGCGCAGACTCGGCGCATGACAGCTGACCTGGTGATCGAGGCCGAGGGCCTCGTGAAGACATTCGGGAAGACGAGGGCGCTACAAGGCGTGGACCTCGCCGTACCCCGCGGAACGGTGCTCGGGGTGCTCGGCCCCAACGGCGCCGGCAAGACCACCGCCGTGCGCATCCTCTCCACCCTGCTCACCCCGGACGGCGGGACCGCCCGGATCGGCGGTTTCGACGTGGTACGGGACGCCGAGCGCGTTCGGCAGAGCATCGGCCTCACCGGCCAGTACGCCTCGGTCGACGAGGATCTGACCGGGCGGCAGAACCTGGAGCTGTTCGGCACCCTGCTGGAGCTGGGCCGCAGCGGCGCCCGGCGACGGGCCGCCGAGTTGCTCGACTGGTTCGACCTGACCGATGCCGCGAACCGGCCGGCCAAGACCTACTCCGGCGGCATGCGGCGACGGCTGGACCTGGCCGCCAGCCTCGTCGGTTCCCCCGACGTGATCTTCCTCGACGAACCGACGACCGGGCTCGACCCGGCCAAGCGCGAGGACATGTGGGACGTGGTCCGCTCGCTGGTCGACAACGGCTCGACGGTGCTGCTCACCACCCAGTACCTGGAGGAGGCCGACGCGCTCGCCGACGCGATCACGGTGATCGACCACGGCCGGGTCATCGCCCACGACACCCCTGAAGGGCTCAAGCGGGTGGTCGGCGGGCAGACCCTGGAGGTCCGCCCGTCCGACCCGGCGCAGCTGCCCCGCACCGCGGAGATCCTGACCCAGGTCGGCTCCGGCGCGCAGGCCGACGAGGTCCGCAAGGGCGTGCTCGCGGTGCCGGTCACCGACGACGCGGCCCTGACCGAGAGCGTCGCGCGGTTCGCCACCGCCGGCATCGCGGTCACCGAACTCTCCCTGCACCTGCCGAGCCTCGACGAGGTGTTCTTCACCCTCACCGGGCGTACGGCGTCCGAAGACGACACCACCCGCCCCACGGAGGTCGCGGCATGAGCACTCTGACCGACACAGCGCCCACGAGAAGCCGCGCGCTCTCGAACTCCGCGCCGAATCCGCGGCCGTTCCGGCTGGTCCGGCACTCGTTAGCGCTCGCCAAGCGCAGCCTCATCAAGACCTGGCGTACGCCCGAGGCGCTCATCGACGTGACCCTGCAACCGGTGCTGTTCCTCATCATCTTCGTGTACGTCTTCGGCGGCGCCGTCGCCGGATCGACCCACGACTACCTGCAGTTCCTGCTGCCCGGCATCCTGGCGCAGACGATCGCGACCGGCGCCATCGCGATCGGCGTCAACCTCAACACCGACATCGCCAAGGGCATCTTCGACCGGTTCCGGTCGTTGCCGATCCCTCGCTCCGCGCCACTTGTCGGCGCGGTCCTCGGCGACGTCGTCCGGTACGTCATCGTCACCGTGTCGACCCTCGCGATCGGCTACGTGATGGGTTTCCGGATCGACACCGACCTGTTCCGGGCGATCGCCGGGTGTCTGCTCGCGGTGCTGTTCGCGCTCTGCCTGAGCTGGCTGCCGGTGCTCGTGTCGATGAAGGTGCGGACCGCGGGCGCCGTGCAGGGTGTGATGTTCGCGCTGATCATGCCGCTGAGCTTCGCGTCCAACGTGTTCGTCGGCGCCGACACCCTGCCGGGCTGGATGCAGGCGTTCGTGGACGTCAACCCGATGACCCACCTGGTGGCCTCGGTACGCGGGCTGTTCCTCGGCACCCCACTGGGCAACCACGTGTGGTGGACGCTCGCCTGGTGCGCCGGCTTCGTGGCGGTGTTCATGCCGCTGGCGCTGCGCGCGTACCGCAAGAAGATCTGACCTACGCGAGCAGGTCGTCCATCAGCTCGCGGATCCGGCTGACGGCCGCGGCGGGCGGCCGCTCGCGCCACGCGGCCAGCAACGGCTCACGCTGCTCCTCGTTCCCGAGGATGGCGTTGAGCCGTTCGCCGCTTTCGAACGGAAAGAACATCTCGATCTGGGTGCCGATCCGCTTCGCGAGGATGGCCAGTTCGCGGGCGGTGTCGACGTCACCCCGGTACGCCGAGAGTTCCGCGCCGCCCGACGCCCACGCCCCGATCACCGGCAGGTCCCGCGAGGTCAGCGCGTCGTCCCGGGCGAGCGACAGCATCGCGGCCGCCTGGACGGTGGCGTCGTTGCCCGACACCCGCCCGGCCTGGGCCACCCGCAGGTAGATGATCGCCGCCGTGGCCCGGAGCATCACCCGCGGCTGCGGTTGCGGCCCGACCCAGCCGGCGAGGACGCGCGTCACCTTGTCGGCGTGGGCGAGCGTCTCGTCGTACCGCTCGCGCTGCCAGGCGAGGTGCGCCAGGCCGAGCAGCGCCTGTGCGGCGTCGATCTGCTCGGCCTGGCCCAGCGCGGCCGTCTCGCCCAGTCGCCGCTCCGCCTCCGCGTCACCGCTGAGGGCGAGTTGCACGTCCAGCCGGACCCGGATCGACCGCGCGTCCTGCGTCGCGCCGACCAGCTCCATGTGCTGGACACTGCGGGTCAGCCACTCGGCCGACCGGGCATCCCCGCCCGGGACCAGGAACTGCCCGACCGCACCCGCCGCCATCGCCATGCCCCAGTGGTCTCCGGCGGCCTCGAAGCGGTGGTACGCCTGCTCGGCGTCGCTGATGGACGCTTCCGGCAGGCCGCCGTTCTCCCGGACCGCCGCGCGCGCGAACAGCCCCAGCCCCTGCACGTACGGGTCCGGGTGCGCGACCATCTCGGTCGCGCTCTTCAGGCTCTGCTCCACATCGGACGCGTCGAAGCCGGGCAGCGCCGCCGCGATGGCGGTCAGCCGGGACGACACCTCGGCGGGCCGTTCGGCCTGGAGCGTCCGCAGTGCCCGCCGGGCGAGCACGGCGGGCCGCAGGTCGGCGCTGACGCCGGCGTTCACGCTGATCACCACGCACGTCCAGGCCAGCCGGTCGGCGTTGGGCAGTGGCCGGCCGCTGGCCGCGCCACGCAGGATCGCGGACCGCAGCCGCCGCTGCGGGTCGTCGATGTGCAGCAGCCCGCGCGCCCAGGCGAGGACCTCAAGGTGCAGGCCCCGCACCGACCAGAGGTGGAACAGCGCGGTGGCGACGTCGACGGCGGCGGGCTCGTCGTCCGCCCCCATTGCCCATCGCAGGCCCGCGACAAGGTTGTCCTGCTCGGCGGCGCAACGGTGCAGCGCCTCGACCTGGCCGGGGCCGATGAACCGGCCGGCGAGTGCGACGGCCTGCTCCCGCGCCCACCTGACCAGGCCGGCCATGGCCTCATCCCGGGCGCCGGCCGCGTCCAGCCGGGCCTCGCCGTACTCGCGGACCGTTTCGAGCATTCGGTAGCGCGGCGGACCGTCCCCCTCGACCAGGGTCAACAGGGACTGTTCGACGAGGGTCGCCAGGCCGCGCCGGACGTCCGGGGCCTGCGCGACGGCGGCGGCGAGGTCCGCGGTGAACGGCGCGGGAATCACGGCGACCCGCTGGAGCAGGTGGCGGTCGTCCTCGGCGAGCAGTTCCCGGCTCCAGTCGACCAACGCCCACAGGCTCGCGTGCCGCTCGGGCAGGCCGCGCAGGGCGTCGTCGAGCAACGCGAACCGGTCGGTCAGCCCGGCGAGCACGTCGTCGATCGGCATGTGCCGCAGTCGCGCGGCGGCCAGTTCGAGCGCCAACGGCAGGTTGTCGAGCCGGTGGCACAGGGCGAGCGCCCGTTCGGTGTCCCAGGTCGGCACGGCGCCACCGGCCCGTGCGCGGGACTCGACCAGCGCGAGCGCGTCGGCGTCCGGCAAGGCGGTCAGCCGGTGCACCAACTCGCCGACCAGGCCCAGTGGGGCGCGGCTCGTCGCGAGCACCGCGACCTCCGGCGAGGCCACCGCGACCAGGTCCGCGACGACGACGGCCACCGCGTCGAGCACGTGCTCGCAGTTGTCCAGCACCACCAGCCCGTCCAGGTCCGGCGCCACGGCGCGCAGCCGCTCCTCGGGGCTGAGGACCCGCCGCTCCAGCCCCAGATTGCCGCCGGTCGCCGTGGTGTCCGCACCGCCGAGCGCGGCGAGCACCGTCGGCAGCACCTCGTCGGGCGAGCGCAGGCCAGCGAGTTCGATCACGCGTACCGCCTGCCCGGCCGCCGCCGTGCGCCTGGCCACCTCGGCGGCGAGCCGGGTCTTGCCCGCCCCGCCGGTCGCCACGATCGTCACGACGGGCGCCTCGGCGAGCGCGTCGGTGACGGCCTCGACGTCCCGTTCCCGCCCGACGAGCGGGGCCATGGGACGACGCCACGCGGCGGGCAGCGTGATCCGCGCCGGTCGCCGGGGCGGCGCCGCGACGGGCGGGGCGGTGAGTTCACCGCGCAGCAACGCCAGGTGCACGCTCGTGAGCACGGGAGACGGGTCGGTGCCGTACCGGTCGGCCAGGTCGGCGCGCAGCCGCTCGACCACCTCCAGCGCCTCCGCCTCCCGCCCCTGCGCGGCCAGCACCCGGACGAGCAGGGCGGCCGACGGCTCGTCCGGTGGTGTGCGCGCGACGAGTCGGCCCAGGTCGACCTCGTCGAACGGGCCCACGCCGGCGAGTGCCGCCTGCGCGCGCAGCGCGGCGACCTCGGCGAACAGGCGGGTGTCCTCGGCGCTGACCAACTCCGGCACCTCGGGGAACAGGGCCCGCGCCTGATCGGCCAGGCCGCGGGCGGCACGGAGGTCACCGCACCGGAGCAGGGTGCCCGCCTGCTCGACGAGCGCGCGCGCCTCGACCGCGTCCACCGTGATCTCCTCGGCGGGCAGCCGGTATCCGCCCGGCACCGCGACCACGGGCAGCCCGAGACGGCGTACCCGGGACACGAGCGCCTGGACGGCGCCGGTCGCGTCGTCGGGTGGCGTGCCGTCCCAGACGGCGTCCACGAGCAGGCTCACGGAGACCGCCCGCCCCCGCGCGTCGACGAGCGCGCGGAGCACCGCCGCGAGCCGTTCACCCCGAACGGGCTGGCCGTCGACGGCGAGTGGGCCGAGGGTCGCGATGTGCACGGACCCAGCATCCCCCACGCGCGCACGGGCCCGACGACCACCGGTCCGCCGGGCTGGTCACGGGCCCGAGACCGGCTTGACAGACCATGATTTGGTTAGGTTAGCCTAACCTCATGAAGAGCGAGTTGACGTCGGTCAACGGGGAGCGCAGCCTGTCCGGCGTCGACCTCCGTCTGGGCTATCACGGTGTGCCGGTGGTGCACGGTGCCGTGATCAACCTCCGCGCGGGTGCCGTCACCGCACTGGTGGGGCCCAACGGCAGCGGCAAGTCCACCCTGCTGCGGGCCCTGGCCCGACTGCACCCGATCGACGCCGGAACCGTGCACCTCGCCGACGGCGTCACCGCCGCCGGCCTCGCGGCCCGGGAGTTCGCCCGGCGGGTCACCCTGCTCGCCCAGAGCCGGCCGGTGCCCAGCGGCGTCACCGTCCGCGACGTCGTCGGCTACGGCCGCCACCCCTACCGGGGGCGCTGGCGCACCGAGGATCCCGACGGTCCCGCCGCCATCGCACGCGCCATGGACGTCACCGGTGTCGCCGCGATGGCCGACCGTCCCGTCGACGAACTCTCCGGAGGCGAGTTGCAGCGGGTGTGGTTGGCCACCTGCCTCGCCCAGGACACTCCGGTGCTGCTCCTCGACGAGCCCACCACCTTCCTCGACCTGCGCTACCAGGTGGAGATCCTCGACCTGGTCCGTGACCTCGCGGACGAGCACGGCGTCGCCGTCGGCGTCGTGCTGCACGACCTCAACCAGGCAGCCGCAGTGGCGGACGAGGTGGTCCTGTTGCAGCAGGGCCGGGTCCGCGCCACCGGCACCCCGGCAACGGTGTTCACCGAGAACGCCCTCACCGAGACCTACGGGATCCGCATCGAGGTGACCAGCGATCCGCTCAGCGGACTGGTCACCACCCGCCCCGTCGGGCGGCATCAGATCCGCGCCCTGGTCTGAACACCCCTCATCCACAGCAGAGAAAGACCGTCATGACCCGTACCCGTTTCACCGCCCTCATCGCCGTCGTGACCGCCCTGACGCTCGGCGCCTGCGGCACCACCGAGAACGCCGCGGCCCCCGAGACCTCCGCCTCGGCGGCCGGAGGCCCGGTCACCCTCACCGACAGTCGGGGCAAGGAGATCACCCTCAAGGCGCCGGCGACCAAGGTCGTCGGGCTGGAGTGGGGCGAGGTCGAGATGCTGGTCAGCCTCGGCGTCATGCCGGTCGGTGTCGCCGACCCCAAGGGCTACGGCACCTGGGTCACCTCCGCGAAGCTCGACCCGGGCGTCAAGGACGTCGGCACCCGCGGCGAACCCAGCGTCGACTCGATCGTCGCCCTCCAACCCGACCTCGTCGTGATGGAGGACGACCGGGGCGCCAACATGGTCAGCCAGCTGGAGAAGTTCGTGCCCGTCGTGGTCGCCAAGGGCAGTGACGCCACCGACAACCTCGGCCGGATGCGCACCGACCTCAACATGATCGCGAAGGCGGTCGGCAAGACCACCGAGGCGGAGAAGCTGCTCGCCGACTTCGACGCGGCCATCGCCGACGGCAGGAAGAAGATCGCCGACGCGGGTGCCGCCGGCCGGCCGTTCGCCATCGCCGACGGCTGGAAGGAGGGCAGCACCGTCAGCATCCGGATGTTCGGCAAGGGCGCGCTGGTCTCCCAGATCGGCATCCAGCTCGGCCTCACCAACGCCTGGACCGGCAAGTCCGATGAGGTGTGGGGCCTCGGCCAGACCGACGTCGAGGGCATGACGGTCCTCAAGGACCCGAACATGCACCTCTTCTACAACGCCTCCGACGGCGACGACGTGTTCGCCGACGGGCTCGCCGGCAACGCCATCTGGAAGTCGCTGCCCTTCGTGCGGCAGGGCAACCTGCACAAGATGCCCAATGGCGTCTGGACCTTCGGCGGTCCGCTCTCCGGCAAGCAGTACATCGACGAGCTCGTCAAGACGTACGCGGTGTGAGCGTGCTGAACGCGCCCCCACGCCCGGAGCCGGCCACCCGGCCGGCTCCGGGCGGACGCCTGGCCGTGCCCCGCGTCGCCGGTGTCTTCGTCGCCGCGATCCTGCTGCTGCTCGTGGTCGGCGCGCTGCACCTCACCCAGGGCACCTCGAACGTCGGCGCCCTCGACCTGCTGCGGCTCGCGACCGGCGCCGACGACGAGGCGGCCCGCGTGCTGATCGCCTCCCGGCTGCCCCGGCTCCTCGCCGGGCTGGCCATCGGCGTGGCGCTCGGGTTCGCCGGGGCGGCGTTGCAGTCGATCGCCCGCAACCCGCTCGCCTCCCCCGACACCCTCGCGGTCAACGCGGGCGCCCACCTCGCGATCGTCGCCGTCGCCGCGTTCGGCGTCTCGCTGCCCGCGCTGCCCGCCGGCGGCCTCGCCTTCTGCGGCGGGTTGGCCGCCGCCGGCCTGGTGATGGCGATGTCCTCCGGCGGGCAGGCCGGCACCACCCGCCTGATCCTCGCCGGCTCGGCGACCGCGCTGGCGCTCGGGTCGGTGACCACCCTGCTGCTGCTCCTGTTCGAGCAGGCCACCATCGGGCTGTTCGCCTGGGGGAACGGCTCGTTGGTGCAGAGCGACCTGACCGCGCTGACCCAACTCGCTCCGGTGATCGTCGGCGCCGCCGTCGTGCTCGTGCTGCTCGGGCACCGCCTCGACATTCTCGCCCTCGGCGACGACACCGCCACCGTGCTCGGCCTCGACGTGCGGCGCACCCGGCTCACCGTCATGGTGCTGGCCGTGCTGCTCTCCGCCGCGGCCGTCACCCTCACCGGCCCGGTCGGCTTCGTCGGCCTGTGCGCCCCGGTGATCGTCCGGCTGCTCGCCCCCGTGGTGCCGGGGGTGCACCGGCACCGCATCCTGCTGCCGTTGTCCGGCATCGCCGGGGTCATCATCGTGCTCGGCTCCGACGTGCTGCTGCGGGCCGTGATGGGCGGGCAGGCCGGGGTCGACATCCCCACCGGCGTGGTCACCACCCTGTTCGGCGCGGCGATCCTCATCTGGCTGGCCCGCCGGCACCGGGACGCGGGCCCCACCCGCCGTCCGCCCGGTGGCCACGCGGCCGTTCGCTCCGCCGCCTTCCACCGCGGCGTCGTCGCTGTCACCGCCGTCCTGACCGTCGGCGCCGTGGCGGTCGCCATGCTCGCCGGTGACACCTGGGTGCTGCTCGGTGACGTGGTGAACTGGCTCAACGGCAGCACCGGGCCCGCGTACACCTTTGTGCTGGACCAGCGGTGGCCGCGCGTCGCCGCGGCGGTCCTGGCTGGCGCGGCGCTCGCGGTCGCCGGCACCACCGTGCAGGCGGTCTGCCGCAACCCGCTGGCCGAACCCGGCATCCTCGGCATCACCGCCGGCGCCGGGCTGGGGGCCGTCTCCCTGCTCACCTTCGTGCCGCTCGCCGGGGTGTGGGCCGTCTCCGGCGTCGCCGGGCTCGGCGCGATGCTGGCGTTCGCCCTGGTCTACGGCCTGGCCTGGCGCGGCGGGTTGAGCTCCGACCGACTGGTGCTGATCGGCTTCGGCGCCTGGCAGGGCGGCATGGCGGTCATCACCTACCTGGTCGTCGCCTTCGACCCGTGGAACACCGGCAAGGCGTTGACCTGGCTGTCCGGCTCCACCTACGGCCGGATGCCCACCCAGGTGCTGCCGGTGCTGATCGCCCTGCTGGTGCTCACCCCGGCGGTGGTCGCCGCCCGCCGGGAGCTCGACCTGATGGCGCTGGACGACGACACCCCCCGGGTGCTGGGCGTCCGGCTGGAACGCACCCGGTTGGTCGCGCTCGGCGCGGCGGCGCTGCTCACGTCCACCGCCGTCTCGGCCGTCGGGGTCATCGGCTTCGTCGGCCTGGTCGCCCCGCACGCGGCGCGGGCGCTCGTCGGCGGGCGGCATTCCCGGGTGCTTCCGGTGGCCGCCCTGCTCGGCGCTGCGCTGGTCAGCATCGCCGACACCCTCGGCCGGACGGTCATCGCTCCAGCTCAGATCCCCGCCGGCCTGGTCACCGCCATGATCGGCACCCCGTACTTCGTCTGGTTGCTGTGGCGGTCCCGCGCCGTGGCGGGCACCACCCGGTAGACGCCGGCCCGAGTCGAGAGAGGCACCATGACCGAGACCCTGCCCATCGCCCCGTGGCGCGTGTTCGCCGTCACCGTCCGCGCGGTGCGCCGACTGAGCCCGTCCTTCACCCGGGTGACCTTCACCGGGGCGGACCTGGACCGCTTCGCCGACAACGGTTACGACCAGCGGATCAAACTGGCGCTGCCGCTGCCCGGTCACGACCGGGCGACCCTGCCGGACGGCGCGGACTGGTACGCGACGTGGCGGGCCCTGCCCGAGCACCTGCGCAACCCGATCCGCACCTACACGGTGCGGGCGGTCCGACCAGAGCTGGCCGAGGTCGACGTCGACCTCGTGCTGCACGGCGACAGTGGCCCGGCGACACGCTGGGCCCGGCGGGCCAGCGTCGGCGACGAGATCGCCCTGGTCGGACCGGACGCCGGCTTCGACGGCAACCACGGCGGGGTCGAGTTTCGACAGCCGACCGGTGGCACCCTGCTGCTGGCCGGGGACGAGACCGCCGTGCCGGCGATCAGCAGCATCTGCGAGCGGCTCCCCCGCGACGCCCGGGGCACGGTCGTGCTGGAGGTACCCGACGCCGCCGACGTGTTGCCGCTGGTCGCGCCCCCCGGCGTCGAGGTCCGCTGGCTGTCCCGGGGCGCCGACGGGTACGGCAGCCACCTGGTGCCCGCCGTCGTCGCCGCGGCCGGGGAACTGCTGACCCCCGGCGCGTCGGCGGCCGTCCGGCCCGTGCCCGACGTGGACGTGGACGTGGACACCGAGATCCTGTGGGAGGTGCCCGAGGAGGTGGCCTCGGTGCCGCTGTACGCGTGGCTGGCCGGGGAGGCCGGCGTCATCCGTAACCTGCGCCGGCACCTCGTCGCCGAGCGGGGTCTGGACCGCCGGGCGGTGGCCTTCATGGGTTACTGGCGGCTCGGCCGCGCCGACGCCGACTGACGACGCCGCGAGGCGCGCCACCCCGGGCCGGCCCGCGAGGTGCGTCGGAGGCCGTGAGGCGCGTACCGTTTCGGGTCGGACTTGGGGCGGACCGGCTGGAGCCGGCACGGGATACGGGACGAGACAACGACGCATGACGGTGGACAACATTACCGAAAACGGTCAAGAGGGTATTGACCGAAGCCGGCTGGAGGCCTGCCTCAGCGTCTTCGAGGCGTTGGAGGCGCTGCCCTCCGACCACCCCGACGTGGTGCAGGTGCAGCGGGCCACCGCCCGGCTCTACAAGGTGATCAAGCAGCGGCGGCGGGAGGAGCGGCGGGACGCCATCCTCGCCGCCGACCGCGCGGTGACGGAGGCCACCGCCACCGGGGCGCCGGGGCGGATCGACGACGAGACGCAGGGCATTCCGCTCGCGTCCTCCGCCGCGGGCGAGACGGCGGGCTTCCTGCACAACCCCCGCGGCTGCTACGTCTGCAAGCAGCGCTACCGCGAGGTGGACGCCTTCTACCACCAGCTCTGCCCGTCCTGCGCCGCGCTCAACCGGGAGCGCCGCGACGCCCGAACCGACCTGACCGGTCGGCGCGCGCTGCTCACCGGCGGCCGGGCCAAGATCGGCATGTACATCGCACTGCGACTGCTGCGCGACGGCGCGCACACCACGGTGACGACGCGGTTCCCGCACGACGCGGTCCGCCGGTTCGCCGCGATGCCCGACAGCGGGGACTGGCTGCACCGGCTGCGCATCGTCGGGATCGACCTGCGCGACCCCGCCCAGGTGATCGCCCTCGCCGACGACGTCAGCAGCCAGGGCCCCCTCGACATTCTGATCAACAACGCGGCGCAGACCGTCCGCCGGTCCCCCGGGGCGTACGCGCAGCTCATCGCCGCCGAGGCCGCGGCCCTGCCGGACGGCCCGCTGCCGGAGCTGATCACGTTCGCCAAGCCGGACGGGCAGGGTGGCCCGGTGGGCAGCCTGACCGCGGGCCCACAGTCGACCGCGCTCACCCCGCACGCGCTCACCGCGCTGGCGCTGACCAGCGGCTCGGCCTCGCCGGAACGGATCGCGGCGTCCACGGCCATCGACGCCGGGGGTCTCGTGCCCGACCTCGACTCGGTCAACAGCTGGGTCCAGCGGGTGCAGGAGGTGGACCCGGTCGAGCTGCTCGAAGTGCAGCTGTGCAACGTCACCGCGCCGTTCGTGCTGGTCAGCCGGTTGCGCCCGGTGATGGCCGCCGCGTCGGCCCGCCGCAAGTACGTGGTGAACGTGTCGGCGATGGAGGGCCAGTTCGGCCGCGGTTACAAGGGGCCGGGGCACCCGCACACCAACATGGCCAAGGCTGCGCTGAACATGCTGACCCGCACCAGCGCCGAGGAGATGCTGACCGACGGCATCCTGATGACCAGCGTCGACACCGGCTGGATCACCGACGAACGCCCCCACCCGACGAAGATGCGGCTGGCCGACGAGGGCTTCCACGCCCCACTGGACCTGGTCGACGGCGCGGCCCGGGTGTACGACCCGATCGTCCGGGGCGAGCTGGGCGAGGACCTGTACGGCTGTTTCCTGAAGGACTACGCGCCCTGCGCCTGGTGATCGCCCCGCCCGACGGGGATGATCGCCCGCACCACGCGGATGATCGCCCCGCACCATGAGGAGAAGAGACATGTCAGCTGACCGTGAATCGTGGCCGACGCTGGACGAGCTGCTGCGCGAGGAGGACGAGCTGGAGCTCGCGGGTCTGTCCGAGACCGACGCGTACGAGCTGGGGATGCTCGCCGTCGCCGCGGCGACCGAGCAGCGGCTGCCGGTCTCGGTGGGGGTGTGGCGGGCCGGGCGGCAGCTGTTCCACTGTGGCCTGCCGGGGTCGACGGCGGACAACGACGCGTGGCTGCGTCGCAAGGGCCGGGTGGTGATGCGGTTCGAGCACTCCTCGCTGTACATGGCCCGGCTGTGCCAGGACAAGCAGGTGACCCTGGCCGAGAGGTTCGGCCTGCCGGCCTCGCGGTACGCGGCGGCCGGGGGTGCCGTGCCCCTGCGCGTACGCGGCACCGGTGTGGTGGGCTGGGTCGGTGTCTCCGGGCTGCCGCAGCTGGACGACCACCGCTTCGTGGTCGACATCCTCCGCAAGCTCCCCCGCTAGGGCGGTCCCGGCGGCCTCGCGACGAGGCCGCCGGGTCACCCGCTCAGTGTGCGCGTCGGTTGGCGCGCAGGGCGCCCAGGAGCACGCCGGGCCGGGCCAGCGAACCGGGGTGCTCGCGCATGGAGACGACGTCGTTGAACCGCCGCGCGGTCGTCACGTCCGTGACGGTCGCGGCGATGATCTGCCCACTGGCCCACCTGGAGAGCCGGTAGCCGCGCGGGTAGGGCCCGTCGACGTGGGGCAACGCCAGGTCCGCCGAGGTCGACAGCGACCAGGCGGCGTCGACCACGACCTTCTGTAGCGCGAGGAAGTGGCGCGCGGGCGCCCGCAGATCGGGGCCGGACCGGAGGTACGTCGACAGGCAGGCCGCGTGCAGGGCCGCCGCCGTCATGCCCTGCCCGTACACCGGGTTGAACGAGGCGACGGCGTCGCCGACGCTGATCAGGCCGGCCGGGAACCGCTTGAGCGCGTGGAAGTCCCGTCGCCGGCTGTCGGCATGGTGGTAGGTCTGGACGTCACCGATCATCTCCTGGTCGGCGACCTCGCCGAACTCCGGTGGGAACTGCTCCCGCAGGCGGCGGACGAAGTCCTCCGCGGTGCGCCCCGGACGGTCGTTGCGGTAACCGGCCATCATGGCCATCCACCGGCCGTCCTCGATGGCGAAGAACGCGGCCCCGGCCACGTCCACCGACGTCCTGGCGGTGTTCAGCGCCAGCACGACCGTCGAGGCCGGGGTGACCTCCGGACGACGGAACAGGGCGGTCGCGTAGTTGAGGTGCACGGTCATCCGCCGGGTGACCGGCCGGTCCCAGTCGGCCCGCTCCAGCCAGTCCGACAGTTTGCTGGACCGCCCCATGGCGTCGACCACGAGGTCGCCGCGCTCGACACCGGGGACCCCACCGACCTCACAGCGGACCCCGGTGACCGCGGTGCCGTCGACCACGAGGCCGGTGGCGCGGGCGGTGATCGTCTTGACGTTGGGCAGTCGAAGCACCTGCTGGCGGATCAGGCCCTCCAGCAGCGGCCGACTACCCGCCAGGCTGTCGGCGTCGTCGGGGACGACGACCTTCAGACGCCCGTCGAGGTAGTTGCGCCGGGCCGTGGGCGGCGACTCGATCGCGCCGCGCGCCAGTGCCTCGTCGCGGAAGCCGGGAAACAGCCGCTCCAACTGGAAGAGGCCGCCGGGCAGCAGCGCGTGCAGCTGGGTCCCCTGGGGTACGCCGGGCCGCGCTCCGGTCACCTGCGGGTCGTCCCGGTCGATGATGACGACGGTGTCGGCGTGGTCGGACAGCACCCGGGCGGCCAGCAGACCGGCGACGCTGCCGCCGACCACGACGGCCGTTCCCATCGTCGGGGACGGCTGGTCAGGGGGTCGTGCCGCGTTCAGCTCTGCGAAGACCCGGGACGGGGAGAGGGACATCGTGCTCTCCAAGAGGTAACGGGGTGTGTGCCCTCCCCGGTGACTGCCACGACCGTGCGCGGACAGACCGGTGGACGGTCGTTCGACGTGATGCCCGCCGATCGTCGCACAAACGCCCGAACGTCAACCGGCTGTGTCCGCCAGATGACCACCTGTTGGCCGATGGGGCCGACGGGCTCGACGTTCGGACCCGACAGGTGGCGCGCCCGAGGACCGACTGTCACGATCTCCGGCATGCCCGTTGCGCGTCGTACTCTGCTCGGGGCCGGCCTGGCCGCCGCGACCTCCGCCCTCACCGGCTGCGGCGACAACGGCGCGACGGACCCCGGCGCTGCGGCCACCGGCGACGCGGTGACCGGGACGGATGCCGCCGGGAACCGGGCCGGGTTCGGTTCGGCGGGAAACCTCAGGTCGCCGTCCGCCGCACCGGGCGCGCCGGTCCCCCCGAGCGGCGGCGCCCCACCAGCGGGTCAGGCCCCCTACGCGCGGGACGTGACCGCCCTGATCCGTCGACACCTGCCCGCCACGGCGCAGACCTTCCAGCACAAGGGTTTCCCCGGTGCGGTCGCTCTCGTCCTCGTGGACGGGAAGATGATGGTGCACACCGCCGTCGGTGAGGCTTTGCGCTACGGCGCGGGTCCGAAGCTGCTGGCGGCGGGTCAACGCGTCGCGATGCGCCCGGACTCCATCTTCGACCTGGCCTCGGTCACCAAGGTGTACACGGCCATCCTGCTCCTGCAGCAGGTCGACAAGGGGCAGGTCGACCTCGGCGCTGCGGTGCGCGACTACCTGCCCGCCTTCACCGGCACGGGCAAGGAACAGATCACCGTCGAGATGCTGCTCACCCACACCAGCGGCCTCCCCGTCGGTGCCAAGGTCACCGGTCTGCCCGACAACGCGGCCCGCTGGAACGCCGTGCTCACCACGCCGCTGGTCGCCGGCGCCGTGCCCGGGAACACGTTCCGCTACTCAAGCGTGGGGCTGATGGTCGCCGGCAAGATCGTCGAGAAGGTCACCGGCCAGCGGCTCGACCAGGCACTCCGGACCAACCTCACCAACCCGCTCGGCCTGCGCGACACCGGCTTCAACGCCAGCAGTTGGATGTCCACCACCTCGAAGGCCAACCGGCTGGTCGCCACCGACGCCCGCTCGTCCCGGGGCCTGCTGCGGGGCACCGTCCACGACGACGTCGCCAACCACCTCGGTGGCATCGCCGGCCACGCCGGCATCTTCGCCTCCGCGGCCGACCTCGCGGCCATCGGTCAGCTGCTCCTCGACGAGGGCACCTACCAGGGCAAGCGAATCCTGGCCGCGGCGACCGTGCGCCGGATGCTCAGCAACCACAACGCCGGCAAACCCGCCATCGACCCGGAGCGACCCAATCGGACCTCGGCGCACGGCCTCGGGGTTGTCCTCAACCAGAGCTGGTTCATGGGGAGGCTCGCCTCGGCCCGGACCTTCGGGCACACCGGGTTCGCCGGCCCCTCGCTCCTGGTCGCTCCCGACCGCAAACTCGTCCTGGCGCTGCTGACCAACCGCGCGCACCCCAACTGGAGCTGGTCGAATCCCGACCCGGTCCGCGCCGCCGTCGGCGACCTGCTCGCGACGGCGGTCAGCTGACCGGAAGGTGTGGACCATCGCGCCGCGCCCTGACACGATACTTGCGCTAGTAGTGCAAATACTTCGTCCCTCAAGGTGGAGGATCGATGCACACATCTCGCCGGAGGCTGCTCTCCGTGCTGGTCGGGGTCGCCCTCGCGGCCGGCCTGTCCCCCGTCGCCGTTCCCCGCGCCGCCGAAGCCGTCGTCACCCCGACCTACCGCCCAGTGATCTTCGTGCACGGCAGCGCGGGATCGGCGGCGCAGTTCGAGTCCCAGGCCAAGCGGCTGGCCAGCAACGGCTATCCGATCGACGTCATCGAAGCCCACGAGTACGACTCCCCGAACATCGCGACCATCCTGCCCCAGGTGTACGCGGGGCTCGACGCGCGGATCTCCCGCCTGCTGGCGGCCACCAGCGCGGACCGGGTCGACCTCGTCGCGCACTCGCTGGGCACCTTCGTCACGCAGGGCTATCTCACCAGCTCGCCGGAGCGGGCCGCCCGGGTCGCCCACTACGTCAACCTGGACGGGCGCACCGCGACCTCCCCGCCGGGCGGTGTGCCCACCCTCGCGATCTGGGGCGAGGGCGACCCGGCCCGCGCCGTCGTCGGCGCGACAAACGTGCACCTGCCGGACCAGTCGCACACCCAGACCGTGTCGTCGGCGGAGTCGTTCGGCGAGATCTTCCGGTTCCTCCAGGGCCGCGCGCCCCACACGACGCGGATCGTGCCCCAACTCTTCGGCGCCGCCCGGGTCTCCGGCCGGGCCGTGCTCTTTCCGAGCAACGTCGGCGTCGCCGGTGCGACTGTCGAGGTCTACCCGGTCAGCCCGCTGACCGGCGACCGACTGTCCCACCGGCCCGCGCACCGGTTGTCGCTCGGTGCCGACGGCTCGTTCGGCCCGATCCCGGTGCTCGCCACGGCCCGCTACGAGTTCGCCCTCGTGCGCACCGGCGCCGCGACGCACCACTTCTACTTCCAGCCGTTCCTGCGCTCGGACTCGTTCGTCCGCCTCGCGACAAGCGAGCCGGGCGAGGGCCTCAGCGCCCTGATCGACACCAGTGACCGACACACGGCGCTCACCATCCAACGCCAGAAGGAGTGGTGGGGCGACCAGGGCGATGCCGGCGACAACCTCTGGATCAACGGCAGGGATGTCCTGAACGCGGCGAACGCACCGCGCGCCAAGAGGACGATCGGCATCTTCGCGTTCGACGACGGCAGCGATGGCGTCACGGATCTGACGGCCCCGTTGCCGGAGTTCTTCAGCCAGACCTTCATCACCGGCATGGACGTCTTCATTCCGGCGACGCCGGCACACCTCGGCCTGGTACGGATCACCGTGGGCCAACGCGGCGGCGGGTACGAGGTGATCAACGTGCCCAACTGGAGATCGAGCACCGACCGGGTGACGGTCGGCGTGGACGACTTCTGACCGCGTCGCGGGCGGCCCGGCCACCTCGGGTCGAGACGGTGGCCGGGCCGCTCGCGCAGCCGTCAGACGGTGGCCGGGACCCGATCGCGCACCCGTCGTCCGACGGCGAAGCTGACCACTCCCAGGATCAACCCGACGACCGCCAGAAGGACGCCCACCCGGGCCGGCGCGAGGTAACCAAGTCCGGCGGCGATGGCGACGCTGCCCAGGGCGGCGCCCAGGCTGTTCGCGATGTTCATGGCCGACTGGTTGAGCGCCGCGCCCATCAGTTGTGCTCCCGGGGCGACCGTGATGAGGCGCGCCTGTAGGACCGGCCCGAGATAGAGGCTGGTCGCACCGACCAGGAACGCGCCCACGAACAGGCCGACACGGGACGACGCCACGAGGCTGAACACGGCGATGCTCACGATCATCGCCACGAAGCCGATGACCATGCTCCGCTGGAGGTCGCGGTCGGCCAGCCAGCCGCCCAGGGCGTTGCCGACGGTCATCCCGAGACCCACCGCGACCAACGCCCACGGCACCGTCGCGGCGGAGAGCCCGGTGACGTCGGTGGTGACCGGCGCGATGTAGGTGTTCACCGCGAAGAACCCGGCGAACCCGACCGCGCCGGTGGCGGCGACCAGCCAGACCTGCGAGGTCCGCAGCGCCCGCAACTCGGCGGCCGGTGAGCCGTCGACCGCCGCGGCGACCTCCGGAACGACCGCCAGCACCGCCAGCAGGGTGAGCAGGAAGAAGCCGGCGATGACCAGGTACGCGAACCGCCAGTCGACCGTCTGCCCGAGGCGCGTGATGAGGGGTACGCCGACCAGGTTGCTCACGGTCAGACCGCCCAGCACGGTGGCGAAACCACGGGCCTCGTTACCGGGGCCCATCAGGGTCGCCGCGAGCAGACCGGCCGCACCGAAGTACGCGCCGTGCGGCAGTGCCGCCGCGAACCGGGCCACCAGCACCAGGTCGAAGGTGGGGGCGACCGCGGATGCGACGGTGCCGACGGCGAACAGCACGAGCAGCCCGAGGACGAGCTTCTTGCGGGGTAGGCGCGCGCTCAACGCGGCGATCAGCGGCGCGCCGACGACCACGCCGAGCGCGTACGCGGTGATCATCCAGCCGGCTCGGGCGATCGCGTCCGACGGCGACTGCGCGTACTGGTGCGGGAGCAGACCGCGGGCGATGTCGGGCAGCAGCCCCATCGCCACGAACTCGGTGAGGCCGACCGCGACGCCGCCCAGTGCCAGCGCGGCCAGTGCCGCCAACCGTCGACCTCTGCTCAACTCGATCACCGAAAAAATTTAGCAACAGCGTTGCGTAATAGGGTGGTGGGATGACTCGCGTCACTGCCGACGTCACCTTCCTGCGCGGCTACAACGAGGCACTGGTCATGGCGGTGGGGCGTACCGCTCGCACGTTCGAGCGGGCGACAGTGGTCGAGGCCACCGGCCTGACCCCACAGGCGGTCTCCAAGGTCATCGCCCGGCTGACCGCCGGCGGTCTGATCCGGCCCGCCGGCGTCCGGCGTCCGGGCATCGGCAAGCCCGCGGTCGTCTACGAACTCGTTCCCGACAGCCGGTACGCGATCGGCGCCCACGTGGCCCGGCGTACGCTGCGGCTCGTCCTGGTCGACCTGGCCGGCACCGTGCACCACTCGACGGTCAGCCCGCTGCCCGGCGACTTCACCCCGGCGCAGCTCCTCGACGCCCTGAGCGCCGGCATCGACACGATGGCCGGCATCGGCGACCTGCGGGGCCGACTCACCGGGCTGGGCATCGGCATGATCGGCCCACTCGACCACGCCAACGGCCTGGTCCGGGACGCCCACGGCCTGCGGCACTGGCACGACGTACCGCTGCGCGAGCTCGCCGAGAAACACCTCGGCCTCCCCGTCCACCTGGACAAGGACGTCACCGCGGGGATCACGGCGGAGGCCTGGCGGCACGGCGCGACGTTCGGCGACGCGGCCCTCATCATGGTCGAGTCCGGCATCGGCGGAGGCTTCTGGCTGGGCGGCGCGGCCCACCGGGGGGCGCACACCAACGCGGGCGAGTTCGGCCACACGGTCGTCGACCTGACCGGGCCCCGCTGCGTCTGCGGCCGGCACGGGTGCCTGGAGATCGTGCACCACCACGCCACCGAGGCCGGGGACATCGCACACGCCGCCCGCGTGCTGGCCGTGGGCGTCGTCAACCTGCTCCAGACCCTCGACCTCGCCCACGTGGTGCTGGCGGGAGCGGACCTCCTCCGGCACCCGCGGACCTACCTCGCGGCGGTCACCGACGCCGTCCAGGCGGACGCCCGGCGCGCGGACTGGCTCCGTACGCGGGTGGCCCTGTCCAGTCTCGGCGCGGACGTGATCGCCGCGGGCGCGGCCATGCAGGTCCTCGACCAGCACTACGGCATCCCGGAGTTGACCCCGATCTGATCCCCGACGTGTCGCGCCGCTACGCCACCGCGGCGTCGGTGTCGGCTCGGGTGCAACCGCTGGCTGGGCTCTCGCTGAGCGCGATGACCGCGTCGAGCCGCTCGCGCGCCTGCCGGAGTTGGGTGATCTGCCGATCGATGCGGTCGCGTTCAGCTCGGAGCATGGCCCGCGACTGCGGCGTGTTGACCTTCGCGTCGACGCAGGGCAGCAGGTCCAGGATGGTTCGGCTGGACAGGCCGGCGGCGTACAGCATCTGGATCAGGTACACCCGGTCGACCGCGTCGTCGAGGTAGTGGCGTTGACCGCCACTGCTTCGCGCGGAAGTCAGGAGGCCCTGCTCCTCGTAGTAGCGCAGGGCTCGTACCGACACCCCGGTCTTCGTGGCGAGTTCCCCGATCCGCATGGACCCCTCCCCCGGCCGGTGACGCCCGTCACTCAGCCTTGTCCCTCACGTGAACGTCAGGTTCTACCGTAGCTCGGGAGCCCGCCGCACGCCCGGCGTGTCAGCCGCCGGAGGCCGACGGCGACGGCGTCGGCACGCCGCCGGTGACCGCCCGGGCCGGCGGCGGCGCCGGTCGGAGATCCGCGGGTACGGGCAGGGCGCTGCCCCTGACGAACTGGGCCCAACTGGTGTTCCAGGCCGTCCATCCGTTGCCCGACTGGAGCCGGACCTCGGTGCCGGTAAAGGTGACCAGGTCACCGACCTGGGTGACGCCCATCAGCCAGTCGGCGTTGGCCGCCGAGATGTTCGTGCAGCCGTGCGAGACGTTGCGGTGTCCCTGATGCGACACCGACCAGGGTGCCCCGTGAATGAACTCGCCGCCCCAGGTGAGCCGCTGCGCGTCCTCGACGTTCACCACGTAGCCGCCGTTCGGCTCGCCGCGCGTGTCGAAGGTGGTGTGCTGGTGCTTCTCCATGATCACCATCTTGCCGCTGGACGTGGGGGTGCTGCGCTTGCCCAGGCTGACCGGGATCTTGCGGATCAGCTTGCCGTCCCGCAGCACGCGCATCTGCTTGGTGGCGTTGTCGACTTCGAGCGCCACCTGCCGTCCGATCCGGGACGTCGCGGTGCGGTCGGCGTCACCGATGTGCTTCTTGCCGATCGGCAGACCCGCCAGGCCGTCACGGG
>NZ_JAKKFF010000310.1 GCF_022229015.1 Micromonospora foliorum
GAGCGGGGCTCGCCCCAGCGGCCCGCGTGCCCGAGCAGCAACGCCTCGGTCAACTCCACGTCGTGACACCGATCGACCCGGACGCCGGCGCGCAGCAGCGTCGGGTAGACCGCCGCGGCGCTCGACCAGACCCAGCGCGGGTGCGCGGCGGCTTCACGCGCGGCGACCGCGGCGACCAGATCGGTGACGACCTCGGGCGGGCCGGTCGGTCGGCCGGTGGCGTCCAGCGGGCACAGCACTCCCCCACCCCGCTCGTCGGACACCACCGCCACCAGCACGAACGTGATTCTGCCTCTCCCGTCCGACAGAAACGGAGGCGCACCTCACCGCTGTCGGGTCGGTGGGCTGTCGGGGCCGGTCGGTAGCGTGACCGGGTGCCTCCGCAGATCCCGCATCCCGATCCTGGCACCCCCGACACCCGGGGCCCGATGCGATACCTCTGGTGGCTGGTCCGCTGCCAACCCTGGCGGGTGCTGCGCGGCAGCCTGATCGGCACGGCCTGGATGATCGGGCTCTCGGCCCGGCCCTACCTGATCGCCCGCGCCGTCGACGACGGGCTGCGCGAACGCGACACCCAGGCCCTGGCGCTCTGGGTCGCGGCGATCGTCGTCGCGGGCGTGGGCCTGTCCTACCTGGGCATCATGCGGCACCGCACGATGACCTTCATCCGGGAGGACGCCAAGGCCCGCTCGGCGGAGGTGCTGCTGCGCCACCTGTCCCGCATCGGCGCCGTGCTGCCCCGCCGGGTCGGGGCGGGCGAGGTGTCCACCATCGGCGGCTCCGACATCGACTGGACGGCGCAGGCACTGACGCTGACCGGGCCGGGCGTCGGCGCGGTCGTCGCGTACGGGGTCATCGCCGTGGTGCTCTGGTCGATCTCCCCGATGCTCGCGCTCTGCGTGCTGGTGGGGGTGCCGGCGGTCGGTCTGGTCGTGGGGCCGCTGCTGCGCCGCCTGGAGCAGGTCGAATCGGTCTACCGCCGGCAACAGGGCGCGCTCACCGCCCGATCCGGAGACATCGTGGCCGGGCTGCGGGTGCTCGCCGGGGTGGGCGGCCGGGACCTGTTCGCCCGGCGGTACGCGGCCCGGTCCCAGGAGCTGCGCGCCGAGGGTTACCGGGTCGGCGCGGTCAACAGTTGGATCGACGCGGCGACGGTCGCCATCCCCGGGTTGTTCCTGGCTGCCGTGGTGTGGCTGACGGCCCGGATGGCGGTGACCGGTGACGTCACGATCGGCGAGCTGGTCGCCGTCTACGGCTACGTGGCGACCCTGGTCGTGCCGGTCTGGTTCCTCCTTGAGGGCAGTTACGTGCTGATCCGAGGGCGGGTTGCCGCCCGGCGGATCGCCGACCTGCTCACCGTGACACCGGACGACGTCGGTGGCCCGGGTCGGCGGTGGCCGGGCTCCGTGCCGGAGACCCGGCGGCCGGACGACCCGGGAGCGCCTGACGGCCCGGCCGACCTGCACGACCCGGTGACCGGCCTGACCGTGCGCGCCGGCCAGCTGACCGGCGTGGCGGCAGACGATCCGGCGGCGGCCGTGGCGCTGGCCGACCGGCTCGGCCGGTACGTCGTCAGCGACGTCACCTGGGGCGGCGTGCCGCTGCGCGAGGTCGCCCTGGACGAGGTCCGCGCGCGGATCCTCGTCGCCGACCACGACTCCTACCTCTTCGGCGGAACGCTGCGCGACATCCTGGGCGCCGGGGCCGACGACGATGACGAACGGATCGGCGCGGCCCTGCGGACCGCCTCGGCGCAGGACATCGTCGACTCCCTGCCCGCCAGACTGGACACCCCGATCGACGCCCGCGCCCGGACGCTCTCCGGCGGTCAGCGCCAACGGGTCCGCCTGGCCCGGGCGCTGCACAGCGAGCCGGAGGTGCTCATCCTCGTCGACCCGACCTCGGCGGTGGACGCGCACACCGAGGCACGGATCGCCGAGCGGCTGCGGGCCGCGCGGGCCGGGCGGACCACCGTGGTCATCGCCACGTCACCGCTGCTACTCGGCCGGGCCGACCTGGTCGCGCACCTGAGCGCCGGCCGGATCACCGCCACCGGCAGTCACGCCGACCTGCTCGACCGTGACCCGGCCTACCGGCACCTGGTGGCCCGCGGCAGCGAGGAGGCGTACCGGTGAGCCGGCTGCCGGTGGCCGACCGCGGCACCGTACGCCGGGCCCTACGGGACATGATCAGCCGGCACCGGCGCGCCGTCGGGGTCGTGCTGGCGCTGCACAGCGCCGCTGCGGTCGCCGGGCTCGCCCCGCCGTGGCTGCTGGGCACCATCGTCGACCGGGTCACCGCCGGCGCGGGCGTGGCCACGGTGGACCGGCTGGCACTGGCCATCGCCGGCTGCGTCCTGGTCAGCGCCCTGCTCTCCCGGTACGCCCAGTACGCCGGCCACCGCTTCGGCGAACGGGCCGTCGCCGAGCTGCGCGAGGAGTTCGTCTCCCGGACCCTCGGGCTGCCCGTCTCGGTCGTCGAACGCGCCGGCGCCGGTGACCTGGCCACCCGCAGCTCGGTCGACGTGTCGACGGTCGGCACCACCGTCCGGGACGTGGTGCCCACCATCGTCATCGCCACGGTGCAGTTGACGTTGCTGTTCGGCGCGATCTTCCTGCTGCACCCGCTGCTCGGGCTGGCCGCGCTGGCCGGGCTCCCGTCGATCCTGGCGGTGACCCGCTGGTACCTGCGCCGGGCCAGCTCCGCGTACCTCGCCGAGGGCGCGGCGGCGGCCGAGCTGACCGAGACGCTGACCACCACCGCCGAGGGCGCGCGCACGGTGGAGGCGCTGCGGCTGGCCGACGACCGGGTCCGGCACGGCACCAGCCGCATCACGCTGGTGTGGCGGGCCCGACGGGCGACCCTCGCGCTGCGTACCGTGTTCTTCTCGGTCGTCGAGGCCAGCTACCCGCTGCCGGTCGCCATGGTCCTACTCGTCGGGGGCTACCTGCTCTCCCGGGACATGGTGTCGCTCGGCGCGGTGGTCGCCGCCGCGCTCTACCTGCAACAGGCGATCGACCCGTTGGACCGGCTGTTGCAGTGGACGGAGCAGGCGCAACGCGGCTTCGCGTCGTACGCCCGGCTGCTCGGCGTCGGCATGGTCCCGCCGGAACCACCCGGCACGACCGCCTCCTCACGGGGTGAGCGGCTCGTCGTCCGCGGGGCGCGGTTCTCCTACTCCGACGACGGGCCGGACGTGCTGCACGGCATCGACCTGGAGGTGCAGCCCGGTGAGCGGCTGGCCGTCGTCGGCCCGTCCGGCGCCGGCAAGTCCACCCTGGCCCGGCTGCTGGCCGGGATCGACGCGCCACGGCACGGCGTCGTCAGCATCGGCGGCTGCCCGGTCACCGACCTCGACCCGGCCGAACGACGCCGCCGGATCGCCCTGGTCACCCAGGAGCACCACGTCTTCATCGGCTCGGTACGCGACAACCTCTCCTTCGCCGCGCCCGACGCCTCCGACGAACAGATGCGCGCCGCGCTGCTCACCGTGGGCGCCGAGTGGTACGCCGAGCTGCCCGACGACCTGGACACCCAGCTCGGCGACGGGGCCCGGCAGCTCGGGGCGGCCGAGGCCCAGCAGCTCGCGCTCGCCCGGTTGGTGCTCGCCGACCCGCACACGCTGATCCTGGACGAGGCGACCGCCGCGCTCGACCCGTCCACCGCCCGACGCACCGAACGCGCGCTGGCCGCCGTGCTGGTCGGGCGGACCGTCATCGCGATCGCGCACCGGCTCAACACCGCGCACGACGCCGACCGGGTCGCCGTGCTCGCGGACGGCCGGATCACCGAGATTGGCAGCCACGACGAGCTGGTCGCGGCCGGCGGCGCGTACGCCGCCCTGTGGAGCTCCTGGCACACCCGGGTCGACGAGCGGTGAGGCGCCCTACTTCACCGCGCCGGAGGTGAGGCCGGCCTGGATCTGACGCTGGAAGACCGCGTACACGATGATCATCGGGAGGATGGCGATGGTCAGCGCGGCGAACAGCCCGGACCAGTCCGCCTCGTAACCGGCGTTGACCGAGATGTCGGCGATGCCCTGGGTGAGCACCCACTTGTCCTTGGCGTTGGAGAGCAGCACCAACGGAAGCTGGTACTGCGCCCACTGGCCGATGATGTTGAAGATCGCGACGCTGATCAGGCCCGGCTTCGCCATCGGCATCATCACCTGGAAGAACAGCCGGCTGTGCCCGCAGCCGTCGATCATCCCCGCCTCGGCCACCGACGACGGCAGCGTCTTGAAGAACGCGGCCAGGAAGAACACCGTGAACGGCAACGAGTACGCGGTGTAGACCAGTACCACGCCGGTATGGGTGTCCAGCAGACCCAGGTTCTTCACCACGAAGAAGAGCGGCACCAGGGCCAGGAACACCGGGAAGGCCAACCCCGAGACGAAGAGGAAGTAGATCGCCCGGTTGCCCCAGAACTTGTAGCGGGCCAGCACGTACGCGGCCATCGCGCCGAGCAGCATGGTGAGGAACGTGCTGCACGACACCACGATCACGCTGTTGAGGAAGTACCGCCCCACGTGCGCCTTGGTCCAGGCCCGCCCGAAGTTCTCCCAACGCAGCTCGGCCGGGAGCGTCCACGGGCTGCTGAAGATCTCGCTGGTGTTCTTGAACGCGGCGAGGAAGGTCCAGAGGATCGGCACGATCACGATCACCGCCCACACGGCGAGCGCGACGTGCCCCAGGCCGGCGAAAAACCGTACCTCCGAGCGGGGGCCCTTGGGCCCCGGCCCGGCGGGGGCGGACGGGTCACCGGTCTTCGGCGGCAGCGCCGCCGGCGTCGGCGGCAGCGTCGACTGCGGATTCATCAGTACTCCACGCTTTCCCGCTTGGTGAGCCGCAGCGTCAGCGCCGCGAACGTGAGGGTGAGGAAGAACAGCGCCACGCCCATCGCCGAGGCGTAGCCGTACTTCGAGTAGACGAACGCGTTGCGGTAGATCTCCATGGCCAGCACGGTGGTGGCGCCGTCCGGGCCGCCACCGTCCACCGAGAGCACCGCCACGATGGCGAACGCGTCGAACGCCGCGATCCCGAGGTACACCCAGGCCACCTGGAGGGTGTCCCACAGCAGCGGCAGGGTGACCCGGAAGAACAGGGTCACCTTCGTCGCCCCGTCCATCTCGGCGGCCTCGTAGATCTCACCGGGGATGGAGGCCATTCCCGCCGAGAAGAGCACCACGTAGAAGCCGACCGCCTGCCAGACCAGCACCGCGATGATCGACCAGAGGGCCAGGTTCGGCTTGATGAGGAAGAGGACCGGCTCCAGGCCGAACTTCATCAGCACGCCGTTGATCAGGCCGGACTCGTTCGGCCGGTACACCATCTGGAACAACACCGCGATGATGGCCACCGCCAGGACCTGGGGGAAGAAGAACACCACCCGGTAGAACTTCGCCCCCCAGACCCCCTGGCGTTGACCACCGCTGCTCTTGCCGCCCACGTTGAGCAGGAAGGCGAAGAACAGGGCGATGGCAATGGTGATCAGCGGCAGGGCAAGCAGCAGTACGCCGTGGTGCTGGACCGCCTTCCAGAAGGCGCCGTCGTCGAGCAGCCTCCGGTAGTTGTCGAAGCCCACCCACTGCGGGGCGGAAAGCCCTCGCCAGTTGGTCATCGAGATCTGGAACGCCTGCGCGTACGGCCAGATCACGAATGTCACGTACAGCGCGACCGGGGCGAACAGGAACCCGATCACGAATGGATACTTGCCGTGCCGCATGACCCTAGCTCCGATCGATCAGCGCTTGAACTTGGTGACGGAGCTGTCCTTCTTGATGGCGTCGGCGCGCTTCTGGATCCGCTCCACGAAGGCGTCCGCGTTGATCCGGCCGAACATCAGCTCGTTGGTGGCGGTACGCGCCTCCGTGTCGAGCTCCTTGTACCAGTTGTCGAAGAGCATGTTGAACACGTCCTTACCGGCTGCCTTCAGGGCCACCTGCGCGCTGGCCACACCCGGCGGGAACTGGAAGCCCTCGCTGCCGGCCGGCACGACCGTGGCCGCACCGACGGTCTCGGTGAAGCCCCGGGCGCCCGCCTTCGACAGCATCTGGCGCATGTACTCCAGGCCGCCACGCGGGTTCTTGCTCTTGGACGAAACGAAGTATCCCTCGCCACCGGCCGCCCGGATAGCGGCCGCCGGCAGCTTGTCCGACGCGGTGAGGCTGGGCACGGGCATGAGCTGGTAGGTGAAGCCCGCTGGCGTGTCCTTATTCTGCTCGTTCTCCAGCCAGTCGCCGGACGGGTAGAAGGCGACCTTGCCCTGGTTCTGTCGCAGCTGCACGTCGGTGTGCTTGAGCCCCTCGAAGCTCTTGTCCGAGTACTTGGCGCCGATCTCCGCCCATGCCTCGGCGGCCTGCTTGACAGCGTCCTGCTTCCAGGCGCCGTCCTCCAGGTTGTCGATGTTCTTCAGGACGTCGGCACCGCCGATCTTCGCGGCCTGGGTGAGGATCACGTTCCACTGGTAGTAGGCCGCGTTCGCCCCGGCGTAGCCGTACGGGGTGATGCCCTTGGCCTTGATCTGCTCACAGAGCGCCTTGAACTGGTCGAAGTTGGTAGGCGCGGTCCAGCCGTTGTCCTTGAAGAGCTTGCCCGAGTACCAGATGCCGTAGACGGTCGACACGTAGTACAGGACGAACGGCTTGCGCTGCCCGTCTGCGGTACTGAACATGCCCTGCTCGACGATGCCCGGGATGACGGTGTCGCGGACCTTCTTGCTCGGGTCGTCGACCGACGGCGCGTCCCACAGCTCGGTGAGATCCTGCAGCTGGCCGTCGTTGACGAGCGCACCGAAGTCGAGGAACTTCTCGCCCGAGTTGTTCACGAACTCCGGCGGGTTGCCGGAGGCGAACCGCGGCTGGAGCACGGTGGAGACGGCCTGGGTGGCCTGGTGCTTGATCTCCGCCTTGGGGAACGCCGTCTTGTACAGCGGCTCGTGCACGTCGGTGGCGTACTTCTCGCCGTAGCCACCGTTGAAGATGACCACCTCGATCGCGGCGTCCTCCTTGACGCCCAGCGGGTTCTTCTCGCTCTTCGTGCCGCCGGCGACCTGCTCGCTGTCACCGTCGCTGCCGCTGGTGGCGCAGGCGCTGAGCAGGCCGATGGCCGGAGTGGCGAGCATGCCCACGGCGGCGGCGCGACGCAGCACCGTGCGACGGTCGAGTGCGGCCGGGTGTTCGGGGGTAATCGACATCGTCGTCTCTCCTTGTGGAATTCGGGTCATGCGGTACGCCGGAGACGTCCGGCGTACCGCGACTCGAGGGCGAGGTTGTGCTCGTCCCCGCCGGGGACGTTGGCGGAGAGGTAGATAGGGGGTACCTCCCCGGCCTGGTGGAACCGTCGTACGACCTCCGCGGTCAGCAGCTGCGCCAGCAGCGCCGTGGTGACCGAGGAGACCGCACAGACCGCGCCGCCGCCCTCGAGCGGCAGCAGTGCATCGCCGTACGGCGCGCCATTGTCCAGCACGACGTCGGCGAGGTCGGCGAGCCGATGCCCGGACGGGTGCCGTGGAGCCACCCGTGCGGTGTGCTCGACCGAGGTGACCGCGATCAACGGGTGACCGCGCTCGGTGACCAGCGCCGCCAGCTCGACCACCGAGCCGTTGATGCCGGACTGGGACGCCACCACGAACACGTCGCGCGGCTGAGGCGCCGCGAGCGCGTAGATCTGGTGGGCGATGGAGGGATCACGTTCCAGCTTGGGGTCGGCGAGCACGTCGCGCGGGGCGTCACCGTGCATCACCAGGTCCCGCACCGAGAGCCGGTTGGTGGGGACCAACCCGCCGGCCCGGGCGACCAGCTCGGCGGCGAACGCCTCCGAGTGCCCGGCGCCGAACGCCTGGAGCACGCCGCCGTCGCGCAGACTGTCGGCGATCAGGTCGGCGGCCCGGGTGATCCCGTCGGCCTCCGAGTCGAGCAGCCGGTCGAGCACCGGGCGGACGGCGTCCGCGTACCCCTGGGCGCTGATCATGAATGGGCTCCCTTCGCTGCCTTGTGCCCGTCGACGGCCTGCGCGGTCCGCCGGAAGGCCGCGTGCGCGCGGTCGTGCGTGCGTTGGGCGACGGCGATGTAGAGCAGGTCGAGCACCACCAGCTGGGGGTGCCGGGCGGAGAGCGCGTCCGGCCGGAAGGTCGTCGCCTGGCTGGCCGTGAGCAGCACGATGTCGGCCAGCTCGGCCAACGGCGAACGGGGGAAGCCGGTGAGCGCGAGCGTCGTGGCGCCCCGGCTGCCCGCCTCGGCGAGCATCTCGATCGTCTCCCGGGTCTGCCCGGTGTGCGAGATGCCGAGCGCCACGTCCCCCGATCGCAGCAACGCGGCGCTGGCCAGCCCCTCGTGCACGTCGTTCCAGGCCCACGCCGCCACCCCGATACGATGCAGGCTGAACTGCATCTCCTCGCCGACCAGGGCGCTGCCACTGGCGCCGAAGATGTTCACCCGGCTGGCGCCGGCGATCGCCACCGCGGCCCGCTCCACCTCGGCGAGGTCGAGCAGGGTGGCGGTGTCGTGCATGGCCCGGGTGTCGGCGGCCATGATTTGGTCGAGCACCCGGGCCAGCGGGTCACTCGGCTGGATCTCCCGTCCGATGTCGACGGTCCAGCCGGCCGAGCGTGCCCGGCCGGTCTCGGAGGCGATGCCCAGTCGCAGGTCGGCGTACCCCTCGAAGCCCATCGCGCGGCAGAAGCGGGTGATGGTCGCCGGTGAGGTGCCGCTCCGCTCGGCCAGCTCGACGATTGTCGACCGGGCGGCGGCCTCCGGGTCGCTGAGCACGTGCTCGGCGACCCGGCGCAGGGCGCCGGTCAACTCGCCAAGGCCGTTGCGGACCCGGGCCAGCACCCCGTCGGAGGCCGAGACCCTCCGGTCGAGCACGTCGGCGTCGACCACCGCGGTCCCCGCGGCGGCGTCCACCTCGTGATCAACCATGAGTTGCCTCCGCTTTCCGAAAAGACTGTTAACTGTTAGTGGTAAAAGTTCTTACTGAACGGCCCTCTGTGTCAAGACTGTGGGCGAAGTTTTCAAACTGTTACCTGCCGCACAGGCCCCCAGGGCCGCCAAAACTTGCCCCGCACGACGCCGCCGACCAGCATGAACAAGCCAGATCGCCGTTCCGCGCAAGGAGACCCGTGCCGATGTCCGACACCGTCGTGGTGGGTCTCGATGTCGGCGGTACGTCCACCCGGGCGACCGCCCTCACCCTCACCGGGCAACGCGTCGGCACCGGCCGCGCCGGCGGCGGCAACCCCACCAGTCACGGTGCCGAACGCGCCGCCGCCGAACTGCTGACCGCGCTCCGCGAGGCGCTCACCGACCTCGACCCGACCCGGGTGGCCGCCGGCACCATCGGGCTCGCCGGAGCCGGCCGGCTGCTCGCCGACCCGGCCGGACGCGCCGCCTTCGACCAGGCCTGGCACGACGCCGGCCTGCGCTGCCCGTACGAGGTGCACGGCGACGCCCTGGTCGCGTACGCCTCCGGCACCGCCGCCCCGGACGGAACCATCCTCATCGCCGGCACCGGGGCGATCACCGCGCACGTCCACGAGCTGCGGCTCGACCGGATCGCCGACGGCCACGGCTGGCTCCTCGGCGACGCCGGCTCGGGCTTCTGGCTCGGCCGGGAAGCGGTGCGCCGGCTGCTCGCCGACCTGGACGCCGGCCGTGGGCTTGGTGCGCTGGCCACGACCGTGCTCACCGAACTCCTGGGCAGCGCGGACATCGCCGCCCGCCCCCGCGACACCGTCGACGCCACCATCCAGACGGTGACCCGTCGACCCCCCATCGAACTGGCCCGGCTCGCGCCGCTTGTCGTCGACGCCGCCACCCACGGCGACCCGGTCGCCGCCGCGCTGATCACCGACGCCGCCGCGCACCTCACCGAGAGCGTGAGCCGCATCCGCCCCGCCGGGGCGGTGACACCGATCGTGCTCGGCGGCGGCCTG
>NZ_JAKKFF010000311.1 GCF_022229015.1 Micromonospora foliorum
CAGGAGGTTGCCCGGCTTGACGTCGCGGTGCACGATGCCCTTCTCGTGCGCGGCGTGCAGCGCGTCGGCGGCCTGCGCGACGAGGGCCATCGTCCGGGCCGGAGTGAGCCGACCGACCCGGCTCAACGTGGACGACAGGGCGTCACCCTCGACGTACTCCATGACCAGGAAGGCGATCTGCTGGTCATTGCCGAAGTCGTAGACGTCCACCACGCCGGGATGGTTGATGGTGGCCATGGTGCGGGCCTCGCCGCGGAACCGCTCGCCGAAGTCCGGGTCGTCGAGCAGCGCGGGGAGCAGGCTCTTCACCGCGACCGTCCGGCCGAGCACCTGGTCGGTGCCGCGCCAGACGTCGCCCATGCCGCCGCTGGCGATCCGCTCGTCGAGGCGGTAGCGGTTGCCGAGCTGCACGCCGGGGCTGAGCATGTCAGCGACCCCCTGGGTCGGCGATGGCGGCCCGCATGATCTGGCCGGCGATCCGAGCGGCCTCGCCGCTACCACCGGGGCCGGCCTGCTCCAGCACCACGCAGACCGCGGAGACCGGGTTGCCGTTCTTGTCCAGAGCGAAGCCGATGAACCAGCCATGGTCGGGCCGGTCCGGAGCGGACTGGGCGGTGCCGGTCTTGCCGCCGACCGTGTAGCCGTTGATCGCGGCCTTCCGCCCGGTGCCGTTCTGGACCACGCTGACCATCATCTCGCGCAGGTCGGCGGCGACCTGCGGCTCGACGGGCTGACGCAGCTCCCGCGTCTTCGCGGTGTAGTAGCTGGTGGTCCGGTCCGGAGCGAGCAACTGTCGCACCAGGTACGGCCGCATCTGGCTGCCGTTGTGGGCGATCGAGCCGGCGATCATGGCGCCTTCGAGGGGCGTCATCCGGACGTTGTTCTGGCCGATGGAGGACTGGGCCAGGGCGGCCGGGTCGGTGCTGCCGTCCGGGTTCTGCATGGTTCCGGTCTGACTTGCCGCCGTGGGCAGGCCGCCCTCGCCGAGCTGGCCGACGGTCAGGTCGTCCTGCTCGAACCCGAACTGGCGGGCCTTCTCCTTGAGGGTCTCCGCGCCGAGCCGCACGCCGAGCTGGGCGAAGCCGGTGTTGCACGACTCGGTGACCGCCGCCAGCAGGGTGACCTGCCGCTCCGGGCAGATCGACGGCTCGGCGTTGCGGATCGGGGTGCCCGAGGTGGGCGCGGTGTAGCTGGGACCGGCCGGGATCTGGGTGGACTTGGTGACGCCGTTCTCCAGCGCCGCCGCGGCTACCACGATCTTGAAGGTGGAGCCCGGCGGCAGCGTCTCGGAGAGCGCGCGGTTCTTCAGCGGACCGTCCGGGTCCTGTTCCAGCTTGTTGTACGCCGCCGATGCCTCGTTGGTGTCGTGGCTGGCCAACGGGTTCGGATCGAAGCTCGGCATGGAGACCAGCGCCTGGATCGCACCGGTACTCGGGTCGATGGCGATCGCCGCGCCCCGCTTCGCGCCCACCTGGTTGTTGCGCAACTGGTCGTACGCCACGTCCTGCGCCCGCTTCGAGAGCGTGAGCAGCACGTTGCCGCCGCCGGTGTCGTCGCCGGTGAACATGTCCTTCAACCGGTCGCCGATCAGCTGGTCGCTGGTGCCGGCCAGGAAGTCGTTCTCCACCCGCTCGATGCCCTGGTCGGCCAGGTTGACCGGCTTGTAGCCGAGCACGTGGGCGTACTTGGCGCCGCCCGGATAGGTGCGCAGGAACTTCAGGTTGCCCGTCGTTTCCTTGCTCGTGGCCAGGGCCGTGCCGCCGGCCTCGATGTTGCCGCGCTTGCGGTCGTACTCGGCGACCTGGACCCGACCGTTGTAGTCGCTGGTGCGGTATTCATCGGCCTTGTATGCCTGGATCCAGTTGAGGTTGGCGAAGAGCAGACCGAACAGGACCATGACGACGACGCCGACCCGGCGCAGGGGTGCGTTCACGGCTTGATCACCTCCGTGGGAGCACCGTGCAGCTGCTCGGGCGGGCCACCGCTGGGACGGGCCGCCTTGCCGCCGCCTCCGGTCACCGGTCGGCGGGCGCCGTCGGAGACCCGCAGCAGCACCGCGATGAGCAGCCAGTTGGCCATCAACGACGACCCACCGGCGGACAGGAACGGGGTGGTCTGACCGGTAAGCGGGATGAGCTTGCTGATCCCGCCGACGATCACGAAGACCTGGAGGCCGAGAGTGAACGCCAGACCGCCGGCGAGCAGCTTGCCGAACGAGTCCCGTACGGCGAGCGCGGCGCGCAGCCCGCGCTCCACGATCAGCAGGTAGACGACAAGCAGCGCGGAGAGCCCGAAGAGGCCGATCTCCTCACCGATGCCGGCGAAGATGAAGTCGTTCTGGACCTCGGGCAGGATCTCCGGCTGGCCACCGCCCGGCCCGGCACCGAAGAGCCCGCCCGTGCCCAGGGCGAGCAGGCCCTGCACGAGTTGGTAACCCTTGTTGGTCGGGTCGGCGAACGGGTCGAGCCAGATCTCCGCCCGTACGTAGAAGTTGGCGAACGGCCCGCCGACCGTCGAGCCGAGGAAGTAGGCGAGGTACGCGCCGCCGAAGAAGAGGACCAGGCCGATCAGCAGCCAGCTGACCCGTTCGGTGGCGATGTAGAGCGTCACCACGAACATGCCGAAGTAGAGCAGCGAGGTGCCCAGGTCCTTCTCGAAGACCAGCACCAGGACGCTGATCAGCCAGACGCCGACCACCGGGCCGAGGTCACGGCCGCGCGGGAAGTCGATGCCGAGGAAGCGCCGGCTGGCCAGCGACAGCACCTCACGCTTACGCACCAGGTAGTAGGCGAAGAAGACCAGCAGCGCCAACTTGGCGAACTCACCCGGCTGGATGGAGAAGCTACCCACCCGGATCCACAGCTTCGCGCCGTTGATCTCGGAGATGCTCGACGGCAGCACCGCCGGGATCATCACCAGCACGATGCCGGCCAACCCCAGGGTGTACGCGTACCGCGAGATCGAACGGTGGTCGCGCATGATGGCGAGCAGGCCGGCGGCGAGGATCACCGCACCGAGCGTCCAGGCCAGCTGGCGCCCGCCCTGCCCCGCGAAGACGGCCAGGCTCTCCCGCTCGGCCACCGGGGCGTCGCCCAGGTCGATCCGGCGGAGGAAGCCCACCCCGAGCCCGTTGAGCAGTGCCACCGCCGGCAGCAGCGCCGGGTCGGCGAACGGGGCGAGGAACCGGATGACCAGGTGCAGGCCGAGGAAGACCGCGCCGAGCGCGGCGGCCGGCATCCAGAAGTCCGGGGTGACCGTGTCCAGCAGGTTCGCCTCGACGGTCGCCCCGTACGCGGCCACCAGCACCATCGCGAGCAGCAGTAGGGACAGCTCGGCGTTGCGGCGCGACCGCGCCAGGCGTACGCCGGATTGCTCGCCCGCGGTCGCGGGCGAGGGTGCCGGTGTGGCCGCTACGGTCACGGGTGGAGTCCTCAGGATCTCAGCCGACGCTCACTCAGGAGACCGGCAACCGGCCGGGTCGAGCGCCGGCGTGGCCGAGTCGGAGGGCGTGACGTCGGGTGTGGTGGTCGCGCCGGCCCCACCGAGAGCGGTGGTGGCACCGACGGTCGGGCTTGCGCTGACGACCCCGTTGGGGGTCGGCGACGCGTTGGCGCTCGGGCTGCCATTCGGGGTCGGCGTCGAACCGATCGGGGTCGGTGAGGGCGTGGTGCCCCCGGTGACGCTCGGGTCGAGCGGGCAGAGCGGCTTCAGGTTGGGGTTGCTGGGCGTGTCGCTGGTCAGCTCGGCGAGCTGACGCTCGGCGTCCGGCTCACTCTTGGCCCGAATGCCGACCTTGACGGTGTCCTGTGCGGCGACCGTGAGGTCGTCCAGCCGGGTGCCGCTGCGGCGGTGCACGCTGGACAGGTCCATTCCGGCGATCTGACCCTGGACACCGCGGAAGACGGCGACTTGGCCCTCTTCGGTGGCTCCCACGTAGTACTGCCGCTGGGTGTACGTCCAACCACCGAACGCCGCACCGCCGACGATCACCAGCAGGGCCAGCGCCATGGCGGCGGTCCGGACCGGGCGTCGCTTCGGTCGGTCGGCGTCCTCGTCGGAGGCCGCCGGCTCCTCGGGCGCGGCCGGACGCGGCGCGGAGAGCGCCGAGGCTCGGGCGGCCGGAGTCGAGTCGTCGGCGGAGGTCGCCATGCCCCGGTCCCGAGCGGCGGCGCCGCCCACGATCGGGGTCGCCTCGACGATGTCCTGGTCGGTGGCGTCGGCGATGATCACCGTGATGTTGTCCGGCCCACCGCCGCGCAGCGCGAGCTGCACCAGCCGCTCGACGCACTGCTGCGGGTCGGGGTATTCCCGCAGGGTCTCGCCGATGGTCTCGGCGCTGACCACGCCCGAGAGGCCGTCGCTGCAGATCAGGTACCGGTCGCCGGGCATGACCTGGCGGACCGAGTATTCCGGGTCGATGTCCCGACCGTCGAGGGCACGGGTGAGCAGCGACCGCTGCGGGTGGCTGCTCGCCTCCTCGGCGCTGATCCGGCCTTCGTCGACGAGCATCTGGACGTACGTGTCGTCCTTGGTGATCTGCGCGAACTCGCCGTTGCGCAACAGATAGGCCCGCGAGTCGCCGATGTGGACCATTCCCAGCTTGCTGCCGGTGAAGAGGGTCGCCGTCAGCGTGGTGCCCATCCCCTCCAGCTGTGGGTTGGCGTCCACCGTGTCGCGGAGTTGTTGGTTGGCGGTGCCCACGGCCGAACGCAACGCATCGACGAGAGCGTCCCCCGGGACGTCCTCGTCGAGCGGCGCCATGGCACCGATGACGATGTTGCTGGCGACGTCACCGGCGGCCATACCGCCCATGCCGTCGGCAACGGCGAGTAACCGCGGCCCGGCGTAGACGGAGTCTTGATTGCCGTCTCGGATCAGACCGCGGTCGCTGTGGGCCGCATAGCGCAGGGTCAGAGTCATGGCCGTAATTCGAGGGAAGTGCGGCCGATCCGGATCGGCACGCCGAGGGGGACGGGGGTTGGTCCGGAGACCTTAGCGCGATCGAGGTACGTGCCGTTAGTCGAGCCGAGGTCCTCGACGTACCACTGCCCGTCACGCGGCACGAGCCGGGCGTGTCGCGCGGAGGCGTAGTCGTCGGTGATGACCAGGGTGGAGTCCTCAGCCCGACCGATGGTGATCTGCGCTTCACCGAGAGTGATCCTGGTGCCGGCCAGCTGACCGGCGGTCACCACCAGCTGGTGCGCCGCTCTGCCCCGCTTCACCTTCGCTGGTTTGGACGCCTGCCCCGTCGAGGCGCCCACCGCGCGTGGCGCGGCCACCAGGCGACCGGACCGGGCGCCCGCGAAGAGGTCCCGGCGGATCACACCGACCACCGTGAACACGAAGATCCACAGCAGGATCAGGAATCCGAACCGGGCAACGGTGATGACCAGTTCCGGCAAGGCGGGTCAGCCGTCCACGCGGAAGGTCAGCGTCGTCGTCCCGAGCTGGACCATGTCACCGGGGTTGAGCGCGACGGCGGAGACCCGCTGCCCGTTCACCATGGTGCCGTTGGTCGAACCCAGATCGGTCAGCACGACCTGGCCCCCGTCGAAATCCAGCCGGGCGTGTCGCCGGGAGATGCCGACGTCGGGCAGCCGCAGGTTGGCCTGGTCGCCGCGACCGATCACCGTCGACCCCATCTGGAGGGGGTAGGTGCGACCGTCGCCGGAGACCAGCCGCACGTTGCGACCGCCACCGTGCCCGGGCGGCGGGCCGTAGCCACCGCCCTGGTCGTACGCGGGGTAGGCGGGCGGGCCGGCGTCGTAGCCGGGTGCCGACACCGGGGCGACCTCGCCGCCGGTGTAGACCTCGGCCGTGACACGGAACATGCCCGTGTCCAGGCCCTCGCCTCGCTCGATCTCGACGATCACGTCGCCGTAGACCGTCCACGCCTGCTCGCCGATGAACTCCGCCTGCGACTGGGCCAACTCCTGGGCCAGCGCGGCGGCGTACGGCGCCAGCCGACTGTGGTCGAACGGCGAGAGATCGATCACGTAGCGGTTGGGCACCAACGTGCGCCCACCGGCCAGGATCGCCTTGTGCGCCTCGGCCTCCCGCTGCATGGCGTTGAGGATCTCCACGGGGTGGACCACCCCTTTGAAGACCTTGGCGAAGGCCCCTTCGACCAGGCCTTCCAGACGCTTCTCGAAGCGTTGCAGCACGCTCACCGGCTCCTCCTCGGGTCCCGAGGACATGATGGTATCCGGCCGGCGCGCGCGCAGCTCACACGCCGCTCGGCCGGCTGCTCTCGACCCGTTCGGAAGGGCCGGGACTGTCGTGCTAATCTTTCGTCCGCCACGAACGGTAATCGCTCGTGGCGAGCGCCAGGGACAGCGTAGTATTCCCGAGGCCCGTTGGAGACAGCGGGGCCGGGGCGGCTAAAGTGTTCCGGGCTGTGCCACGGGGATGTGGCGGAATGGCAGACGCGCACGGTTCAGGTCCGTGTGCCCGAAAGGGCGTGGGGGTTCAACTCCCCCCATCCCCACCAACGACGAGGGCTCCGCTTGATGCGGGGCCCTTCCGTCATATCGGGGCGTGCCGGACGTCACGCTATGCTCCGATGGATTCTGCCTCCGATGGACCAGGAGTGGCGTGTGAGTGTCGCGTTGGTGACAGGGTCGGGCGGTCTGATCGGCTCCGAGGCGGTCCGGCATTTCGCCGGCCTCGGTCTGGATGTCGTCGGCATCGACAACGACATGCGCCGGTACTTCTTCGGCGAGGACGGCTCCACCTCGTGGAGCCTGGAACGGCTCGGCCGTGACCTGGGTAACGCGTACACCCACTTCGCGGTCGACATCCGGGATCGCGACGGCCTGGAGCAGGTGTTCAAGAAGTACGGCTCGGACATCGCCGTGGTGATCCACAGCGCCGCGCAGCCGAGCCACGACTGGGCGGCCAAGGAGCCCTACACGGACTTCGACGTGAACGCTGGCGGCACGCTCAACATCCTGGAGAACACCCGCCGGCACGCGATCGAGGCGCCGTTCATCCACTGCTCGACCAACAAGGTCTACGGCGACCGGCCCAACAGCCTGCCGCTCGTCGAGCTGGAGACCCGGTACGAGCTGCCCGAGGACCACCGCTGGTACCAGGGCATCACCGAAGAGATGTCGATCGACAACTCACTGCACTCGATCTTCGGCGCCTCCAAGGTCGCCGCGGACGTGATGGTCCAGGAGTACGGGCGCTACTTCGACATGCGGACCGCCTGCTTCCGGGGCGGCACCCTGACCGGCCCGGCGCACTCCGCGGCCGAGCTGCACGGGTTCCTGGCCTACCTGATGCGCTGCGTCATGGAGGGCCGGACGTACAACCTCTTCGGTTACAAGGGCAAGATGGTCCGGGACGCGATCCACTCGCACGACGTGCTGACCGCGTTCGAGGCGTTCTTCCGGGCTCCGCGATCCGCGGAGGTCTACAACCTCGGCGGCGGCCGGCACTCCAACATCTCCCACATCGAGGCGTTCCGCATCGCGGAGGAGATCACCGGCCGCGAGGCGCGGATCAACTACGTCGAGCAGAACCGCACCGGCGACCACCAGTGGTACGTCAGCAGCATGGCCCGGTTCGAGGCGCAGTATCCGGACTGGAAGATGACGTACGACGTGCCGATGATCCTGCGGGAGATCTACGAGGCCAACGTGGACAAGTGGGTGGCCCAGTCATGAGCGCCCGAACCAAGCGTAACGTGCTCGGCGTCCTGGTCGACGCCACCGACTACGCCTCGGCGACCGACGCGGTGGTGACCGCGGCGCACGAGCGGCGCCCTCTCGCGCTTACCGCGTTGGCCGTGCACGGTGTGATGACCGGGGTGCTCGACCCGGCGCACAACGCGCGACTCAACTCCTTCGACGTGGTCACGCCGGACGGGCAGCCGGTGCGGTGGGCGCTCAACCTGCTGCACCACGCCGGGCTCAGCGACCGGGTGTACGGGCCGACCCTGACCCTGCACGTGCTGTCGCGCTTCGCCGACGAGGGGCTGCCGGTCTACCTGTACGGCTCGACCGAGGAGACCCTCGCCCGGTTGATCCCGGCCCTGGAGCGGATGTTCCCCGCGCTGAAGATCGCCGGGGTGGAGCCGTCCAAGTTCCGTGCCGTCCAGCCCGGCGAGGACGCCGAGATCGCCGACCGGATCCGTTCCAGCGGCGCCCGGTTGGTCCTGGTCGGGCTCGGCTGCCCGCGCCAGGAGGTCTTCGCGTACGCCATGCGGCCGCTGCTCGACATGCCGTTGATGGCGGTCGGCGCGGCCTTCGACTACCACGCCGGGCTGCTGCGCCAGCCCCCGGCGTGGATGCAGCGTGCCGGCCTGGAGTGGTTCTGGCGCCTCGGTCTGGAGCCGAAGAGGCTCTGGCGCCGTTACGTCATCCTCAACCCGGCATACCTGAGCCGGCTCGCCGCGCAAAAGGTGGGCCTGTGGAAGGCCCGCCCGCCGGCACCGGCCACCGAGCGGCCGGCCACCTTCTCGGTCTGAGCCCGATCCGTACGACGCGAGGCCCCACCCGGTGTTCCGGGTGGGGCCTCGATCGTGGGGAACCGGTCAGACGGTCAGGGTCCAGGTGTTGATGTAGCCGATGTCGGCCGAGTAGGTGTCCCGCACCTGAAGTCGCCAGATGCCGTCGGCGGCCTCACCGGACACGTTGGCCGTGTACGTGGCGTTCACGTTGTCGGCGCTGTCCGAGGTGCTGCTGTTCTTCAACCGGTACGCGCTGCCGTCCGGGGCGAGCAGGTCGATGACCAGGTCACCGCGGTAGGTGTGCACGATGTTCACCGCCACCGTGGAGGCCGAGGAGGCGTTGCGACCGCAGCCGGAGATGGTGATCGAGCTGGTCACCGCCGCGCCGGCGTCCGGGATCGACACGTCGGTGCCGTTGGTGCCGGTGCAGCCGGTGGGCGGCGGCGGGGTGGTGCCGGTGCCCACGTAGAGCAACAGGTTCGGCGAGCCCGAGCCAGGGTTGCCCACCACGTTGGGGGTCGCGCTGGCCACCAACTGGTTGCGGACCTGAGCCGGGGTCCAGCTCGGGTTGGCGCTCGCCACCAGGGCCGCCGCCCCGACCACGTGCGGCGTGGCCATCGACGTGCCGCTGATCGTGTTGGTCGCGGTGTTGCTGTTGTACCAGGCCGAGGTGATCGACGAGCCGGGCGCGAAGATGTCCAGGCAGGTGCCGACGTTGGAGAACGACGACCGGGCGTCCGAGCTGGTCGTCGAGCCGACCGTGATGGCCTCCGTGGTACGCGCCGGCGAGGTGTTGCACGCGTTCGCGCCGTTGTCGTTGCCGGCCGCCAGGCCGTACGTGACACCCGAGGCGATCGAGTTGCGGACGGCGTTGTCCAGTGAGCTGTTCGCGCCGCCGCCGAGGCTCATGTTCGCCACGGCCGGCTTGATCGCGTTCGCGGTGACCCAGTCGACGCCGCCGATCACACCGGCGTTGGTGCCACTGCCGGAGCAGTTCAGCACCCGTACGCCGACGAGCTGGACGGCCTTGGCCACCCCGTACGCGGACCCGCCGACGGTGCCGGCCACGTGCGTGCCGTGCCCGTTGCAGTCGTCGGCCGACCCGCCGTCAACCGCGTCGTAGCCGGAGGTGGCCCGGCCGCCGAAGTCGTTGTGGGAGAACCGGATGCCGGTGTCGATGATGTAGGCGTGCACGTTGCTCGCCGTGTTCGGGTAGGTGTAGGAGCTGTCCAACGGCAGGTTGCGCTGGTCGATCCGGTCGAGGCCCCAGGAGGGCGGGTTCGCCTGCGTGCCGGAGATCGAGACGGTGG
>NZ_JAKKFF010000312.1 GCF_022229015.1 Micromonospora foliorum
GCCGCTGCGCGTGCTGCACGCCTGGACACCGGGCCCGGGCGGGGCGGCCGGGGTGCCCGACGAGCGGGCCGCCGTGGAGCAGTCGCTAAAGCCGTGGCGGCGCACATTCCCCGGGCTGGCCGTGACCGTCGACCTGGTGTCGACCAGCCCGGCCGCGATGCTGATCGAGGCGAGTCGGGACGCGCGGCTGGTCGTGGTCGGCAGTCGGGGCCGGGGCGGGCTCGCCGGCATGCTGCTGGGCTCGGTCAGCCAACAGGTCATCCAACACGCCAACTGCCCCGTCGCGGTGGTCCGGGAACGCTGACCACGACGCGCCGCTTCGGCGACGGCGGCGGCGGCGTCAGGCGGCGAGCACGGCGGCCTCCAGGGTCGGGTCCAGCCCGATCGAACTGCGCTGCGGTCGCCCGGCGCGTGGCGGAACCGCACCCACCTCCCGGAGCCAGCGCCAGGTGTCCCCGACGGTCTCGGCCACCGGCCGGCAGGTCAACCCGGCGGCGAGGGCCCGGGTCACGTCCTGTTCCAACAACCCCCGGTACGGGTGGCCGCGCGGCAGCCAGATCGGCAGGTCGCTCCACGGCTGCACGCCGGCGGCGAGGATCGACGCCGGATCGGTCCAGCGCAGCCGGGCGTCGGCGCCGGTGGCGGCCACGCACGCGTCGAGCAGCTCGCCCATCGTGGTCTGCGCCGGACGACCGATCGCGTTGAACGTGCCGCCCAACCGCCGGGCGCCCGCAGTCAGCATCCACCCCGCCAGGTCGCGGACGTCGACGTACTGCACCGGCAGGTCGGCCGGGCCGGGAGCGAGCACGTCCCCGCCCCGCTCGATGCGCCGTAGCCACCAGGGCAGCCGGCCGATGTCCTCGCCCGGACCCAGGATCAGGCCGGCCCGGGCGACCAGCGCGCGCTGACCGAACACCTCCCGCACGGCACCCTCGGCACCCGCCTTGAGCTGCGGGTAGTCGCCGTCGACGGAGCCCGGGTCGGCGTCCGCCACCGGGGAGTCCTCATGCAACCCCGCCGCGGCGTGGTCGGTGTAGACCGACCCGCTGGACACGTACACGTAGTGGCCGACCGCGTCGACCAGGGCGCGGGCGGCGTCGCCGGCGGCCCGCGGCGCACCGTCCCAGGTGTCCACCGCGACGTCCCACTCGCCGCCGGCCAGCGCCGCCAGGCCGTCCGGCGCGGTGCGGTCACCCCGCAACCGGTGTACGCCGGGCGGCACCACGCCGTGCAGCCCCCGGTTGAACACGGTCACCGACCAGCCGCGGCGCACCGCCTCGGTGACCGTGGCCCCGCCCACGAAGCCCGTACCGCCCAGCACCAACAGTCTCATGTGCTGCACCCTGCCGGCCCGGACCGGCGGAGGACACCCCTGTTCACCCGCAGCGGATCTGCCCGTGGCAGAACCCCGGGGGCCGGTGGTGGGGAGATGCCGGTCGGCTCGTTCACCAGCGGACCCTCGCCCAGCATGCAGGAAAGCCGCCCAGGGCATGGTCAACGGAGCCGCCGGTTGCGAAACTGCTTCAACCTGCGTCAGCACGGGCAATCGAGGCGCACGACCCGGACGGAGTAGGGAATGCCCAGCAGACCGCTGTCCCTGCCGCAGCCATCCGCGCGGGCACCCGAGTTCGGCCGGGACGCGCTCATCGTCTGCGAGAACCTGGTGCGGATCTACCAGACCGGTTCGATCGAGGTGCAGGCACTGCAGGGACTGGACCTGGCCGTAGAGAGCGGTGAGCTGGTCGCCGTCGTCGGTGCCTCCGGGTCGGGCAAGTCGACGCTGCTCTCCATCCTGGCCGGCATCGACGCCCCCACCGCCGGGCGGGTCCGGGTCGACCGGTGGAATCTGCTGGCGATGTCCCGCGCGGACCGGGTCGACTACCGGCGGCACACCGTCGGGTTCGTCCGGCAGCAGACCGCGAGCAACCTGATCCCCTACCTGACCGCACGGGAGATGGTGGACCTGCCGATGACCGCGGCCCGGACCGCGAAGGAGGAGCGCCGGGAGCGCGCGGCCGAGCTGCTGGACAGCCTCGGTGTCGCCGACTGCGCCGACCGGCGCCCCGGGCAACTCTCCGGCGGGCAGCAGATGCGGGTCGCGATCGCGGTGGCGCTGGCCAACCAGCCGCGGGTCCTGCTCGCCGACGAACCGACCGGCGAGCTGGACGCCGCCACGTCCGCGGAGGTCTTCGGCGTGCTGCGGGACGTCAACCGGCGGTACGGCGTCACCGTCGTCGTGGTGACCCACGACCCGGAGGTCAGCGGCCAGGTCGAACGGACCGTCGCGATCCGGGATGGGCGCACCAGCAGCGAGGTGCTGCGCCGCACCACCACCGACGCGGAGGGCGACACGCACATGATCGCCGAGGAGTACGCCGTGATGGACCGGGCCGGGCGGGTCCAGGTGCCCCGCGAGTTCCGCCAGGCGCTGGCGCTGACCCGACGGGTCCGGCTGGCCCTGGAACCCGACCACATCACGATCCGCCCCGACTCGGGAAGCGGCGAATGAGCAGCGAGCCCCTGCTCAGCTTGCGCGGCGTACACCGGCGCTTCCGCAGCGGGCCGACCGTCGTACACGCCCTGCGCGGCGTGTCGTTCGACGTGGCCGCCGGTTCGATGGTGGCGCTCGTCGGCCGGTCCGGCTCGGGCAAGACCACCCTGCTCAACGTCATCGGCGGCCTGGACCGCCCGGACGCCGGCACCGTGCACGTCGACGGCACCGACGTCACCGCGCTCGACGAGGACGGCCTGTCCCGACTGCGGCGCGAGAAGGTGTCGTACGTCTTCCAGAGCTTCGGGTTGATCCCGGTGCTGTCGGCCGCGGAAAACGTCGCGGCCCCGCTGCGGATGGCCCGCGTCGCCCCGACCGAGCGCGAGCGGCGGGTCGAGTTGCTGCTGGAGCTGATCGGCCTGGCCGACCACGCCCGGCAGCGGCCGGCCGAGCTGTCCGGCGGCCAGCAGCAGCGGGTGGCGATCGCCCGCGCGCTGGCCGCCTCGCCGCAGCTTCTGCTCGCCGACGAGCCCACCGGGCAACTGGACGCCGAGACCGGCCTGTCGGTGATGGCCCTGCTGCGCGGGATAGTGGAGTCCGAAGGCGTCACCGTACTGGTGTCGACGCACGACGCGGTGATGATGGCCCTGGCCGACCGGGTGATCCGCATCCACGACGGGCACCTCGACGAACAGGCGGCCGGGCAGCCGTACGCGCCCGCGCCGGACGCCGGGTGACGCGACGATGAGGCTGGTCAGCCGGCGCGCCCGCGCGCAGTGGCCGTTGCTGGCAGCCCTCCTCGGGGTCGTCACGATCGGCGCGACCCTGCTGGGTACCTGCACCCTGCTGGTCACCCGCACCGCCGAACGGGCGCTGGAGGTCGCCATGGCCCGCGCCGCCCCCGCCGCCGTCGACGTGACCGTCTACACCGGCGCCGTCGAGGGCCGGAACACGTCGTCCGTCGCCGCCGACACCCGCACCGTGGTGGCCTCCACGCTCGCACCGTTTCCGGTGACGACGACCGCGCGGGCGTCGACAGTGCTGCGGGCGCTGCCGCCCGGGCTCGCCAAGGGCACCACCGTCCCGGCCCAGGCGTACCTGTCGGGGCTGGACGACCTGCCGGCCCGGAGCGAGCTGGTCACCGGGCGCTGGCCACAGGACCCCGGCGACGCGGTGCTGCTGGAGTCCACCGCACAACTGCTCGGCCTCACCCCCGGTCGCCGGGTGCACCTCGGCGCCGAACTGGCCCACGCGCCCGTCCCGGCCGTCGACGTGACCGTCGTCGGCGTCGTACGCCCGCTGCCGGGGCGCGGCTGGGACCGCGACCCGCTGGCCGCGGCCGGCTCCGCCACCGGCTACCGGGACGGCCGCTTCCTGCAGCCGGTCAACGCCTACGGCCCGTTCCTCGTCGACCTCGCCGACCTGGTCACCACCGGTGCCACCGTCGACCGGCTGGAGGTCACCGCCCATCCGGACCTGTCCCACCCCAACCGCCACGACCTGGAGACCGTGGCCGGGGCGGTCCGCGGTGCCGACCGCCGGCTGGAGGGCACCCTCGGCGACCGCGTCCAACTCGCACGTGTCTCCTCCGAACTGCCGCTGACCCTGCGGGCCGCCGACGACCAACGGCACGTCACCGCCGCCGTCGTACTCGCCATCGCCGTTCTCGGCGGTGTCCTGGCCGCGACGGCACTCGTCCTCGCCGGCCGGCTGACCACGGGCATCCGTGCCGACGAGACCGCCCTGCGATCCGCCCTGGGCGTCAGCCGTCGCCAACTCGCCGCCACCGCGACACTCGAAGCCGGACTCGTCGCCGCCGTCGCCGCCGCGCTCGCGATACCGGCCTCGTCGGCCCTGCACGCCGGCTTGACCCACCTGCCGCCACTGGACGGCGCCGGCCTGACCGTCCGGCCGGCCATCGTCGGCGCCCAGGTCCTCGCGGTCGCCGGCGGCGCGCTGGTGCTCGCCGCCGTCCTCACCGTCCTGGCGATCCGGCCCGTCCCGGCAGCCGGCGACCAGCGCACCCGCCGTGAACTGCTGGCCCGATCCGGCGCGGACCTGATGCTCGCGGCGTTCGCCGCCGCCGGATGGTGGCAGCTGTACGCACACCCAACCCCCCCCAGCCCCCCCCCCCACCCGGTCCGGCTGCCCGCGCCGCCCCCCCTGCGC
>NZ_JAKKFF010000313.1 GCF_022229015.1 Micromonospora foliorum
TCCGCCCCGGCCACCCCGGTGCCGCTGCCCCGACGGGTGGCCGGCGAGTTGGCCGCCGCGACCGGCGCGGCCCTGGACAACGTGGGACGGCACGCCGGTGGGCGGGCCTGGGTGCTGATCGAGGACGAGGGGGCGACGGTAACCGTGTCGATCCGCGACGAGGGGCCGGGCATCCCGGACGGTCGGCTGGACGAGGCCGCCGCCCAGGGACGGCTCGGCGTCACCCAGTCGATCCGGGGCCGGGTGGCCGACGTGGGCGGGACGGTCCGGATCGTGTCCGCCCCCGAGGCGGGCACCGAGATCGAGCTGAGCGTGCCGAGGTCACCGCGGTGAACCCGATCCGGGTGATGGTGGTGGACGACCATCCGATGTGGCGGGAGGGGGTGGCCCGCGACCTGACCGAGGCTGGTTTTCTGGTGGTGGCGACCAGCGGCGAGGGGCGACAGGCGATTCGGGTGGCCGCCGCCGCCCGGCCCGACGTCGTCGTCCTCGACCTGCAACTACCGGACATCTCCGGCGTCGAGGTGATCCTGGGGCTACGCGCGGCACTGCCCGCCGTACGGGTGCTGATGCTCAGCGCCAGCGGCGAACAGCAGAGCGTGTTGGACGCGGTCAAGGCCGGGGCCACCGGTTACCTGGTGAAGTCCACCGCGCCCGCCGAGTTCCTGGAGGCGGTGCACCGCACCGCGGCCGGCGACGCGGTCTTCACCCCCGGCCTGGCCGGGCTGGTGCTCGGCGAGTACCGCCGGCTGGCCGCCGGACCGGGACGGGGGACCGGCCCGGCCGGCGCTGCCGAACCGGCGACGCCCCAGCTCACCGAACGGGAGACGGAGGTGCTGCGGCTGGTGGCGAAGGGGATGTCGTACAAGCAGATCGCCCAGCGGCTCGGCCTGTCGCACCGCACGGTGCAGAACCACGTGCAGAACACCCTGGGCAAGCTGCAACTGCACAACCGGGTCGAGCTGACCCGGTACGCCATCGAACGCGGCCTGGACGACTGAGCGGACGTCAGACCGAGCGCGGCGGCTCCGTCTCGTGGATGGCCAGCTCCTCGGCGGTCGCTCCGCCCCCGGCCGATCCGGCGTCGTACGCCACCGAGTCGGTCTCCTGGTCGGTGTGCGACCCCTCGTCCGGTTCCACCAGCCGGCCCACCGTGGCGTCGGCCACCGTGCCGAGCTGGCCGTGGTCGTAGAGGGAGACCGGTGAGTTCGGGTCCGAGGTGGGCCCGGGATTCATCACGTCGGCGTCCAGCTGGGCCTCGGCCGCGGCTTCCAGATTGTCCGCCTCGAAGGCGATCTTCGGGTCGATGGTGCCGGCCAGCGGGTCGTCGGCCGGGCGCTCGTAGACCTCGCGGTCGAGCTTGTAGTCCAAGGACTCACCGTCGAGCTGCTCCTCGGCGGTCGTTCCGAACCGGTCCACCGCCACCGGCGTCCGGTCGCCGGGCAGCTGGGCCGGGTCCGGGCCGTCCGCCTCGCGCCCGGTGAGGACGTCGTCGTTGGCGGTCGAGTCGTCATCGGCGGTGTCGGGCAGCCCTTGCGCCTCGGTGTCGGACACGGGGGTCGGGTACTCGTTGTCGCGCATGTCTGATCACTACCCGCTGCCCTGCCGCCATAACCGGACGACCTTCGGCGGTACGGCGCGGAACCGGGCGCCGACGGCGAAAGCCCCGTCAGGCGGCCTCGTCGTCCGGGTGCAGCACGCACCAGACGACCTTGCCGTCCGGTACGGCGCTGCTGCCCCAGCGACGGGTCACCGTGTCGATCAGCAGCAGACCCCGGCCACCGACCCGGTTCGGCGGGGAGATCCCGGCGAACGTCGGCCGGCGCGGGGAGTGGTCGCGAACCGCCAGGTGCAGGGTGCTGTCCTGGGGTGCCAGCCGAACCGTCATCGGGGTCTGGGCGTGCGCCACCACGTTGTTGACCATCTCGGTGATCGCGATGCACGCCGGGTCGGTGAGCGTCGGCATGCCCCAGCGCTCGCAACCGGTGGTGACCAGCTCGCGCGCCTGCCGGGCGGCCCCCACCGCCGGGGCCAGGTCGGCGGTGAGCACCGCCGCCAGCGGTGTCGCCGCGACCGCGGCC
>NZ_JAKKFF010000314.1 GCF_022229015.1 Micromonospora foliorum
CCGGCCGGCGCGCCGCCCCCGTAGACACCACCCCTGCGGTCGTCGTCGGCCGGCGAACCGTCGACGGCTCGGCCCGCGCGCGGGCCGAACGGCTCGCCATCCGGGTCCGACGGGTCGGACGCGTCGACGGTCGGCGGGCGACGGCGGGCGCGAACGATGCCGAAGATGCCGGCGGCGACCAACAGCAGGCCGATCAGCCCGACCGCCCCGACCAGGTACGTGATGTCGTCGAGGCTCAACCCGGCGGTCCAGGATTTCGAGGCGGACGGCTTGCCGCCGTCCTCGGCAGCCAGTGGCACGGCGGTCGAACTGGACGGGGCGTAGCTGAGGATGTCGAGCGGCTCGTCCTCGGCGAACCGGCCCGCGTCGGAGACGGTGAGGAACGACTTCCCGTCCGAGGTGTAGCTGATGGCCTCGCCGAACGGGTCGGCCAGCGGCGTCACCCGCGGCTTGCCGCTGGTGAGCGCGGCCACGATGTCGCCGCCGCTCACGTCGAACTCGAAGGCGTCGGCGTAGGTGCGCAGGACCACCCGGGAGCCGTCCGGTGCCCGGGACGCGCCGGTGATGGCGATCCGGCCGAAGGTGTTGAGGGTGTTCTCCGTCTGGGTCTTCGGCAGCGTGAGCTCGCCGGCCTTCCGCATCGGCACCGGGTCGGTGTCGCCGCTCTTCAGGGCCGCCGACGGCGTGTAGATCTCCGCCTTGCCGCTGGTCACCTTGGTGATGATCAGCGGTTTTCCGTCGTCGCCGATGAGGAGCGCCTCGGCGTCGCGCGGTTTGGCCTCCGGGTAGGAGAGCCGGTGCAGCGTCGGCTCCTTGGCGCCGGTGACCGGCATCGACCAGAGCGCGACGCGGCTGCGGCGCTCCTTCGCGTCGGGGTTGTCACCGGTGTCGGCGATCCAGAGGGTCCTGCCGTCCTTGGACAGGGCGAGATCCTCGGTGTCGAACGGACCCTGCCCCGAGTACCGGACCGGCTCCTTCGAGATCTTGCACTTGCTGTCGAGGAAGAAGACCCGCTTGCGCTCCGGGACCTCGGTGCCGTCGTTGATGACGATGAAGCCACTCTTGGTGGCGACCAGCCCGGACAGCTCCCGTAGGCGCTCGTCGGTGATCGTGCATCGCTTCTGGCCGGGTTTGGCGGCGGGCGGCTCGGACGGCCCAGGGGCGGGAGCCGCTGCGGCGACTCCGGCGAGCGCCACGGTTGCCCCGAGCAGGCCGAGGGCAACCGTGACCGAGGAAACAACGCGGCGCATTCGGCCAGTGTCGCATGCCGCGCGTTTCCGATGGATGACGCCGTGGCCGCTCAGGACCGGCTGCCGGCCGCCTGTCCCTGCCGCTCCACGTCGAACGCCATAAGCTCCGCCGCCAGCTCCGCGCCGACGCGGACGTGCAGCAGGGTGCCCTCCGGCAGGTGCGACGTGCTGAGCACCTCGCCCGTGCGGTGCGCCCGAGCCACCAGGTCGCCCCGGTCGTACGGCAGCACGGCCCGGACCTCCACGGCCGGGCTGGGCAGCCGCTCCTCGATCGCCGCGCGCAGCTCGTCCATGCCCCGCCCGGAGTACGCGGACACGAAGATCGCGTCCGGCCAGAGCCGCTTGAGCCGCAACAGCGTGTCCTCGTCGGCCGCGTCGGTCTTGTTGACCACCAACAGCTCGGGGAGCCGGTCGGCGCTGACCTCGGCAAGCACGGCGTGGACCGCCCGGACCTGCTCCTCCGGATCCGGGTGGGTGCCGTCGACGACGTGCACCACCAGATCCGCCTCCGCGACCTCCTCCAGCGTCGAGCGGAACGCCTCGACGATCTGGTGCGGGAGGTGCCGGACGAAGCCGACGGTGTCGGAGAGGGTGTAGAGCCGCCCGTCCGAGGTGGTGGCCTTGCGGGTCGTCGGGTCCAGCGTGGCGAACAGCGCGTTCTCCACCAGCACGCCCGCGCCGGTCAGGCGGTTGAGCAGGCTGGACTTGCCGGCGTTGGTGTAGCCGGCGATGGCGACCGCGGGAACGGCGTTGCGGGAGCGCCGGGAGCGCTTGGTCACGCGTACCGTCTTCATGCTCTTGATCTCGCGACGCAGCCGGGAGATGCGGTGACGGATGCGACGCCGGTCGGTCTCCAGCTTGGTCTCACCGGGACCACGCACACCCACGCCGCCGCCGGCGCCGCCACCCCGGCCGGAACCACCGGTCTGCCGGGAGAGCGTCTCACCCCAACCGCGCAGCCGGGGCAGCAGGTATTGGAGCTGGGCCAGCTCGACCTGCGCCTTACCTTCCTTGCTCTTGGCGTGCTGGGCGAAGATGTCGAGGATCAGCGCGGTGCGGTCGACGACCTTGACCTTGGTGCGCTGCTCCAGGTTGCGCAGCTGCGACGGGGACAGCTCACCGTCACAGATGACCGTGTCGGCGCCGGTGGAGAGCACCACCGCGCCGAGGTCGTCGACCTTGCCGCGGCCGATGTACGTGGCCGGGTCGGGTCGGGTACGACGCTGGATGAGCCCTTCGAGCACCTGCGAACCGGCGGTCTCGGCCAGCGCGGCGAGCTCGGTCAGCGAGTTTTCCGCGTCGGTGACAGTGCCTTCGGTCCAGACGCCCACCAGGACGACCCGCTCCAGCCGCAGCTGGCGGTATTCCACCTCGGTGACGTCGGTGAGCTCGGTTGACAGGCCCGGGACGCGTCGGAGGGACTGCCGCTCCGACAGCTCCATCTCGCCGGTGGTGACGTCGTCGAGCTCGTCCTCGACGGGGACAAAGCTCTCCTGGTCTCGCAAGCGGTTCTCCTGTCCGTTTTGATAAGTAGAACGTAATCCTGACATGACACAACGCCGAACGCACCTGCTATATGCCCATGGTGAAGGTCGCCAAAAGTGGGGGCGAATGCTGGTCGGCCGCGACAACCCGGTAGAAATGCGGGCGGCGGCCGATCGGCCGCACAGCCGTTACGGAGGGATCCCGTGGCCATCACCCGACTGCCGAGCGCCGGATTTTCGATCACCATCCGGATCGCCGTGACCGCGGACGCCTCCTCGATCGGCCGGCTCACCACCTCCGTCGGCGAGGCCGGGGCGATCGTCACGGCGCTGGACGTGGTGGACTCGGACCCGACCCATGTGATCGTCGACCTGACCTGCGACACCGCCGACACCGGTCACGCCGACCAGGTGGTCGACGCGCTGACCGCGCTCGACGGCGTGGACGTGCGCAAGGTGTCGGACCGGACGTTCCTGCTGCACCTGGGCGGCAAGATCGAGGTGACCTCGAAGGTCGCGCTGCGCAACCGCGACGAGCTGTCCCGCGCGTACACCCCGGGGGTGGCCCGGGTCTGCATGGCGATCGCCGAGAACCCGGCCGACGCCCGGCGACTGACCATCAAGCGCAACACCGTCGCGGTGGTCAGTGACGGCTCGGCGGTGCTCGGCCTGGGCAACCTCGGCCCGGCCGCGTCGCTGCCGGTGATGGAGGGCAAGGCCGCGCTGTTCAAGCGCTTCGGCGGGGTGGACGCCTGGCCGGTGGTGCTGGACACCCAGGACACCGACGAGATCGTGCAGATCGTCAAGGCGATCGCGCCGGCCTACGGCGGCATCAACCTGGAGGACATCGCCGCGCCGCGCTGCTTCGAGATCGAGGCCCGGCTGCGCGAGGCGCTGGACATCCCGGTCTTCCACGACGACCAGCACGGCACCGCGATCTGCGTGCTGGCCGCGCTGACCAACGCGCTGCGGGTGGTGGGCAAGCGGCTCGAGGACGTCCGGGTGGTCGTCTCCGGAGCCGGCGCGGCCGGCACCGCGATCATGAAGTTGCTGCTGCGCCAGGGCGTCGGCGACATCATCGCGTGCGACCGGGAGGGCGCCCTGCACCGCGGGCTGACCGGGCTCAACTCGGCGTGGCAGTGGCTGGCGGAGAACACCAACAAGGAGAACTACTCCGGCGACCTGCCCGGCGCGATCCGGGGCGCCGACGTGTTCATCGGGGTCAGCGCGCCGAACCTGCTCACCGGCGACGACATCGCCCAGATGGCGAAGGACTCGATCGTCTTCGCCCTCGCGAACCCGGACCCGGAGGTCGACCCGCGGGAGGCACGCAAGCACGCCGCCGTGGTCGCCACCGGCCGCTCGGACCAGCCGAACCAGATCAACAACGTGCTCGCGTTCCCCGGGGTGTTCCGCGGCATGCTGGACGCGCACGCCGAGGAGTTCACCGAGGAGATGGCCATCGCGGCCGCCCGGGCCATCGCCGACGTGGTCGGCGAAGAGAAGATCAACCCGACGGTGATCGTGCCGAGCGTCTTCGACTCCCGGGTCGCCCCGGCGGTCGCCGCCGCCGTCCGCGCCGCCGCGCACAACCCGAGCCCGCTCCCGGCCGCCGACCCCGGCCCGGCCGACCTCCCCGAGATCGCCGCAAACGCCAGCGCCACCCCGTAACGGCGCGAACGCCCACCGGCTACGCCGTTGATCAAGAGGTTTGCGTCAGGAAGAGCGTGAATTCTGACGCAAACCTCTTGATCAACGCGGGTGGGAGCGTGGTGGGAGCCCGGGTGGGAGCCCGGGTGGGGGCGTGGGTGGGGGGTCAGGGGCGGAGGGTGGTTGGGTTCAGTTCGCCGGTGGCCACCAGGACGGCGGGGCCGGAGAGCCAGCAGGAGTCGGCAGTGACCGTCACCGTCAGGCGACCGCCGGGCACGTCCACGGCGACCACTCCGGTGTCCCGGCCGGCGTCGCGCAGCGCCACCGCGCCCACCGCGCAGGCGCCGGTGCCGCAGGACAGGGTCTCGGCGCTGCCGCGCTCGTACACCCGCATCAGGGTGTGCCCGTCGGTGCCGTCGACCGGGTCGCCCGCCACGATGAACTCCACGTTCACCCCGTGCGGGAAGACCGTCGGGTCGAACCCGGGCGCGACGGTCAGGTCCAGCGCCGACAGCTCCACGCCGGCCGGCAGGACGCAGACCAGGTGCGGGTTGCCGACGTCCACCACCGCACCGGTCAGGGTCAGCCCGCCGAGGGTGGCGGCGGAGCTGTCGTACACCTGGGGTCGGCGCATCTCGACGGACACGGCGTCGCCCTCGACCAGCGCGCGCACGACGCCGGCCCGGGTAGCCACCGGCAGCGCCGCGCCGGCCGGCGTGGCCAACCCGGTGTCGAGCAGGTAGCGCACGAAGACCCGGGCGCCGTTGCCGCACATCTCGGCGAACGAGCCGTCGGCGTTCCAGTAGTCCATGAACCACTCGGCCTCGCCGGCCTGACCGGCGCCGTCCGGATGCTTGGCCGCGCGGACCACCCGCAGCACGCCGTCCGCGCCGATGCCCCGACGCCTGTCGCAGAGCGCCGCGACCAGCTCCGGGGTCAGGTCGAGCTGACCGTCCGGGTCGGGAAGGAGGACGAAGTCGTTGCCGGTGCCGTGGCCCTTGGTGAACTCCACTCCCCCATCATCGCGCAGCGGCCGGCACCAGACGCAGGGCGGCCCCGATCAGGTCCGGGGTCGCCGAGTCCAGCCAGTGGATCCGCGGGTCGCGCCGGAACCAGGACCGCTGCCGGCGGACGAAACGCCGGGTGGCCCGGACCGTCTCGTCGTGCGCCTGCGACTCGGTCAGCTCACCGGCGAGCAGGCGCAGC
>NZ_JAKKFF010000315.1 GCF_022229015.1 Micromonospora foliorum
CGGCGGCCGGCCGGCTCACCGTGCTTGTCGAACACAGTGACCTCCTCGCCGGTGGATGAACCGTTCACGCCCTGGGTACGTGCACTAGGGCAAGTGGACGATCTTCAAGGGGAGGGCCGGCGCCGATGTTCTGGGCCTGGGCACGAGTGGTCGGCGGGGTGGGTCTGCTCGCCGTCCTGCTGTGGCAGGTGGGCAGTGGCCCGTTCCTCGCCGGAGTACGACTGATCGACGCGCCAGCGTTGGCAGCGGCGCTGGTCATCGGGGTGCTCACCACGGTCTGCGCGGCGTGGCGGTGGAGCCTGGTCGCCGGGGGCCTCGGCGTCCGCCTGCCGCTGGCGACCGCCGTGGCGCACTGCTACCGGGCCGTGTTCCTCAACGCCACCCTGCCCGGCGGGGTGCTCGGCGACGTGCACCGGGCGGTACGCCACGGCCGCGACGCCGGTGACGTCAGCCGGGGCATCCGCGCGGTGGTCTGGGAGCGTACCGCCGGGCAGGTGGTCCTGCTCGGAGTCGCGCTGGTGGTGCTCGCGGCCTTCCCGTCCCCGGTGCGGCCGTACCTGCCGGTCGCCGCCGCCCTGCTCGTCGCCGGCGGGCTGGCCGCCGTGCTGCTGGCCCGGTTCCTTCCCAACGGCGGTGGGTCGCGTTGGGCGACGGCACTGCGTACCGCCGTGGCGGACGTGCGCTCGGGGCTGCTGGCGCGGCGCACCTGGTTCGGTGTGCTTGTCGCCTCGGCGGTGATGGTCGCCGGTCACCTGGCCACCTTCCTGGTGGCGGCGCGTACCGCCGGATCGGACGCCCCGCTGTCCCGACTGCTGCCGTTGACGCTGCTCGCCCTGCTCGCCATGGGCCTGCCGTTGAACGTGGCCGGCTTCGGACCGCGCGAGGGGGTGGCGGCGTGGGTGTTCGGCGCGGCCGGCCTCAGCGCGGCCGAGGGCGTCGCCACCGCCACCGTCTACGGCGCACTGGTGTTGGTGGCCAGCCTGCCCGGGGCCGCCGTGCTGCTCGCCCGTCGGCGTCGAATTCCGGTGGCAGCCCGGGAAGCCGCCTCCGGCGGCGGCTGTTGAGTCGGTTGTGAGACGGTACGCGTCGCCGGACGGCGGTGACGCCGGACAAAGGAGTCCCATGCCCGAAGCATTGCCGGTTGCCACGATCCGCACGCAGGTCACGGTGCCGTTGGCGTTTCCGGACGGCTACACCACGACGGCCCGGGTGTTCACCTTCAAGGGCCTTGTGGACGGTCGGGAGCACCTGGCCCTCGGCCTCGGCGACTGGGCGGGTGCCCTGGACCGGCTCGCCGCCGGGGGAGAAGCCCCGCTGGTCCGTCCGCACAGCGAGTGCCTGACCGGCGACGTGTTCGGCAGCGAACGCTGCGACTGCGGGCCGCAACTGCGGGAGGCGGTGCAGCGGATCGCCGAGACCGGCGGTTTCCTGCTCTACCTCCGCCAGGAGGGCCGTGGCATCGGCCTGTACGCCAAACTCGACGCGTACGCGTTGCAGGACGCCGGGTTGGACACCTACCAGGCCAACGTGGCGCTGGGCCGGGGCGAGGACGAGCGGGACTACACCTCCGCCGCGCAGATGCTGGCCACGTTGGGCGTGCCGCGGGTCCGACTGCTGAGCAGCAACCCGGACAAGGCCGAGCAGTTGACCCGGCTGGGCGTGGACGTGGCCGAACGGGTGCTCACCAGCGTCTTCCTCTCCCCGGCCAACGCCGACTACCTGGCGGCGAAGGCGGCCAAGGCCGCGGAGGTCGAGGCAGCCGAGGCGGCGGACGCGCTCGCGGGCCGTTCTTCTGAGCGGCCCGTCTCCCGATGAGTTCGCGGCCGGAGCCGACGCGGCCGTACGTGCTGCTGAGTTGTGCCACCTCCATCGACGGGTACATCGACGACGCCTCCGAGCAGCGGTTGCTGCTGTCCAACGAGGAGGACCTGGACCGGGTCGACGCGGTCCGGGCCAGCTGTGACGCCATCCTGGTCGGCGCCGGCACCGTCCGACGTGACGACCCTCGGCTGCTGGTGCGCTCCCCGGGTCGCCGGGACGAGCGGGTGGCGGCCGGTCGACCCGCCTCGCCCACCAAGGTCACCCTGACTGCCCGGGGTGACCTCGACCCCACCGCCCGGTTCTTCACCGCCGGTGATCCGGCCCGGCTCGTCTACTGCGCCACGGGCGCCTTGGAGAAGACCCAGGAACGGGTCGGCCGACTGGCCACCGTCGTCGACGCGGGTGAGCCCGTCGACCCGGGCTGGGTGCTGACCGACCTGGCCGCGCGGGGCGTACAGCGGTTGATGGTGGAGGGCGGCGGGACGGTGCACGCCCAGTTCCTCGCCGCCGGTCTCGCCGACGAACTGCACCTGGTGGTCGCCCCGTTCTTCGTCGGGGACGGCCGGGCGCCCCGGTTCGTCGGCGAGGGCCGGTTCCCCTGGCACCCGGGTCGCCGCGCCCGCCTGGCCGAGGCCCGCCAGATCGGCGACGTGGTCCTGCTCCGCTACGCCCTCTCCACCCGCTGCCCCGCCGATCCCGCCAGCTGATCTGGGGGCCCACGCACCGAGCCGCCGGGCACTGTCACGAGCCATCGAGTGATTATTCTGTCGACGGCGGTGCCGGCGCCCCGACAGAATCTCCGGATGTCCGTAGCGCCGCTGGCCCTCCTGCGCTGGCAGTTCGACCTGACGTGGTCGCTGTTCGAGTACCACCTTGAGCGACTCGACCCCGCTGAGTTCCTCTGGGAGCCGGCCGCCCACTGCTGGTCGGTGCGGCAGAGCGCGGACGGCACCTGGACCCCGGACTGGGCCGACACCGAACCCGACCCGGTCCCGGCGCCGACGATCGGCTGGCTCACCTGGCACGTCGGTTGGTGGTGGACCGTGACGATGGACCATCTCCGGGGTGGATCGGCGCGGCAGCGCACGGCCGTTGCCTGGCCGGGCGCGGGTGAGCCGAGTGTCGCCTGGCTGCGTGGCCTGCGCACCGAATGGCTGGGTCTGCTCGACCAGCTCACCGACAGTGACCTCGACCGCGTCGCGACGTTCCCCTGGCCGGACGGGACCGACCACACCGTCACGCACACCATCGGTTGGGTCAACTCGGAGCTGATGAAGAACGTCGCGGAGATCGGTCAGCTCCGGCTGCTCCGCGCGGCACGAACCGATCGGGACGGCCCGGCCGCTCGACCCTAGGCCAACGCGACGCAGGTGCCAGGTTGCGGTCAGTGGCCGGGTGGTCGTACCGACAGGTCGTGGTGGAAGACGTCGCGGGGGTCCCAGCGGGCCTTGACCTGTTGCAGCCGCCGGTAACTGGACCCGAAGTAGATCTCCGGCCATGGTCGGGTCGCGGTGGTGAGGTCGACGTCGGGATAGTTGATGTAGGCGCCGTCCGGTGGCACACCGCCGGTGTCGGCGTACATGTCCCGATAGAACTCGCGGATCCAGGCCAGGTGCCGGGGGTCCGCGGCCGGGTCGCCCCAGCCGGCGAGGTAGAACAGCAGCATTGACGCGTCCCGCTGGACGGCGGCGGTGGAAGTCGGTGCCACGGCGTTGATCGCCCCGCCGTAGGTGTTGAGGCTCACCGAGCCGGCAGGTAGGTCACTGTCGCGGGTGAGGTGGCGGTAGGCCACGTGCAACTGCCGCTCGGTGAGGGGCGGGCGGTGGAAGGCGGACTTGACCTTCAACCGCCAGCCCTTGCCGTCGTCGCTGTGGCCGCCGAGGGCCGCGGTCAGCCAGGGCAGCGTCTGCGCCGAGACGGTCGGCGTGACACCGACGCCGTCGCCGAGCGCCCCGACGAGTTCCTCGAGCAGGTGTCGGCTGCCGTGCGGGACCTGACCGGCGAGGGTGTGACCGCCAACCTGCGGGCGGGACAGCACCAACTCGCCGTACAGGTGCCGGCCCCGGGAGTCGGGCGCGCTGTTGCGGGCGCACCAGCGGCCGAAGTTGCCGGCGAGTCGGTGAAAGCCCGGCTCGTCCATGCCGGCCCACGGCCAGGTGATGGTGAAATCCAGTACCCGCGCGGGTGGGGTGGGAAGCGAGCGGAACCAGTAGCGGGTGACGACACCGAAGGTTCCCCCGCCGCCGCCGGTGTGCGCCCACCACAGGTCGCGGTGCGGGTCCGTCGGCTCCCGGGTGGCGACCACCGCACGGGCGGTGCCGCCGCGGTCGACCACGACCACCTCCACCGCGTACAGGTGGTCAACCACGAGTCCGTGCAGGCGGGAGAGACGACCGTAACCGCCACCGGTGATGTGGCCACCGACGCCGACTCCGGGGCACGAGCCACCGGGAAGGGTCACCCCCCAGCCCAGAAAGAGCCTGCGGTACGCCTCACCGAGCGTGGCGCCCGCCTCGACCGCGAAACCGAACCGTCGGGGGTCGTGGTAGACCTCGGTCAGTCCGGACAGGTCGATCACCATCCGGACCGCGGGGTCGTCCACGAACCCCTCGAAGCAGTGCCCGCCGCCGCGTACCGCCACCCGTCGGCCGGTGCGGACGGCATCCTGTACGGCCGCGACGACCTGCTCGGTCGAGCCGACCACGCGCACCTCGTCCGGCGTGCCCACGAACCGTCGGTTGCCGCGGCGGACCAGGTCCGCGTACCGGGGGTCGTCCGGCCGCACCCGGACCGGGCCGAGTGGGGGCGGGCCGCCCGCCGGTGGCGCGGCGGCGGAGACCGGGGACGGATAGAGGACGGCGGCGGAGGCGACTGCGCCGACGCGGAGCAGATCTCTGCGGCTGGGCGGATTCATGCCTGCGATCCTGTCGCCGCCGGGCGGACGACGTGCAGTACTTTCGTCACACGGAGTGCCGTGACGAAACTGGAGGCGGCGTGCTCAGTGCCCGGTGTGTCGAGTGCGAGGTGGAGCTGCCCGTCGGCGCCGGCCGAGGGCGCCCGCGCCGCTACTGCTCCCGGCGCTGCCAGGCCCGCGCGTACCGCAGGCGTCGTGAGCACGGCCCCACCAGCACCCCGCGTCGGGTGCGGGACCTGCCCGCGCCCACCGGCGGCGATCCGCGCCACCGGTTGGTCGCCCTCGCGGTCGAACTGGCGGACGCCGGCGGCCTGGACGCTGTCTCCCTGCGGGTCCTCGCCCAACGCGCCGGCATGCCCGCCCACGCCGTGTACCGGCACGTCCGGAACCGGGCCGACCTCCTCGCCGCGATGGCCGAACAGATCACCGCCACCCGCCCGCCCGGCACCGCACCACTACCGCGTGATCCGCGCCAACGGCTCGAACGGCTGGCCGGGGACGAGTGGACGATGTACCGCCGCCATCCCTGGCTGCTGGCCGTCCTCGCCACCGACCGGCCGCCGACCGGGCCGGCGGTACTCGCCATGGTCGACCGGGTCGTGGCGGCGTTCACCAGCGCCGGGTACGACCCGGCCGAGGCGTTCCGCGCCTACCTGGCGCTCAGCGGCTACATCCAGGGCATGGCCTTGCTCATCCGGCAAGACCCGGCTGACACCCCCTACCACGCCTGGTGGTCGGCGACCCTGAGCCGGCTGGAGCGGACCGGCCGGACCCGGGAGCGACCCTGGCTGGCCGCGGCCGGGCAGACCAGACCCGACACCGACCTCGACACCTGGTTCCAGTTCGGCCTGCGCGGGCTGCTCGACGGGCTGTTGCGCAGTCCCACTCGGTAGGGTGGCCGGCGTGCCGCGACTGGAGACGATCACCAAGGACAACGTGGAGGCCGCCTGCCGGGTGAGCGTCCGGCCCGACCAGGAGAAGTTCTCGTCTCCGGTCGCCTGGTCCCTCGCCGAGGCGTACGCGCAACCGGAGGTCGCGTGGCCGCGTCTGATCGTCGAGGGTGACGAGATCGTCGGCTTCCTGATGGGCTTCTTCGACATCGTGTGGGACCCGGCCCGACCGGACGACAGGCGCTCGGGCCTGTGGCGGCTGAACATCGCCGCCGCGCACCAGGGCCGGGGGTACGGCCGCTTCGCGGTACAGGCCGTTCGCGACGAGGCCCGCCGACGGGGGCACGACCGCGTCTACACGACGTGGGACCCGGGGCCGGACGGCCCGGAGCGGTTCTACCTGAAACTCGGCTTCCAACTGACCGGGGAGACCAGCGGCGACGAGGTGGTGGGCGTCCACTCCACCCACTGACCCGGCACCACCGACCACCCCGGACCGAGTGATCAGCGGTGCGGCGGGGCCTGCGTACGATGCGGGGTCGAGTTCCCCTCGTCGCGGCGGAGGTATCGGGCAATGGCAGGCCAGCACGAGGGTTTCGCGCTCGGCGTCGACCTCGGTACGTCCAACACGGTCGCGGTGCTGCGCTGGCCGGACGGGCGGACCCGTCCGCTGCTGATGGACGGTCAACCGCTCAGTCCGTCCGCCGTCTACGCCGACCCGGACGGCACCCTGCACACCGGCTGGGACGCCCGACGGTTGGCGCAGGCCGACCCGGCCCGGTTCGAGGCGAACCCGAAACGTCGGGTGGACGAGCCGACCGTGCGGCTCGGCGACCGCGCGTACCCACCGGCCGACCTGCTCGCCGCGGTGCTGGCGGCGGTCGCG
>NZ_JAKKFF010000316.1 GCF_022229015.1 Micromonospora foliorum
TCGATCATGGACTTGTGGTGCCGGAATCGTGGAGGTCGCGGCTGGTTTGTCACCCACCACAACTCCATGATCGACCCCAGCGGGGGCGGCGGGAGCCGCCACGGCCTGCGCGGGCACCGCGCCCTTGCGGGGGCGGCGCTTCGCGGCGGTCGTACGCGGGCCGTAGCCGACCAGCACCGCCGTCCGCCCACCCGGGGCCACTCCTCCGATCAGGCCGGGCTCGATCATGCCCTCGGCCGGCGCCACCTCCACCGCCGCCAGCGAGGCCGCCGACGGGGTGGGCAGGTCACCGCTCGGCGTGGCCGTGGTCGACGGCGTCTCCAGCGGGCCGGCTCCCGGGTCGGTGTCGATCGCGATGATCGGCGTACCGACCTCGACCGTGGTGCCCTCCGGGTGGTGGATCGCCTGCACCTGCCCGGCCCACTTCGCCGGGATCTCCACGGCCGCCTTCGCCGTCTCCACCTCGACGATCGGCTGGTTCAGTTCGATGGTGTCGCCGACCTTGACCAGCCAGGCCAGGATCTCGCCCTCGGTCAGCCCCTCACCCAGGTCGGGCAGGTTGAACGTCTTGATCCGGGACATGTCGCTCACCAACCGAAGGTGCGGTCGACGGCGTCGAGCACCCGATCGAGGTCCGGCAGGAACTCCTCCTCCACCCGGGCGGCCGGGTAGGGGATGTCGAAGCCGGTCACCCGCAGCACGGGCGACTCCAGGGAGTAGAAGCACTCCTCGGTGATCCGGGCGGCCAACTCGGCGCCGAGGCCGATGTTGGACGGCGCCTCGTGCACCACGACCGCGCGGCCGGTGCGCTTCACCGACTCGTACGCCGCGGTGAGATCCAGCGGCGAGAGCGAGCGCAGGTCGATGACCTCCAGCTCCCGGCCGTCCTCGGCGGCGGCGGTCGCCGCTTCCAGGCAGGTCCGCACCATCGGGCCGTAGGCCAGCACGGTGACGTCGGTGCCGGGCCGCACGACCCGGGCCGAGTGCAGGGGGTACGCGTCGGACAGCGGCGCGTCCAGGTCGACCTGGCCCTTCTCCCAGTAGCGCCGCTTGGGCTCCAGGAAGACGATCGGGTCGTCCGAGGCGATGGCCTGCTGGATCATCACGTACGCGTCCTGCGGGTTGGCGCAGGTCACCACCTTCAGACCGGCGGTGTGCGCGAAGTACGCCTCCGGCGACTCGGAGTGGTGCTCGACCGCGCCGATGCCGCCGCCGAACGGGATCCGGATCACCATGGGGATGCTGAGCCGGCCGCCCGAGCGGTAGTGCATCTTCGCCACCTGCGACACGATCTGGTCGTACGCGGGGTAGACGAAGCCGTCGAACTGGATCTCGCAGACCGGTCGGTAGCCGCGGATGGCCAGACCGACAGCGGTGCCGATGATGCCGGACTCGGCCAGCGGGGTGTCGATCACCCGCTGGTCGCCGAAGTCCTTCTGGAGACCGTCCGTGATCCGGAAGACGCCGCCGAGCTTGCCGACGTCCTCGCCCATGATGATGACCTTGGGGTCGTTCTCCAGGGCGCGGCGCAGACCGGTGTTGAGGGCCTTGCCGATGGTGAGCGTCTCCGTGGCCATCAGTGCGCGCTCCCCTCGAACGACTCCATGTAGCGGCTGAACTTCGCGCGCTGCTCGTCGAGCAGCGGAGACCCGTTGGGGTAGACGTGGTCGAACATCGTCACCGGCTCCGGGTCTGGCATTTCGAGCACCCGCTCGCGCAGGTGCACCGACTCGCGGCGGGCCTGCTCGTCGACCTCGGCGAAGAAGCCCGCGTCGGCGATCTGCTGCTTCTCCAGGAAGGCCTTGACCCGGGCGATCGGGTCCTTGGCCTGCCACGCCTCGACCTCGCTGGCGATGCGGTAGCGGGTCGGGTCGTCGGAGGTGGTGTGCGCGCCCATCCGGTAGGTGTACGCCTCGATCAGGCTCGGCCCCTGGCCGAGGCGGGCGTTGTCCAGCGCGGTGCGGGTGACCGCGTACGTGGCGAGGACGTCGTTGCCGTCCACCCGTACGCCGGGGAAGCCGAAGCCGGCGGCCCGCTGGTAGAGCGGGACGCGGGTCTGCCGCTCCAGCGGCTCGGAGATCGCGTACTGGTTGTTCTGGCAGAAGAAGACCAGCGGCGCGTTGAACACGCTGGCCCAGACGAACGCCTCGTTCACGTCGCCCTGGCTGGTGGCGCCGTCGCCGAAGTAGGCGATCGCCGCCTCGCCGTCGTCGGTCCCGGTCTTGCCGTCGATGGTGATGCCCATCGCGTAGCCGGTCGCGTGCAGGGTCTGCGCGCCGATGACGATCGTGTACATGTTGAACTTGAACTCGTTCGGGTCCCAGCCGCCCTGGTCGACACCGCGGAACAGGCCGAGCGGCATGATCGGGTCGATGCCCCGGCAGTAGAGGACGCCGTGCTCCCGGTAGGTCGGGAAGGCCATGTCCTGGGTACGCAGCGCCCGCCCGGAGCCGACCTGGGCGGCCTCCTGGCCGAGCAGGCTGGCCCAGAGGCCCAGCTCGCCCTGGCGCTGCAGAGCGGTCGCCTCGGCGTCCAGCTTCCGGACCAGCACCAGGTCGCGGTAGAGCCCGCGGTACTCCTCGTCGGTGAAGTCGACGCGGTACTCGGTGCCGTCCGGCCCGGTCGCGCTGTCGATCCGCTCGCCTTCGGGGGTGAGTAGCTGCACCAGCGCGGGGTCGCCGGCCGCGCCCTTCCTGGAGCGGGATGCAGCCCGCCTGCTGCGGGTGGTGCCCCCGGGGTCGCCCTTTGCCATCGGTCTCTCCCTGTCGTGTCTGCGTCGGCACCGGGGGGTCACCCGGCCGCGCAACTCGTGCGCCTGTCCGGCTGCTGCCGGACCGGTTCCTGGCGGCCGCGCCTAGCCCCGGTGGGGGTTGCCGCACGGCGTGACCCGGGTTCTGGCCGAACCCGGATCGGGAGCGCCGGCGCTCAACCGCGCCTGCCGCGAGGGTGCGCGGAGGTCACGGCTGCGTTGCCGTCGTGGTCCATATTCGCAGAGCAGGTGAGCGCGCCCACAGTACGCCTGCCCCCGCATTCCGGCCGCCCATGCTTTGACGCTGTTTGTCGCCATCATGCCGGCCCGCGTTTCCCATGCGTTGCGGCACGATTCGTCACCGTTCGGCCAGCACCGCGTGTCGACACGCGGTGGAGGTTGGCTGACCCAGGGTGACTGGGCGAGGCTGATTCCCGCAGGATCGCGCCTATCGGGTTATTTGTCGGGCTTTTGCCTCCGGCGGCGTCCATCCATGTCTCCGACGGCCGACGACAAGGGGTGTGCGGTGTACGAGCCAGGTGACGGTCCCGGCACACCAGCGCTCGGTCGACACCGGTCGGTCGGCGGCTATCGCCGGATGGTCGGCGTGCACCGTGCCCCCGGCGTCGGTGGCCCCACCCGCGGCTACCTGCTCACGGTCGCGCTGCTGGCCGGCACCGCGTCGATGCCCATCCTTGCCGCGATCAGCGCGGGCTCGGCCACCCCGGGCAGCACCGCCCTGCCGGACAGCAGCACCCCGTTCATGCCGACCCCGTCCGTCGGGCCGGTGGTGATCCCGCTGCCGATGACCAGCCAGCCGCCGCTCCCGCCGCTCGGCACACCGAGCGTCGGTCCGACCAGCGGCTGGCTGCCCGCTGCCCCGCGACGGCCACGGGAAGGGCCCGTCGCGGCCGATCCCAGGCCCGCCTGGCGGACGACCGCCCCGCCGCTGGCACCGAAGCCGACGCAGGGCACCACGCCGCCCGTACCCCCGCCCGTCGCTCCGCCGACCGACCCCAACCCGAGCGATCCGCCGGACCCGCCGGACCCGCCGGACCCGACCGACCCGGACCCGACCGACCCGCCGGACCCGACCGATCCGGACCCGACCGACTCGCCGAACCCGGACCCGACCGACCCGGACCCGACCGATACGCCGGACCCGGACCCGACCGACCCGGACCCGACCGGCTCGGCCGATCCCGATCCGACCCCGACCCTGACGGTGGACCCGACGCCCACACCGGACCCGACGATCGGGCCCACGCTCACGCCCACGCCGACCGACGAGGCGACCGCGACCGCCGTGCCGACCAGCACCCGGTCCGTGCCCGCCCCCACACCCACGCCGCCCGCACCACCGACCCGCCGACCCAGCCCGGCGATCCCGTCGCCGTCGGCCGTCGCCTCGCCGCCCAGCGTCAGCCCGGCGCCGCTGGCCGGACCGACGCACCCGGCGGTGTTGCCGGCGGTACGGTGACGATCAGGCGCGGCCCGTCCGGCGTCGGCGGTGTTCGGGGGTAGGCGCGTACCGGAGGGGGTGGCGTGGGCGGCGGTGCGGAACTCCGCCCGGTGACCACCCGATCCGGCCCGGCGTTGCGGATCGCGCGGCTGGTCACCGAGGTGACCGCACCGGCGGTGCTCGTGTCGCTGCTGATCCTCACGGTGAGCTGGCACAGCGCACGCCGCCCCGGTCAGGGCCTCGTGTGGGGTCTGCTCGCCACGCTCTTCGTCACCGGCATTCCGTTCGCCTACATCGTCGGCGGGGTACGCCGTGGCCGGCTCACCGACCACCACGTCGGCCGCCGGGAGCAGCGTCGGGCGCCGCTGCTGGTCGGCCTCGGTTCGGTCGCGGCGGGGCTCGCCCTGCTGGCCGTGTTCGGTGCGCCCCGCCCGGTGCTGGCGCTGGCGGTGGCCGGGCTGGTGGGCCTCGTCGTCGCCGTGTCGGTCAGCCACTGGTGGAAGATGTCGATCCACTCGGCGGTGGCCTCCGGCACGCTCGTCATCCTGATGCTGACCTTCGGGACCTGGCTGGTCGTCACCGCACCGCTGCTGGCGGTGGTCGGCTGGTCCCGGGTACGGCTGAGGGACCACACGGTGGCGCAGGTGCTCGCCGGAGGTGCGCTCGGCGCCCTGATCGCCGCGGTGGTCTTCGGCCCGCTGCGCTAGCTGACCCGAGCCCGCTGCGCCAGCCGGCCCGGCGCGCTGGGCCGTTCCGAGGGGCGGGCGGCGCGGAGCCGCCCACCCTCGGACGCTGTCAGGCGCCGTCGTCGGCGAGGCGGTGCCGGTTCGCCTCGATCCACGCGTCCAGTGCGGCCGGATCGTCCGGGTCCACCCCGTCGGCCATCAGCTGCGCCACCGCGGCGGTCGCCGCGCTGCGCCGCTCACCGGTCGAGTAGAGGCGGGCGAACTCCGGCACCATCTCCTCGATCGCCTCGTCGGTGCGCGTCGCCGCCGCCTCGGGCAGCCCGCGCTGGCGCGACGCGTACCGCGCCCAGGCCCGCAGCACCCGGGGCAGCATCGCCGCGTCGTCCATGTCCAGCACGGCCCGGCGGTGCACCCAGTCGAGCAGGAAGAGCCCGGACACCGCGGGGCTCCAGCGCATCGGGTCGGCGTCCGGGAAGCTCGCCGAGTGGTCCAGCAGCAGGCTCAGGCAGAAGTGCAGGGAGGCCAGCTCGGGACCGTCGACGGCGTCCAGCCCGAAGCGGACGGCCTCCGGCGCGGCGAGGAACCGTCGGACCATGTCGGTGCGCTCGGCCGCGGAGAGCGGCTCGACCTCCGCCGGACCGGTCGGGTCGGCCGCGGTGGGCAGCATCGCCAGCCGGGCCCCGACCAACGCCCGGTCGGTGGCGAGCGACCCCTCGGCGGGCAACTCGCCCAGGTCGTCGGTGACCGCCAGATGGCGGGCCACCTCGCCCCGGAGCCGGGACGGATCTTCGGTACGGAACCAGGTCAGCTCGTCGTCGGCGCACATCTGCCGGACCTGGTCCAGGATCCGTTCGGCCGGCCCGCCCACGAAGATGTCCTTGGTGATCCCGATGTTGTGGTCCACCAGGGCCACCAACGCGTGCTCCGAGCCGCCGGACTCGTCGTCATAGGCGAAGGTCGCGAGGTAGGAGGTCTGATCGCCGTACACGTCGCCGTACGCCCAGGTGCCGGTGAGGTGCACCCGGCCGAGCTGGGCCGTCCAGGTGGGCGCCTGGCTGCCCGGACGCACCCGCTCGGTGCCCACGGCGGTCGGGACGAGCGTGGCGAAGACCTGCCGGATGGTGGTGGCCGCCGCGATCCTGCGGCGGGCGGTGGCGGCCAGGAAGCCGGTGACGAACTCCCGTACGGCGGCGTCGCGGTCGGTCTCCGCGATCGCGTAGACACTGCCCAGCAGGGCGCTGCCGAGCATCTCGGCGTCGAGGGCGGACTCCAGCTTGGTCACGTCGCGTGCGGCGTGCAGCACCGCGTCGTAGGGGGTCTGAGGCGTGGCCATGCTCCGACCCTACGCCGCCTGAGGCGTACGCAGAGCGGTAGCGAGCCGTGCGGAGCGTCAGCGGCGTGCGGCGTCCCGCAGCGCGTCGCGTGCCTGCGCGTAAGAGCCGAGCACGATCCGGACCGGCGTCAGCACGTACTCGTCGCCCACCTGGGCGACCCGCGCCGTCAGCCGCTGTTCGGCGCGGGCCCGCGCGCGACGGGCGGCCCAGCGCAGCACCGGGCGGGTGCGAAGAGC
>NZ_JAKKFF010000317.1 GCF_022229015.1 Micromonospora foliorum
GGCGGCCGCAGCCGCTCGCGGGCCAACTGCTCGATCGAGCGGAAGCGTTCCTGCAGGGCGGACAGCTTGTACCAGGTGTCCTGTGCGGCGGCGAGCAGCGGAGCGTCCTCCGCGAGGGCGGCCTCCAGCTCGCCGAGACGGCCCTGCACCTCGGCGTGCTCACCCTCGATCTGCTCGCGCCGCTCACGCAGCGCGGTCTCGTCGGCGATCTCCCGGTCCAGGGTGGTCCGCAGGGTGGCAAGGTCGTCGGCGAGCAGGCGCAACCGGGCGTCACGCAGGTTGGCCTGGATGGCGGCGGCGCGCCGGGCCACCTCGGCCTGCCGGCCCAGCGGCTTGAGCTGACGACGCAGCTCGGCCGTGAGGTCGGTGAGGCGGTTGAGGTTGGTCTGCATCGCGTCGAGCTTGCGCAGCGCCTTTTCCTTGCGCTTGCGGTGCTTGAGGACGCCGGCCGCCTCCTCGATGAACGCCCGGCGGTCCTCCGGCTTGGCGTGCAGCATGCCATCGAGCCGGCCCTGCCCGACGATGATGTGCATCTCCCGGCCGATGCCGGAGTCCGAGAGCAGCTCCTGGATGTCGAGCAACCGGCAGGAGTTGCCGTTGATCTCGTACTCGCTCTCGCCGGAGCGGAACATCCGGCGGGTGATGGAGACCTCGGTGTACTCGATCGGCAGCGCGCCGTCGGTGTTGTCGATGGTGAGGGTGACCTCGGCGCGACCCAGCGGCGCCCGGCCGGCGGTGCCGGCGAAGATGACGTCCTCCATCTTGCCGCCACGCAGAGCCTTGGCGCCCTGCTCGCCGAGGACCCAGGCGATGGCGTCGACGACGTTGGACTTGCCCGAGCCGTTCGGGCCCACCACGCAGGTGATCCCGGGCTCCAGCTTCAACGTCGTGGCGGAGGCGAAGGACTTGAAACCCTTCACCGTCAGGCTCTTGAGATACACCTACTCGATCCTCGTCCGGTGGCCGCCGTACCGTCGCCGGCTGTGGGGACCTGGGTGAACTCGCAGACTAACCCGGCGGTGCGAGCGGGCCGGCACGCGACCCGCCCCACGTCGCGTCGACAGTGGGCGCGCTGTTGTTCCGTCAGCCGCGAGAAAGACAAACGCCTTTCATGATCGGCTTATCCGTCGAGGCGCTTTTCGGGAACTGCGAGGCGTGCTTCCCGGGGAACCCATCGCAAGATCATGAATGGTTCGCCGTCGAAAGGTGCCGGACAGTGTTACGCGCCGGCACAGAGGTGTCGGCGCGCATTTTTGCGATGGTGCGATTCAGTTTTTACGACCTGGAGATCAGGTCAGCGCCGGCTCGGCCAGACGGAGCAGATCGTCCGCCTCCGCCGCAGCCGCCGCGAGCCGATCATTGTCGGCACGCAGACGCGTGATCTCGAACTCCAGTGCCTGAACCCTGGAACGCAGTCGGGTGACCTCGTCGAGCAGACGCCGGTCGGGCGCTGCACCTACGTGGCCGTAGAGGGCCTTCGCCATGCTGACTCCTTGATATGCGCTGCCGGAAAGGCCGGCCAACGCGCGCCCAATTCATACGCGGCTGTCATTCCAGGCTGTATCTGGGCATGACCGGGCGCGACTGGCGACACCTATATATTGAGCCGCAAACCCCTCCTTCGTCAAGTTCTCGCAGGCCGTAGATCATCTCCACGTCGACCTGTCCACTTGTCGGGGGGCTGCCGCAAGGCACGGACACTCTCTGTCCGGACGCCTTTACTGTACGCCCGGATCCGCGGAAGTCCGCACCCTGGCGTCCGACTTCCCCTTAACTCTTTCTTAGCCACGTTGCCGCAGGTCGTAGGCGCGCCGTAGCGTCACCCCGGCCCGCAACCGACCCCTGGAGGCATAGGCGTGTACGGCTGGACCGATCCGATGGACCCGAACGGCGCCCCCCGGCGCGCCGAGGGGCCGACCGACGAGCCGGCCTGGCTGCACGACCGCCCGGAGCCCCGCTCGGCCTACCTCTTCGGCGACGAGCCCGGTCAGCCGGGCGACGAGTGGCACCGTGAACAGCCCACCGGTGGCTGGCAGTCGGGCCCGGCGACCCCCGCCGAGCCGGCCGACACCGCCGCCGGGCCGGCCCACCAGCCCGAAGGCGAGACCGACGGTTGGGGCGACAGCCGCCCGACCCAGGACGCCACCGGCAGCTGGCACACCGAGGC
>NZ_JAKKFF010000318.1 GCF_022229015.1 Micromonospora foliorum
GCGAGTCGATCCGGGGCCGGATGACGACGGTCGGTGGGCGGGCCGACGTGCGCTCGGCGGTCGGTGCCGGCACCCGGATCCGACTGGAGTGGCCCGGTGTCGGCTGACCTGAACACCCCGGCGCTCACCGCCGACGCTGCGGAGGCACCGCACCGGAGGAGCGTTCCGACGCCCCGGGAGCCGGTCTCCCCCGCGGCGCTGGCCGCGCCGGCCGACGTCGCGCACGCGTCCGACCGGGGTGCCCGGATCGCCGCCGTCGTCATCGCGCTGGCCTGGCACGTCGCGATCGCGCTGCCGGCGGTGTTGTCCGCCCGCACGGAGTTCGCCGCGCCAGCGGTGGTGCTCGGCGCCTGGATACTGGTCGCCGTGACCGGCGCGGTGGCCGGGGTGCGACTGCTGCAGGGCTCGCCGCTGCCGCCGTGGCCGCTGGCCGCGCTGCTGCTGGTCGTCGACGCGGCGGTCTTCGCCGCAGCCGGTGAGCGGCAGTTGTTCACGGCCGCCAACTGGGTGTGGGGCACGCTCGGCTGGTTCTTCGTGCTGGCGGTGTGGGGTCGGCGCGTCCTGGGGCTGATCGCGCTCCTCAGCACCCACGCGTTGATCGCCCTGGTGGCCGTGCTCGGGCACGGCCCCGACCCGGCCGACGTGGCCCGCTACGTGATGTACGTCTACGGCACGTTCTCGCTGCCGGTGGCCGTCTTCGTGGGCAGCACGGTCATCGTCGGCCTGGCTCGGGAGCGGGCCGCCGTCTCGGCCGCCGGTCACGCGATGGCGGCCGAACGGGATGCCGCCGAGCGGGGCCTTCGGGAACGCCGGGACCGGCTCGCGCTGGTCAGCTCGGCGGCCGGGCGGGTCCTCGGTGACCTGGCCGCCGGCCAGGCCGACCCGGACGACCCGGAGGTGCAGCGCCGGTGCATGCTGGCCGCCGCCCGGCTGCGCCGACTGATCGCCGAGTCCGACGATGTGCCCGACCCGCTGTTGCACGAGTTGCGAGCCGCCGCCGACCTGGCGGAACGCAACGGCCTACCGATCGACCTGGTCACCATCGGCACCCCGCCGCCGCTGCCGGTGGAGATCCGCCGCCGGCTGGCCGACCCGCTCACCGGCACCCTCGCCGACGCCCGGGGATGGGCACGACTGACCGTGGTCTCCGGCTCGGACGAGGTGGTGGTCAGCCTCGTCACGCCGGACCGGGAGGGGCCGGAGGCGACCGGCCCGCCACCTGGCGAGCACGACGACGGGGGGCCGGTGCAGTACCTCTACGAACGGGACGGGAACATCAGATGGGCGCAGACCCGGTGGCGGCGGTGACCGGCGACCGGCCGGTCGGGGTGGCGATCGTCGACGACCACCCGGTGGTGGTCGAGGGGGTCCGCGCCTGGCTCGCCAACGAGCCGCGCCTGACGGTGCTCGCCACCGGCGACGACCCGGACGAGGTGCTGCGCGCGGCGCCGGACGCCGACGTCGTCCTGCTCGACCTGCGGCTGCACGGGCGGATGGCGTTGGACAAGTTGGCCGAGCTGAGCGCCGCCGGGCGGCGGGTGGTGGTCTATTCGGAGCACACCGACCCGCAGACGATGCTCGCCGCGCTGGACGCCGGGGCGGTGGCGTTCCTGGCCAAGCACGAGGGCCGGGAACACTGCGTGGAAACGGTGCTGGCCGCCGCGAGCGACCGCCCGTACGTGCCGCCGGCGCTCGCCGGTGCGATGGTCGGCGACCCGCGGCCGGACCGGCCGATGCTGTCCGACAAGGAGCGTGAGGCGCTGCTGCTCTGGTTCCAGTCGATGTCCAAGGCGTCGGTGGCCCGGCGGATGCAGATCAGCGAGCACACCGTCAAGCAGTACGTCGACCGGGCGCGGATCAAGTACACCCGGGCGGGGCGGCCAGCCGCCACAAAGGCGGCACTCCTCGCCCGTGCGATCGAGGACGGTCTCGTCCGCCCGGAGGAGATCGGCATCTACCGGTCACAGGCGACACACGACCGGACGACCCCCTAACAGGCGTCATGACAGGGGCGCTCCGGTCCGCCAGGCTTCAGTACACAGCCAGCTGACCGGAAGGTCGTGACGATGCACGCCGACGCGTCCCCCTTCTTCATCGGTCCCCACCGGTTCGACGCCCCGGACGACGACGTGGGCCCGACCCTGGACCGCCGCTACAACCTGCGACCGAGGCCCGGTGAGCGGGTGCTCGGGCGACACCGGCTGCTGGTCGCGGGCTACCTGCTCGGGCCGAGCGAGGTGCGATGCCGCTGGCAGCTGCCCGAGCCGGTCGCGGTGACCGTCACCGATCAGCGAATCTGCTGGGTGGGCAGCGGCGCACAGCTCTCGCTCGTCGCCGACGGCACGCACCGGGCCCGGCCACCCGCTCGGCTGAACGGGCTGATGAGCGGTCAGATCCGCTGGCAGTGGCCGTCCCGGTTGGAGCTGCCGGCGACCGAACAGGACGCCCCGGCGCAGCTGCTGATCGTCTGCGACGCGCTGCGCACCATTCAACAGCCGGCGTTGGCCCTCAGCGGGGCGGCCGCCGAGGTCGTGGCGCTGGCCCGGCAGGTTCGCCGGGCGGTGGCCATGTTCCGGCTCAATCGTCCACAACTGGTCGACCTCTCGGCCCAGGAGCGCGACGTGCTGCTGCTGCGGGCCGGCCCCGGTCTGCTCGCCGGGGACACCCGGATCACGCTGCCCGGCTCGTTGCCGGTGGAGTTCCACTCCCGGGACGACTACTACCGCTCAAGACCGGATCCGACCTCGTGGGGCGGGCTCGCAGGCGGCGCAGCATCCGGGCATCGGTGAAGCCGACGGCCCGCGCGGCGGCTTCCACGGTGGTGCCGTGCCCGATCAGGTGCTCGGCCCGTTCCACCCGGAGCAGCTGCTGGTAGCCGAGCGGGGTGAGGCCGGTGCTCGCCCGGAACAGCCGGGTCAGGGTCCGTTCGGCCACGCCGCCGGCGGCGGCCAGCTCGGCCAGCGGCAGGGGCTCGGCGTACCGGCTGTCGATCAGATCCTGCACCCGGTGCACCGAGTCGGACAGGTGTGAGCGGTGCCGCATCAGCGCGCTGGCCTGCGGCTCGTGCCCGTTACGGCGGGCGTAGACGACAAGCGTGCGGGCGATCTTCGCGGCGGTCGCCGGGCCGTGCCGGGTCGCCACCAGGTGCAGTGCCACGTCGATGCCACTGGCGATGCCCGCCGAGGTGACCACCCGGTCGTCCACCACGTACAGCACGTCGCGGACGACCTGGGCCGCCGGGTGCCGGCGGGCCAGGTCGTCCTGCACCTCGTGGTGGGTGGTGCAGCGCCGGCCGTCGAGCAGCCCGGCCCGCCCCAGCGCGTACGCCCCGGCGCAGACGCTGGCCACCGTGCCGCCGCGCGCGT
>NZ_JAKKFF010000319.1 GCF_022229015.1 Micromonospora foliorum
CCGGCCCGCCGCGATTGAGGGCGTCCGCTTCGGGTAGACCCTCTGCCGTCACCGCGGTCGGCGGCCCTGGCGCTTGAGGTCGGGGCGGGGTCGCGGGACAAGGGCTGCGAGACGCCTCGGGGGGACGTCGGATGGATCAGCGCGGTTGAGCGGGCCGGACGACTCCGGTGACGTCGTGGAGCTACGGGTGCACGGAGTCTCCGGCGCGAGTGCCGCACAGGTGCTGGACCTGCGACAGATCGGGCAGGTCGCCGGTGACCGCAATGGCGGGTTCTACCGGCCGCGCCCCCGGTACTCGGAGAGCACCGGCGCGCACGGGGTGACGCTGGAGGCGTACCGCTGGGGTGACCTGCCCTCCGGGACCGTGGCCCGCACCCTGGCGGTGGTCTTTCTGCTCCCCTTCATGCTTGTCAACGTGGCGATCTGGATGCGCCCGGCGAACCCGAGTTCCGAGGCGACGGTCAAGTCCCTGTGCCGGGTACTGGGGCTCACCCTCACCGTGTTGTACGTGCTCGCCATCGCCGGCGTGGCCCTGGACCTCGTCGGTTGGAAGTGCCTGGCCTCGGCGAACTGCCTCGCCGGACGCAGTTGGTTGTCCTGGTTGGGTGGACGACCGGTCGGACTGCGGTTGGCGGTGCTCGCGCTGGTCCCGGCCGCCGCGATCGGCCTGATCTGGCGGGTCAGTTGCCGTCCGGGGCGGACCTTCGAGGCGTTTCGGGCACCGGATCAGGGCAGCTCCGCGTCTCGGCTCGGCACCGTCGGCCAGTGGGACGCCGAGCCACTGGTGGGCCGGATGCGCGCCATTCACGTCGCCGCGGCCTTCGCGACGCTGGACCTCGTCCTGCTGCTGGCCCGGGGCGCCGGTGACGCCTCGGCGGCCACGATCGCGCTGGCGGCGATCACGGGGGTGATCCTGACGGCCTGCGTGGGGCTGCTCTGCACACCGCCACTGATGGACCGGGCCCCCGGCGACCAGCGGCTCGACCGGGTCACCCGCACCCTCCGAACCGCCGCCGTCGTCCTGACCGTGGTTGTCGTGGTACACGTGCCGACCAGCTCGCAGCCGTGGCCGCAGGAGCACGGGCTCCCCGGCTATGACCCGACCCTGGCCGGTCTGTTCGTGGCTCAGACGACGCTGTTGGCCGCCCTGGGCGTGGTGTTGCTGTGGCACCGGCGCCGGGAGCACGACGGCACCCCGCTGTTCGGGCTGGGCGCTCTCGTTGTCGCCGCCACCGGGATCAGCATGGCGGTGGCGTACTCCGCCGAACTGGTCTACCGGATGGCGGACTTCCTGGACCGCGACGTGCCGACCGGAGAGGGCATCGCCTCCGGCCCACCCCGCGCCTACACCTGGGCGATCTTCGGCTTCTTCCGTGGGGTGCTGGTCACCGCGATCGTCGCCGTCCTCGTCATCCTGATCTCCCGCCGGAGTCGACGCCGGGCGGCGGCGGCGATAGTGGCACACGACTTCCCGGACCCGCCGGCCGAGGCAGGGCCCCGACTGAGGCAGGTCCGAGACGCGATAGCCCGGGCTCGCTTCACCGAGAAGCTGGTGCCACTGGCCGTGCTCTACGGTTGCCTCGCCGGACTCGGCACGGCCACCACCACCATCGGCCTGCTGGGGCAGGTCCCGAGCGACGTACTCGAGCGGACCATCGGATTGCCGGCGGGCGCGATCACGTTCGCCATCGCGTTCGGTAGCTGGGTGATCGCGGCGATCATCCTCGGTCTGATCATCGGGGGTATCTTCGCGTACCGGACCGAGCCGTACCGCCGGCACATCGGTGTCCTCTGGGACCTTGGCACCTTCTGGCCCCGGGCCGCCCACCCGTTCGCGCCGCCCTGCTACTCGGAACGGGCCGTGCCGGAACTGGCCCGCCGGATCACCCACCTCGTCGAGCGCGGCGACGCGGTGCTGCTCACCGGGCACAGCCACGGCTCGGTCCTGCTCGCCGCCACGGTGCTCCAGCTGCCGCCGCAGGTCGGTGACCGGGTCGCCCTGCTGACCTACGGATCACCGCTGCGCCGCCTCTACGCGCGGCTCTTCCCCGCCTATGTGGACGACGCGGCGCTGCACGAGATCGGCCGTCGGGTGGGTTGGCGCTGGGTGAACCTGTGGCGCGACACCGACCCCATCGGCGGCTGGGTCTTCTCCCCCCAGCCGTCCCCCGCCCCGGGCGACCCGGCCACCGCGGTGGATCGCCGACAGCGTGATCCCCGCGACGTGCTGACGCCTCCCGGGGACAGCGTCGCCCCACCCATCCACGGGCACTGGCAGAGCGAGTCCGACGAGCCGTTCACCGAGGTGGTGCGGGAGTTGGCGCGGCGCCTCGGTGGGCGGACCGACCCACCGGCAACGCCGAGGTAGCCGGCCGGCTCACTGTTTGCGACCTGCCCGGGTACGCCAGTCGTCCAGGCCGGTGCCGGCAATGCGGGCGCCGTCGGCGGGAACGAGCGAGCGTTCGCCCAGCTTCGCGCCGAAGTACCGGGCATCGGGGTCGGCCACCACGGATCGTGCGTCCGGCTGGTCGGCGAGGAGGGATCGACCCAGTTCGTCGAGGCTGAACTGCTCCGGGCCAGCGACCTCGACCACGGAGTTCGTCGGCGCGCTGAGCGCGACCTCGGCCACCGCGGCGGCGACGTCGTCCGCGGCCATCGGCTGAATGAGCACCGGCGCGAGGTGCACGGTGTCACCGTCCGTGGCGGCGTCGAGGATGCCCTGGAGGAACTCGAAGAACTGGGTGGCGTGGACCACCGAGTACGGCATCCCGGACGCGACGATCAACCTCTCCTGGGCGACCTTCGCGCGCATGTAGCCGCTGTCCGGGATGCGGTCGCTCCCCACGATGGAAAGCGCCACGTAGTGACCCACCCCGGCGTCCGACGCGGCGGCGAGGAGCGTCCGGGTGGACGTCTCGAAGAACTCCAGCACGGCGGCGTCCTCGAACGACGGCGAGTTCGACACGTCGACGACGACCTCGGCGCCGGTGAGCGCCTCGGCCACTCCCTCGCCGGTCAGGGTGTTCACGCCGGTCTTCGGCGATGCCGGCACCGCCTCGTGGCCCTGGGCACCCAGGCGGTCCACGAGCTTGGAGCCGATGAGGCCGCTGCCGCCGATGACGACGATCTTCATTGTCGAACCACGTCCTGTCTGCGCCGGATTGAATCGTGCTGCCAATCAGTAAGACGGAAAGCGTGCGCGGATGCAGGACAATCGCCGGAGAAAGCGTTCGACGGAGAGCAGGAGGTCGACGTGGCCACGGTGTCGCACCCGGTGTTCGCCCGCGTGTACGAGCGACTCAGCGTCGCCATGGACCGCGCCGGCACGGCGGCGTTCCGACGGGACCTGGTCGCCGGCCTGTCCGGGCGCGTGATTGAGATCGGGGCGGGCAACGGGCGGATGTTCTCCCACTACCCGCCAGGGGTGACCCAGGTTCTCGCGGTCGAACCGGAGCGGCGGCTGCGTGCCGCCGCCGAGCGCGCCGCGTCGGACGCGCCGGTTCCGGTCACCGTCGTCGACGGTCTGGCCGAGGCGCTGCCCGCCGGAGAGGGCGAGTTCGACGCGGCCGTGGTCGCGTTGGTGTTGTGCACCGTGCCCGATCAGGCGAGCGCGTTGGCCGAGATCAACCGGGTGCTGCGCCCCGGGGGCCAGGTGCGGTTCTTCGAGCACGTGGCCGCCGAGGAGGCCCCGCGTCTGCATCGCGCCCAACGACTCGTCGACGCCACACTGTGGCCGAAGCTGTTCGCCGGCTGCCACACCAGCCGCGACACCGTCGCCGCCATCGCAGCGGCCGGTTTTCGGGTGGAGGAGCTGCGCCGGTTCCGATTCCCGGCCACCAGTAACAGCCCTTCCTCCCCCTGCGTCCTCGGCCGCGCGACCGGGCCGCTCCCGACGGTCGGGCGATAGGCCGAGATCCGCTCCGCCGCACTGCCCGCTTTCGACAGACGGCGAACAAGAACGCGAACGTCAGTCCCATTCAGATAGATGCATCGTGGGTATTGTCCCAATTTGCCCACATTGAACACCCTGGCGTGATGTGGTGGTCAGCGCGCTCATCGGCGCCATACAGGCCGTATCACGCAGGACTCCACTCGCTGGACGTCTCCTGCGAGTAGTACCCACGGAGGGTGTTCTGTGACAGCTAAACCCAAACATTGGCTACGGCGGCGAGTGGTCCTGCCCACGCTCGCGGCTGGCGCAGCCGCCACAGTGGCAGCCAGCCTGCTGCTCTTCAGCTCGACCGCCGCCAACGCGCAGGAGGCACCGGTCAACCTGGGGACGGCGGCCGACTTCTCCGTCCTGGCCGGGGCGGAGCCGACCAACACCGGCCCCAGCTTCCTGGCCCAGAGCCTCGGGCGTTTCCCCGGAAACACCCAGTCCGGCTTCGAAACGGCAACCATCGGCGGCGAGGTACACCTCGGTGACGCGGTCGCACTACAGGCTCAGAGCGACCTGACCACCGCCTTCAACGACGCCGCCGGCCGGACCCCGTTCACCATCCTTCCGGCGGAACTGGGCGGCAACACGCTCAACGAAGGGGTCTACCGGATCGGCGCGGCCCAACTGACCGGGACGTTGACGCTCAACGGTCAGGGCGACCCGTCGGCCGTGTTCATCTTCCAGGTCGACTCCTCGTTGACGACGGCGTCGAACAGCCGCGTCGTCCTGATCAACGGGGCTTCGGCCTGCAACGTGTTCTGGAAGATCGGCAGCTCGGCGACGATCGGCACCGGCACCACCTTCGTGGGCACCATCATGGCTCAGGCCGCGATCACGATGGCCACGGGCGCGACCCTCCAGGGCCGCGCGCTGGCGCGCACCGAGGCCGTCACCCTCGACACCAACGTCATCACCGCGCCGACCTGCGCCGGGCCGACGGGCCCGCCCGGACCGACCGGCCCACCCGGGCCCACCGGCCCGCCCGGACCGTCCGGCCCACCCGGCAGCCCCGGCGCACCCGGCAGTCCAGGAGCACCCGGTAGCCCGGCATCCGCCG
>NZ_JAKKFF010000032.1 GCF_022229015.1 Micromonospora foliorum
TGAAGAGCCTGATGTCTGTGAGTCATTTTGATGACTCACAGACATCAGGCTCTTCAGGCACACAGCCCCTTCGGAGCCAGACCGGCTCGAAGCCAGGAACGGGCGGGCGGGGGGCGGGAGTCACGTTGGCCGGATATGGCGACGGGCGCCGCTCCCGGTGTCCCGGGGGCGGCGCCCGTCGTACTGCTGGGCTTGAGCGTCAGTGCCGGTCGGCGTCGCTCGCGGTGTCCTCGCGGTAGCTGGCCCCGCCGTCCGACTCGCTGGTGAGCGGCTTGGCGCCACCCTCCGGCGGGCCGGCCAGGCTCTGACCACCGGCAGCCAACTCCGGAAACTTCGCGTCGAACGCCGGCCGCTCGGAGCGGATCCGGGGCATCTTGTCGAAGTTGCGCAGCGGCGGCGGGCTGCTGGTCGCCCACTCCAGCGAGTTGCCGTGACCCCACGGGTCGTTCACCTCGACCACTGGGCCGGTCTTGTACGACTTCCAGCAGTTGTAGATGAACGGCAGCGTGGAGATACCGGTGATGAACGCGCCGATCGTGGAGATCGTGTTCAGCGTGGTGAAGCCGTCGCTGGGCAGGTAGTCGGCGTACCGGCGGGGCATGCCCTCGTTGCCGAGCCAGTGCTGCACCAGGAACGTGGTGTGGAAGCCGATCATGGTGAGCCAGAAGTGCACCTTGCCCAGGCGCTCGTCGAGCATCCGGCCGAACATCTTCGGGAACCAGAAGTAGATGCCGGCGAAGACCGCGAACACGATGGTGCCGAAGAGCACGTAGTGGAAGTGCGCCACCACGAAGTACGAGTCCGACACGTGGAAGTCGATCGGCGGGCTGGCCAGCAGCACACCGGTGAGACCACCGAAGAGGAAGGTGACCAGGAAGCCGACCGCCCAGAGCATGGGCGTCTCGAAGCTGATCTGACCCCGCCACATGGTGCCGATCCAGTTGAAGAACTTCATACCGGTCGGCACGGCGATCAGGTAGCTCAGGAAGCTGAAGAACGGCAGCAGCACCTGGCCGGTGGCGAACATGTGGTGCGCCCAGACGCTCATGGAGAGCGCGGCGATCGCGACGGTCGCGGCGACCAGACCCTTGTAGCCGAAGATCGGCTTGCGGGAGAAGACCGGGATGACCTCGCTGATGATGCCGAAGAACGGCAGCGCCACGATGTAGACCTCGGGGTGCCCGAAGAACCAGAACAGGTGCTGCCAGAGCATCGGCCCACCGGTTGCCGGGTCGTACACGTGCGCGCCGAGGATGCGGTCCGCGGCGAGCGCGAACAGCGCGGCGGCCAGCAGCGGGAAGACCAGGATCACCAGGAGGCTGGTGACCAGGATGTTCCACGTGAAGATCGGCATCCGGAACATGGTCATGCCGGGCGCGCGCAGGGTCAGCACCGTGGTGATCATGTTCACGGCGCCGAGGATGGTGCCCAGACCGGAGATGGCCAGACCCATGATCCACATGTTGGCGCCGACGCCCGGCGAGTGCTCGACGCTGCTCAGCGGCGCGTACGCGAACCAGCCGAAGTCGGCGGCGCCACCCGGGGTGATGAACCCGGCGGTCGCCATCGTCCCGCCGAACAGGTACAGCCAGTAGGCGAAGCTGTTCAGCCGGGGGAAGGAGACGTCGGGCGCGCCGATCTGGATCGGCACGATGTAGTTCGCGAACGCGAACACGATCGGCGTCGCGAAGAACAGCAACATGATCGTGCCGTGCATGGTGAAAAGCTGGTTGTACTGCTCGGGCGACAGGAACTGCAGCCCGGGTCGGGCCAGCTCAGCCCGCATGACCAGGGCCATCAGGCCACCGATCATGAAGAACGCGAACGCGGTGACCATGTACATGATCCCGATTTGCTTCGCGTCCGTGGTTCGCAGCAGCCGCGCGATGGCCGACCCCTTGACCGGCTCCCGGACCGGCCAGGGCCGGGTCACGACCGGCTTGGGTGCGACGGTGGTCACGAGTGGCCTCCGGTTCTCGGTTGTCCCGCTCGGCACACGCTGGTTATCGGCGGGCCGTCATCCGCAAGGAGGATAGTCCCCGGCAGGTCGCAGCGCCGCGTGGGGTGGCGTGACACGATCTACAACGGGGCTACAGCGGGCCGAGCAGGAGCCGGTAGTGCTCCCCGAAGATCCGGTCGCCGCGTCCGCGCAGCAGCGGGTCGCGCAGCGCCGGCGGCACGTCCCTGGTCCGGTTGCGGTCCCGGGTCCGGTCCCGCACCCATCGGGTACGCGGACGGCGACGACTCTCGTACGCCACGAGCGCCGCCTCCACGCTGTTGGCGGCGCGCAGCGACTCGGCCAGCACCACTGCGTCCTCCAAGGCCATGGCCGCGCCCTGGGACAGCGTCGGCGCGGTGGCGTGCGCGGCGTCGCCGACCAGCAGGACCCGCCCCCGGTGCCAGCGGCCCAACTCCACCTCGTCGGTGATCCCGACGTGCACCTCGTCGAGCGCCGCCAGCACCTCGGGTACCGGGCCGCGGTAGTCGGCGAAGAGGTCCCGCAGCCGGGCCAGCGGGTCGACGGGTTCCTCGGTGCCGGCCTCGTCGGCGTAGAGGTGCAGTCGACCGGCGCCGATCGGCACCATCAGGAACCCGGAGCGCTGGCCGAGCAGTGCGGTCCACTCGGTGACCGGTGGGCCGTCGCGCAGGACAGCCCGGTAGACCACCTGCCCGACCGGGCGCGGGGGCCCACCGAGCGCGGCCAGCGCACGAACCGAGGAGCGTGGCCCGTCGGCGCCGATGACCAGGTCGTACTCGGTGGTGGTGCCGTCGGTGAAGGTGACGCCGACCGCGCCCGGGAGCAGGTCCAGGGTGCGGACCTCGGCGCCGTGCCGGACGGCGCCGCCGGCACCGCTGAGCAGCACCCGGTGCAGGTCGGCCCGGGGCAGTGCCCGGCACTCGCCGACGCCGGCCCAGAGGGCGTCGAGGTCGACCTCGCAGAGTTGCGCGCCGGCGGCGTCGAAGAACAGCTGCCGACGGATCACCTGCCCGATCGGTCGGACCGGGTCGTGCAGGTCGAGCCGGTGCAGTGCGCGGGCGGCGTTGCCGGGCAGGTAGAGACCGGTCTCGGTGGACTCCCCCGGTGGCAGCTTGTCGGTGACGTCGGGCCGGAAGCCCGCCAGGCGCAGCGCCCGGGCTACGGCCAGGCCGGCGATGCCCGCGCCGACGACGAGGATGCGCAGGGGGGAGCCACCCATGGTGGTGTACGCCTCCGGAGGGGGAGCGGTACGCGTTGGAGGCAACACGCTACTCGGAGCGATCGGCGCACACCAGGCCCAATCGGTCCGCGCCCCGCCGCTCGTCGGCGACCCACGCAGCTTGGCTGGCCGTCCGTCGCCAGCCGTCCGGCGGGTGGATGGCATTCCTCACAATTCACCAGTTCAACGCGTACGGTTGCGCGTCAGTTTCAGACATGTAAATGTGTCGTTGAGCGTGGGAGCGCTCCCGCACTGCCCCACCACATCCGGCGCCCGGCACGCGCCGAGTCAAGGAGCGTCATGAAACGTCAACTTCGGGCCCTGGCCGCCGCCGGGCTGCTGGTCGCCAGTTCGCTGGTGGCCGTGGCCCTCGGCGGCAGCGCCTCCGCCGACACCCAGATCTGCGAACAGTACGGCTCGGCCGTCATCCAGGGCCGGTACGTGGTGCAGAACAACCGCTGGGGCACCACCGCCCAGCAGTGCATCAACGTCACCAGCAACGGCTTCGAGATCACCACTCTGAACGGCAGCAGCCCCACCAACGGGGCGCCCACGGCGTACCCCTCGGTGTTCTTCGGCTGTCACTACACCAACTGCTCCCCCGGCACGAACCTGCCGATCCAGGTGAGCCAGATCAGCAGCGCCACCAGCAGCATCTCCTACCGCTACGTCAGCGGCGCCACCTACAACGCGTCGTACGACATCTGGCTGGACCCGTCGCCCAAGCGGGACGGGGTGAACCAGATGGAGATCATGATCTGGCTCAACCGGCAGGGTCCGATCCAGCCCATCGGCTCGGTCGTCGGCACGGCCAACCTGGCCGGCCGCACCTGGGAGGTCTGGCGGGGCAGCAACGGCTCCAACAACGTCATCTCCTACGTCGCGCCGTCGGCGGTCTCCAGCCTGAACTTCAGCGTGCTGGACTTCATCAACGACACCCGCAACCGGGGCGCGATCACCAACTCCTGGTACCTGACCAGCATCCAGGCCGGTTTCGAGCCGTGGCAGGGCGGCGTCGGCCTCGCGGTGACATCGTTCTCGGCCAACGTCAACGGTGGCGGTAACCCGACCACGCCGCCTCCGACCACGCCGCCGCCGGGCGGTGGCGCGAGCTGCGCGGTGAAGTACACGGCGAACTCGTGGAACAACGGCTTCACCGCCGACGTGCAGATCACCAACACCGGCTCCAGCGCCATCAACGGCTGGACGCTGACCTACAGCCTGCCCAGTGGTCAGCAGGTCACCAGCGCCTGGAACGCCACGGTGAGCCAGAGCGGGTCGACGGTGACCGCCCGGAACGTCGGCCACAACGGGTCGGTCGCACCCGGCGGCACGGCCAGCTTCGGCTACCAGGGCAACCTGAGCGGGTCGTACTCGTCGCCGACGAGCTTCTCGCTCAACGGGGCAACCTGCTCCCGTACCTGACCGACACCACGACGTGCGGGGGCGTGACCTGGCCGGTCACGCCCCCGCACGTCGCTGGTCGCGGGCTTGCCCACTGACAGCGCGACAGTTCGCGCGGCCACCCCGGCGATATCGCGGGTGAAAGAATCAGGCTTAACTATGCATTAATATTATCTGCGTACCTTCCGAACATGTCGGTTATAGCGCTATTTCGGTACGACATCCCCTCGTCGATCGTTGTCTTCCTGATCGCCATCCCGTTGTCCCTCGGCATCGCTGCCGCCTCCGGAGCACCGCTGCTGGCCGGGCTGATCGCCGCCGTCGTGGGCGGGATAGTCGCCGGCGCGCTCAGCGGCGCGCCGCTCCAGGTCAGCGGGCCAGCGGCTGGGCTCACCGTGATCGTCGCGGGCACCATCGCCGAGTTCGGCTTCGCCGGCACCGCCGCGATCGTGACCGCCGCCGGGCTGCTGCAGATCCTGCTGGGCATCACCCGCCTCGGGCGGGCCGCGCTCGCTCTGTCGCCAACAGTCGTACACGGGATGCTGGCCGGCATCGGCCTGGTCATTGCGCTGAGCCAGGTCCACGTAGCGCTCGGCGGCGCGCCCCAGAGCTCCGCGTGGGCGAATCTCCGTGACCTACCCGGCCAGGTCGCCGACTACCACAGCGTTTCCGTGCTGCTCGGCGCGCTGACCATGACGCTGTTGCTGATCTGGTCACGTCTGGTCAAGACCACCATGCTGCCGGCCACCCTGGTGGCGGTGGTGGTCGCCACCGTGGTCGCGGCGGCCCTCGGTGCCGACGTGGAGCGGGTCAATCTGCCCGCCAACCCCCTGAGCGCGCTCACCTTCGCCCGCTGGCCCGACTCACCGCTGTGGGAAGTCCTCCCGGCAGTCATCACCATCGCCCTGGTAGCGAGCGTGGAATCTCTTCTCTCCGCGGTGGCCGTCGACCGCATGCACCACGGCGCACGGGCGAACCTCGATCGTGAACTCATCGCTCAGGGCGCCGCGAACGCCGTGTCCGGAACGCTCGGCGGCCTCCCGGTCACCGGCGTCATCGTGCGCAGCTCGGCCAACGTCGCGGCCGGGGCACGCACCCGCGCCTCGACCATCCTGCACGGAGTCTGGATCGCCGGGTTCGTGATGGCCGGCGCCGTACTGCTGGAAATGATCCCGATGGCCGTGCTCGCCGCCGTCCTCGTGGTGGTCGGCCTGCGGCTGGTGAGCCTCGCCCAGATCCGTATGTACGCCCGGCACCGGGAGCTGCCCATCTATGTGATCACCGCGGTCGGCGTGGCCGCGACCGACCTGCTCGTCGGGGTCGGGCTGGGCATGGCCTCGGCGGTGCTCTTCATGTTGCGGCGGTTGGCCCGGTGCGACATTCACGTCACCGAGCCGAACTCCGGCACCTGGCTCGTGTCGATCACCGGAACACTCGCCTTCGTCGCCTCCGGACGACTCACCCGCCGACTCGCCGCCCTGCCCCCGAGGCAGCACGTCGTGCTCGAACTGCACCTGGACTATCTCGACCACGGTGCCTACGAGACCATCCGCGACTGGCAGGCGTCCTACACGCGGTCCGGTGGCAACGTCCAGGTCAGCGAGGTACACGGCTCGTGGTTGCATCGTGCGGGCACCGACGGGCTCGGCACCGGCAAACGCACCTCCCCGTGCGTGACTCGGGGTCGTCAGTCTCCGGATGCGCATGGGCACGGTGGGCTGCCCCTCGCAAACCCCCGGGTTCCGTAGAGTCGGGGCATCCTCGCACCCTGGACGCCCCGACTTCACGAAGGCCGAGTGGATCAGTACGCGGACATCCGCCGCCCGAGGTCAGACGCGGGTGAGGCGCACCGCGTCGGCGACGACCAGGCCGGTGGCGTTGCTCCACCGGCTCACGCCCACCCGGTTGGCGTCGCCCGCCGGCAGCGCGAACGTGCCGAGGATCCGCCACTGCCCGCCGGTGACCCGCTGGTCGACGCGGACGGTCTGGTTGCCGGTGCTGGTGGCGACGATGTACGGGGCGGCGCTGTTGTAGCCCGAGTTCGCCGGCCACCAGGCCTCGACCCGGTAGTTGCCGGCCGCCGGAACGTTGAACCGGTACCACGCGACATCGCTGGCGGCGACCGGGTCGGCGTACCGGTAGTCGGCGCCGTACCGCTGGCTGGAGTACGACGACACGCCCCAGTTGGCGCTGGCGGTGAACCGGCCGCTGGTGGTGTTGTCCACGGTGGAGGACCACGCCGTGCCGCCGCCGGCCATTCTCGCCGCCACGTCGGCGCGCATGACATTCAGGTCGATGAAGGACGGGTCGATCTTGCCGGTGGTGCTGGTCTCCCGGTGACCCCGGGCGTAGCTGCTGTCCCGGCCGAGGCGGGTGAGCACCGCGGCGGTGGCGGCCAGCGACGCGTTGTACTGCGCGGCCGTCATCTCCTGGCTCACACCGTTGTAGTCGATCTCCCACCCGATCATGAGGGTGTTGCCGTCCCCGGCCGGGATCGGCCCGCTGCCACCGCTGACCCCGGCGTGGTTGCACCGGCCGGCGGAGATGACGTGGAAGACACCGTTGTAGTCGACGAGCGCCTGGCACAGCGGCCCCGGCAGGTCGGACCGGCCGTTGATGCAGATGCCGAGCGCCGGGTGCGGGTTGCTGGCGCTGGAGGTGGAGGCGGTGTGGTGCCAGAGCACCCCGATCGGGTCGAAGGAGCCGGGCCGCATCCGGTTGAGCCAGTCCCCCTCGACGACGACCTGGACCCCGGCGGCGCGCAGCACGTCCACCAGCCAGGGGATCGTCGCCATCAGGCGTCCTGAAGCAGGTCGGCGAGGCACTCGGCCTTCGGCGCGGCGTTCGCCGCGGCGGGTCGGGCGACGACGGTCAGCGCGGCGACCACCAGGGCGGGGATGCCGAGCACCCCACGGCGGCGCAGACGGATGGACGGTGTTCGGGCCATGGCGATCCTCCAGCGACGGCGGGTACGAACGGATCGACGAACGTGATGACGGGCACGCTATACCGTCACGTACGTCGATGTCGATACCCTTCAATGCCGAGTCATGCGCTGAAGGAATTCGCCGATTCAGACCTCGCCGAGCGCGTCGATGTCGCGCATCTCCTCGGCCGTGAGCGAGAAGTGGAAGACGTCGAAGTTGGCGGTGATCCGCTCCGGGGTCACCGACTTCGGGATCACCACGATCTCGTGGTCGATGTGCCAGCGCAGCACCACCTGCGCCGGGGAGACGCCGTGCGCGGCGGCGATCCTGGTCAGCACCGGGTCGCTGAGGTCGCTGGTCTTGAACGGGCTGTACCCCTCCAGCACCACCCCCCGGTCCCGGTGCTCGGCGTGCCGCTGCCGGTCGTACAGCGACGGGCTCCACCGGATCTGGTTGACCGCCGGGTTCTCCTCGGTGGACTGGATCAGCTCGTCGATCTCGGGGGTGCTGTAGTTGCTCACCCCGACCGCCCGGACGAGGTTCTCGTCCCGGGCGGCGAGCAGCTCACGCCAGAGCGGGATGCTGTCCCCCGGCGACGACGGCGGCCAGTGGATCAACCAGAGGTCCACGTGCTCGACGCCGAGCGCCTCCAGGCTGGCCGCCAGCGTCGCGCGCTCCCGGCCCACCCGGTCCGGCGGGAGCTTGGTGGTGATGAAGACGTCCTCCCGACGCAGACCGCTCTCCCGCACCGCCCGGCCGACCTCCCGCTCGTTGCCGTACACGGTGGCGGTGTCGAGGTGCCGGTAGCCGGTGTCGAGCGCGGCCAGCACGGCGTCGTAACCGGCCTGGCCGGTGGCCTGCCAGGTGCCGAAGCCGAGCAGGGGCATCCGCACGTCACCGGGGAGCAGGGCGGTGGGCTGGTCGGTGAGGTCCATGAGGTCCGTTCTACCCCGCCGCGCCCCCGGCCGCCGAGCGAACCGGACACTCCGGCGTCCAGCGCACCGGCCCGGTTTGCCGGACAATGCGGGGGTGACCGACCGGCTGGAGGAGTACCGGCGACGGCGGGACGCGGCCCGCACACCCGAGCCGGTGCCGCCGGAGAGCCCTCCGTCGGCCGGCCCCGACGCCGACGCCGCCCGCTTCGTCATCCAGCAGCACCACGCCCGCAGCCTGCACTGGGACTTGCGCCTGGAGCACGAGGGGGTGCTCGCGTCCTGGGCGGTGCCCCGCGGTCTCCCCCGCGATCCGGGCCGCAACCACCTCGCCGTGCACACCGAGGACCACCCGATGGAGTACCTCGACTTCGCCGGCGAGATCCCCGCCGGCGAGTACGGCGGTGGCCGGATGCTGATCCACGACCGGGGCACCTACCGGTGCGAGAAGTGGCGCGACGACGAGGTGATCGTGACGCTCTCCGGTGAGCGGACCGCCGGTCGCTACGTCCTCTTCGCCACCGGCGGGCGGGACTGGATGGTCCGACGTACCGACCCCGCGCCGCCGGGCTGGACACCGATGCCGGATCTGGTCCGACCGATGCACGCCACGCCCGCCGCCGGGCTCCCCCGCGACCGTGCCGCGTGGGGGTACGAGCTGCGCTGGGACGGCGTCCGGGCGATGGCGTACGTCTCCGGCGGGCGACTGCGGCTGCTCTCCGAGACCGACGAGGAGATCACCGGCGGGTACCCGTGGCTGCGCGCGATGGCCGAGGCGCTCGCGCCCACCGAGGCGGTGCTCGACGGTGTGCTGGTCCGCATCGACGGTGCCGGGCGGGTCCGCCCGGTCCGGCCGGCCACCGGCAGCCGGGTCCCCGCCGGCGCCCAGTACCTGATCGTGGACCTGCTCTGGTTGGAGGGCGTGAGCAGCGTCGACGTGACGTACGCGCAACGCCGGGAGCTGCTCGATGGGCTGGTCATGGCCGGTACGCACTGGCAGACTCCGCCGTGGTTCCCGGGCGCGGGCGACGAGGCCCTGCGTGCCGGGCAGGAACAGGGCCTGCCGGGTGTGGTCGCCAAGCGGCTGGACTCGGTCTACCAGCCGGGGCGGCGCAGCCGGCACTGGCTGAGCATCGACGCGGTGTGACGGCGAGGAGCGACGTGTACCTGACCCACCTGGACTGCCCGCGCTGCGGCAAGGAGTACGCCGCCGACCGGTTACAGAACCTCTGCGAGTGCGGATCGCCGCTGCTGGCCCGCTACGACCTGCCGGCCGTGGCGAAGGCGGTCACCCCGGAACGCTTTCCGCTGCGCCCGGCCGACCTGTGGCGCTACCGGGAGCTGCTGCCGGTCGCCGACCCCCGGCACGTCACCACGCTGGGCGAGGGCTGGACGCCGCTGCTGCGCGCCCCGGCGTACGGCGCCGAGATCGGCATCGCGGACCTGATGGTCAAGGACGAGGGGCTGATCCCGACCGGCTCGTTCAAGGCCCGGGGCGCGGCGGTCGGGGTGAGCCGGGCCCGCGAGCTGGGCGTCGAGCGGATCGCGATGCCCACCAACGGCAACGCCGGGTCGGCCTGGGCCACGTACGCGGCGCGGGCCGGGATGGGCGCGACCATCGTCATGCCGCTGGGCGCGCCGAGCATCTGCCGACGCGAGTGCGTCGCCGCCGGCGCCGACCTGCGCCTGATCGACGGGCTGATCGGCGACGCGGGTCGACGGGTGGCCGAGCTGATCGCGGAGTCGAACGGGGCGATCTTCGACGCCGGCACGCTGCGCGAGCCCTACCGGCTGGAGGGCAAGAAGACGATGGGGTACGAGATCGTCGAGCAGCTCGGCTGGCAGGTGCCCGACGTGATCATCTATCCGACCGGCGGCGGGGTCGGCCTGATCGGCATCCACAAGGCGTTGCACGAGCTGCGCGAGCTGGGCTGGGTCGGCGACAAGCTGCCCCGACTGGTCGCGGTGCAGTCCACCGGCTGCGCGCCGATCGTGCGGGCGTTCGCCGCCGGCGAGGATCGGGCGCAGCCGTGGGCGGACGCGCACACGGTGGCGTTCGGCATCACCGTGCCGGCCCCGCTGGGCGACGAGCTGATCCTGGCTGCGCTGCGGGAGTCCTCCGGCACGGCCGTCGCCGTCGACGACGCGGACATCCTGGCCGACCTGCGGGACTTCGCCAGCCGGGAGGGGCTGCTGCTCTGCCCGGAGGGGGCGGCCTGCCTCACGGCGGCTCGGCAACTGCGCGCCGGCGGGTGGATCCGGGCCGGTGAACGGGTGGTGGTGCTCAACACCGGCGCCGGGCTGAAGTACCCGGACACGGTCGACGTCTCCGGCGTACCCCTGATGGGGTGACCTGGCGGCGCCCCGCGGACCGGGCGGTCCGCGGGGTGCCGTCGTGCCGGTCTACTGGTAGGTGATGTCCGAGGGCGAGTAGAGGCAGTTGACGCCGTCGGCGCCCTCGCCGATCTCGGTCGGCTCGCTGCCCTTCGGCACGCCCTTGTACTTCACGCAGATCGAGGTCTCCCGGTCCGGGTCGCCGACGATGGTGATCCGGCTGAACCGGGCGGTGTCGCCCCAGTTGGTGTTGATGCCGGCGATCGCGTCGGTGTTCCGGACGGTCACGTTGTCGATCACCACGTGCCGCTGGTACGACGTGGAGCAGTTGCCGCAGGCGCGGTAGAGCTTGCCGGCGTTCTCCACCCGGAAGTTCTTGATGTAGACGGTGCCCGAGCCGTTGTGCTGGAAGACCTTGTCGCTGGCGGAGCGGGCTCCGCCGCCGTCGACGGTGTACGTGGTGCCGCCCCGGAAGGTGGCCGCGTCCTCGCCCACGTCCTCCCACCAGACGTTGATCAGGGTGCAGTTGCCCTCGCAGTGCACGCCGTCGCCGGCCGGGGCGCCGATGATCACGTTGCGCAGGGTGGCGCCGGCGGCCAGCTCGAACATCGGGTCCTGGCTCTCGCTCTGCCCACCGTCACCGATGCCGTAGTAGCGCTTGAGCCCACCGTCGAAGGTGCCGGAGACCGCGATCGTCGCGTCCACCTTCTGGCTGCCGGTGGGCGTCGGCCAGCCAGCCGCCGGAGGTGTGGTGGTCGGCGGCGGCGTGGTCGGCGGCGGAGTCGTGGTCGGCGGCGGTGTGGTCGGGGTGCCGCCGCCGGAGGAGTCGACCACCACGTCGTCGAAGCCGCCGCTGGCGTACGCGGTGACCACGCCGATCCGGCCCGCGCCGGCGAGGCTGTTGCTGCCGGACGCGATCTGGGTGCCGTTGACGAAGCCGCGGATGGTGCTGCCGCTGGTCTCTATGCGCAGGGTGTACCAGTTGCCGGTGCCGATGCCCAGCGAGGCGGAACCGATCGCCGTGACGGAGCTGCCGTTGACCGCCTGGAGCTCGGCCCGGCCGGAGCCGAGCAGGACCAGCCGGTACATCCTGGTGCTGCTGCTGGACCGGGCGGCGAGCCCGACCAGGGCGCTGGACGAGCCGAAGCTCGTCGGCCTGACCCGGGCCTGCACGGAGTAGTTGGTCCAGCTGGTCTGGCCGGCGAACTGCCGGGCCAGCTCGCTGCCGGCGTTGGACTGGTTGAGCACGCCCGAGCCGTCGACGGCCCAGGTGCCGCCGGACTTGGACCAGCCGGAGGTGTCGCCGTCGGTGAAGTCGTCGCTGAAGACGGTGGCCGCGAAGGCCGAGGTCATGCCGGCGGCGAGGGCCGCGACGGTCACCCCGGCGCCCACCGCCAGCAGGAGTGGTCGGCGGCCGGATGGTCTTCTTTTCTGCACAGGTGTCCTCCTTGACGCATGTGGTGGTGATCCCTCGGCCGCCGTACTGAGACGGGTCGGCACAGCGTGCCGCGCTGCGACGGGATCGGTGTGCGTCCCCGCCGGACGCCCGGATCCGAGGCGGGGTGAAGCGGGATCAAAGCCCTGGGGAAAGGGCTTTCCCACTTCTTCGAGGCTAGGACCGCCCAAGCATCAACGTCAATGCCTGACGTTTGCAGGTCTGTTGCAGGATTCTGGCCGGGACGGAACGTCGACCGATCAGTAGCTGTCCGGCTCGGTGATCCGCCAGGCCGCGTTGATCAGCCCGATGTGCGAGAGCGCCTGCGGGGTGTTGCCGAGCTGCATCCCGGTGGACAGGTCGATCTGCTCGCTGAACAGCCCCACGTCGTTGGCGTACCCGACGACCCGCTCGAAGAGCGCCTCGGCCCGCTGCGGCTCACCCGTCATCACCAGGCACTCCACCAACCAGAACGAGCACAGCAGGAAGCCGGCCGGGTCGGTCGTCCAGCGCCGCAGCAGACCGTCCTCGGTGCCCAGCTCGCGCTCGACCATCGCGATGGTCGAGCGCATCCGCGGGTCGGTGGCCGGCAGGAAGTGGGTGACCGGCAGGGCGAGCACCGAGGCGTCCAACTCCGCCGACCCGAACGCGCCGGTGAACGCCCCGATCCGGTCGTTCCACCCCTCGCGCAGCACGGTCTCGCGGATCTCGTCGCGCACCCGGGCCCAGCGACGGGGGTCGGCCCCATCGCCGAGCCGGTCGGCGAGCCCCACCGCCCGGTCCATCGTGAGCCAGCAGGCCACCTTGGACGAGACGTAGTGGCGCTCCTCGTCCCGGGTCTCCCAGATGCCCCGGTCCGGCAGGCGCCACGTCGCGGCCACCTGCTCGGTCAGCCCGAGCACCATCTCCCGCAACTCGTCCTCGAACGTCGCGCCGAGGTAGTCGCGCAGCCGCCACACCGCCGACATCACCTCACCCGGCACGTCGAGCTGCCGCTGCCGCCAGGCGTCGTTGCCGACCCGTACCGGCCTGCTGTCGCGGTAGCCGCGGAGGTGGGGGCAGTGGTGCTCGGAGATGTCGCGCTCGCCCTCCAGCCCGAAGAGCACCGGGACGGGCTCGTCGCCGAACCGGCCGATCGAGCGGGTCGCCCAGGCGAACAGCCGGGACGTCTCGTCGGGGCAGGCCGCCACCCAGAGCGCCCGCATCGTCAACGAGAAGTCCCGTAGCCAGGAGTAGCGGTAGTCGTAGTTCCGGTCGCAGCCGATCTGCTCCGGCAGCGAGGTGGTCAGCGCCGCGGCGACCGCGCCACTGCGGGCGTACGTGAGGCCGGTCAGGACCGTCGAGCTGTGTTTGACGAGTTCGGGGTAGCGGCCGGAGTACGTGTGCGTCTCCCGGAACGCCTGCCACGCCTGCGTCGTCTCGGCGAGGGTGGTCAGCGGGTCCATCCGGGCCGGCGGGTCGCCGTACGCCTCGCCGAAGGCGAGGTCCATCCCGATCACCTGGCCGGCGGAGACCTCGAACTCGTGGGTCACCCGGTCGGTGCCGGCGCGCAGGTGCAGGCCCCCGGCGCGCAACATCAGCACGATGGGACCGGCGCCGGCCAGCACCCCGCCGTCCGGCTGCTCGTGCAGATACGGCGTGAGCAGGCCGTACTCCGGGCGGGGCGCGAAGTCCAGCGCCATCCGTACCCGCCCGGTGAGCCCCTCGACCACCCGGATCAGCACCGCGGGTGAGTTGCGGCCCAACTCGTGGGCACGGGCGCCGACCTCGGCGGCCAGGGCGTCGGTGACCGCCACGCTGCCGTGCGGGGTGTGGTGCACCGTCCGCAGCACCAACGTGTCCGGCAGGTACGCGCGCTCCACCCGGTGACGCGGACCGCCGACCCCGACCGGCGCGAGCCGGAAGTGGCCAGCTCCCGGGTCGAGCAGCCGGGCGAACACGGACGACCCGTCGAACCGGTGCGGGCACCACCAGTCGATCGAGCCGTCCTTGCCGACCAGGGCACCCGAGCGAGAGTCCGAGAGGAACCCGTAGTCGGAGATCGCCGGCTGCTGCTCCACCCGCCGGGGGTACCCGCATCGGCCCGGATCAGGCCGGACGGCTCACTCGGTCGGTGGCTCGTCCTCGCCCGCCGCCTCGGCCGCGTCGGCCTCCTCCTTGGTCTTGTGAACGGCCTTGTCGGCGTGCTCCGGCGGCCCGTAGACCGTGTACAGCACCAGCGGGTTGGGGCCGGTGTTGACGAAGTTGTGCTTGGTGCCGGCCGGCACGACGACCAGGTCGCCCGCGACGACCTTCCGCTTCGCGCCGGCGACCCGCGCCTCGCCGACGCCGCTGACGAAGGTGAGGATCTGGTCGATGTCCTCGTGCACCTCCTCGCCGATCTCCCCGTCGGCGGGGATGGTCATGATGACCAGCTGGGTGTGCTCACCGGTCCACAGCACCCGCCGGAAATCCGGGCTCTTCTCGGCGACGGTCGCGATAGTGAAATGCTCCATGTCCACGCTCATACCCCGTCCGGCGGCGCGCCACGCCGGGACTGGCGGATGGTGGAAATCCCCACGGTCGGCGGGTTTGGATCCGCGCGGACCGGGGATCGAGAGCACGGACCGGCACGAAGGGCCGGTCGAGCCAGGTCCCCGCCGGCGTACCGCCGAACGGCTGCGATGGTGGGAGACGGCCAGAGCGCGGCGACGTTCCGACCACGGTCGAGCGGCGCCGTGCGCTCTTCCGAGCCCGGCGGCCTAACGGTGCAGCCAGGTGAGCAGGTCGGGCGGGGCCAGCGACGTGACCCGTTCCCGGTAGCGGGCGAGACCGGCTTCGTCCAACAGGTCGCGGCCCTGCCCCGAGCCTCCCCGACGAAAGAACGCCTGCCGGTCGCGCAGCACGCCGAGCGCGTCCGGTGCGAGCCGATCGGCCCGCTCCCGCATGCGACCGAAGGTGGCGGCCTCCACCAACTCCGGCCCCGGGCTCGGGAGTTTCCACCGGTCGGCCAGCCGGCGCATCTCACCGCCCAGATCGGCCAACAGGTCGTCGTAGTGCACCAGCTCGACGTTCGGCTCGTGCCGGCGGGCCCACGCGTCACTCAGGTGCATCAGCACCCCGGGCAGCGAATCCAGCTCGGCGTGCGGGTCCACCTCGCGGTCGACCCAGCTCAGCAACCACTCCCGCACCGGAGGCCGCTCTCGGGGTGGCCCGGCCGGGGCGGGTCGACCGGTCAGCTCGGCGATGCGCGCCCGGTCCAGGTTGGCGCTCTGGTGGTAGAGGGAGACCGCCATGTCCAGCGGGTGCCGGGCCACCACCACGTAGTGCACCCGAGGGTCGAGCGGCACCCCGTCCAGCGGGGTGTGCGTCTTGATGAACCGCCGGTGTGGCTGGGCCGCCAGCCGGTCGTACACCGTGGCCTGCGGCTCGCCCAACCAGTCGAGCCACGGCGACAGCACGGTCAGCGGCGCCGGCAGCTCCGGGGTGCCCAGCACCAGGAGCGCACAGATCATCTGCATCCAGGTGGTGCCGCTCTTGGACCGGGTGCTGATCACGATGTCGCCGTCGCGCAACGGAAAACCGGTCCACCGTGCGCTGTCCTCTTCGTCGGATCGGTACCGGTGAATCGGCGTGAGCATCGGTGGATGGTAGTCGCCGAACCGACAGTCGAGCAGCCGAATTCCGGCTTACATTCCTGGGGCATCCGCGTATGCCTGGCTAGATTGAAGTATGGTGCCCTCCCACGGGGGCCGGGCGGCCGCACCGGTCTACCGCCCCATCCTCGCCAGCCGACGAGGCGAGCTTGAGGCCCTGAGCCACCTCGATCCCGCGTACGCCGCACTGGTCGCCCCGATCCTGGAGGTCGGCGCGATCGACCGGTCCATGATGGACGCCGTTCGCCGGCTGCCAGCCGGGCTCATGCCCGCCGTCGACGTCAACGCGCTGCCCGACATCCCGGAGGCGGAGCTGACCCGCTGGGGCGTACCGGTGGTGCCGGTGATCGGGCTCGCGGAGAACGACCACCGGCTGGTCGCGCACGGCGCGGCGGCGCGGGCGTACGGCCGGCGCGCGCTCATCCGGTTGCGTGCCGGCCAGGACCGGGCCGGGCCGGACGCGAGCACCACCGCCGTGGAACGGATCTGGCGGTTCACCAGCCTCGCCCCGGAGGAGTGCGACCTGCTGGTGGACGCGGGGGACGTGTGCTGCCCGGCGGACGTGCGGACCGCCGAGCCCCGGGTACGCCACCTGCTGGACTGGGCGCGCCGGCACGCCTGGCGGTCGGTGACGGTGGCGGCCGGCGGCATGCCGCCGACGCTGTCCCGGTTGCCCACCGACGAGCCGGTCCAACTGGACCGCTGGGACTGGCAACTGTGGCGACGACTGGCCGACGCCGGTGTCGACTACGGCGACTACGGCGTCCACCCGGCCGTGCCGGGCACCGGTGACCCCGGCGACCGGTTGCCGACGGTGCGGTACACCGACGACGGCAGTTGGTGGGTGTACCGCTGGGCGCGACGCGGCGGCCGGGGCGACGACCGGTTCGCCGACCTGTGTCGCACGCTGGTGTCGGCACCACACTGGCCAACCGCCGGAGCGGCCTTCTCCTGGGGTGACCATGAGCTGCTGCGCCGGGCCCGCAGAGGCGCGGGCGCCGGCTCCACCGCCAACTGGGCGGCGTGGAGCACCTCGCACCACCTGGCCCACGTGCTCGCCACGCTGTTGCATCCGTCCGGCGACAGCGCGCCGAGGTGGCACCCCGGGCAGGGTCCACCGCAGCGGGGGCGACCGCTGCGGTGAGGGCCGGGTCTACTGCTTCTCGGTGAAGCCGAACTGGATGATGCCCTCGTCGTCGACGGTGGCGTCCACCGACGCGTCACCGAGCAACTCGGCGGCGTCCTCGTCCAGGAAGATCCGGGCGCCCTGGTTGTCGACCACACGGTCGCCCTGTACCGGCTCGGGCACCAGCTCGACGGTGAGCGAGCCGGCCTCGGTGTCGGCGGCGATACGGACTCCGCCGTCCTGGGCGACGTCCTGTTGGTTGGCGAGGTCACGAATGACGAGCACGGCGTTATCGGTCATGGTGAGCATGCTGGAACTCCTCGTGGGTTCTCGGCTCGCGGTCGGATACCGCGCGGACCGGACAGTCGGCCCGCGTACGAGCACACGTGGGAGGCGACAGAGGGGCGAACGGTCGTCGCCGTCGCATCGGATCGGGGCAGCTGACGGCCCCGTCACTCCCACCGTGCCTGCTCACCGACCATCCGTCAAATAGAGCCAGGTCAGTGGAGAGCGGCGGCCGGGGCCAGCCAGGCGCGAATCTCGTTGACCGCCGCGCGGCCGGCCCGGTTGGCCCCGATCGTGCTGGCCGAGGGGCCGTACCCGACCAGGTGAACCCGCGCGTCGGCGACCACCCGGGTGCCGTCCATCGTGATACCGCCGCCCGGCGCGCGCAGGCCCAGCGGGGCGAGATGGTCGATGGCCGCCCGGAACCCGGTGCACCAGAGGATCACGTCCGCCGGCACGAACCGCCCGTCCGTCCAGGCCACCCCGTCGGGCGTGATCCGGTCGAAGATGGGTAGCCGGTCGAGGACGCCGCGCTCGCGCAGTCGGCGTACCTCGGGGGTGACCGGCAGCCCGGTCACGCCCACCACGCTGCCCGGCGGTCGGCCGGCCCGGACCGCCTCGTCCACCCGGGCCACGGCGGCGCGGCCCAGTTCCGGGCCGAACTCCTCGTCGTTGAACGTCGGCGGCCGGCGGGTCACCCAGGTGGTGGCCGCCGCGACGGTGGAGACCTCGCCGAGCAGCTGCACGGCCGAGGTGCCGCCCCCGACCACCACCACGCGAAGGCCGGTGAACTCGGCCGGCCCCCGATAGTCGGCGGTGTGCAGCTGCCGTCCGCGGAACGTCGACCGGCCCGGGTAGTGCGGCCAGAACGGGCGCGTCCAGGTGCCGGTGGCGTTGATCAGGGCCCGGGCGGTCCAGGTGCCCCGGTCGGTTTGCACATCCAGCCGTCCGTCCGGGCGGGAGCGCACCGCCCGGACCCGCACCGGCCGCCGCACCGGCAGGTCGAAGGCCCTCTCGTACGCGGCAAAGTAGGCGCTGACCTGCTCGGCGGCCGGACGTTGTGGCTCGGCGGGCGGGAGCGGCAGCCCGGGCAGGTCGTGGAAGCCGTGCACCCGGTCGAAGACCAGCGTCGGCCAGCGGTGCTGCCAGGCGCCGCCGGGCCCGTCGTCGGCGTCGAGGATGACGAAGCCGCTGCCGGGCGTGAAGCCGGTGCGGTGCAGGTGGTAGCCGGCGCTCAGGCCGGCCTGCCCGGCGCCGATCACCACGACGTCCGCGAAGTGGGTGTCCACACGGCGTACAACCACCTGGATGTCGCCGCTGTGCCCGTCTTCGCCCGTCGTGTCGATCACAGACGGCCATTCCGGCTTCGACCGCCTGACCTGCACTTACGCTGAGTGAATGAGCGACTTCCGTCGGTACGCGGCCGAATTCCTCGGCACCCTGCTGCTGGTGTTCTTCGGCGTGGGCAGCGCGGTCGCCGCACGGGTCCAGGGCGGTGTGGTGGTGGTGGCGCTGGCCTTCGGGTTCGTGATGGTGGCCCTCGTCTACACGATCGGCCCACTCTCCGGCAGCCACGTCAACCCGGCGGTGACGCTCGGTGTGCTGCTCTCCGGAAAGATCTCGCTGGTCGGGGCGGTTGCCTACTGGATCGCACAGTTCGTCGGGGCGACCGTCGCGGGCTTCGTGCTCTGGGCGCTCACCCGATGGGGTGACGTCGCGGACCAGACCGGGGCCCTGGGCACGAACGGTTACGGCGCCCACATCAACCGGGGCGGCGCGGCCGTGCTGGAGGTCGTGCTGACCTTCCTCTTCGTGCTGGTCGTGCTGGTGGTGACCAGTCGGAGCGAGAATCCGGGCACCGCCGGGCTGGCCATCGGGTTGGCCCTCGCCGTGACCCAACTGGTGGGTGTGACGCTGACCGGCGCGGCGGTCAACCCGGCCCGCGCGTTCGGTCCGGCGGTCTTCGAGGGCGGCGCGGCCCTGCGGCAGCTCTGGGTGTTCATCGTCTTCCCGCTGCTCGGCGGGGCGCTCGCCGCGCTGGTCGCTCCGATGGTCATGGGTGCCCAGCGGCACTACTGGGGTGGTCACGAAAAATCGGTCGGCGGACCGAAATAGCCGCAGACGGCAATATCTTTCGCCAGAGGGCCTTCTCCGGCGAATATCTCCGTGGCAGCATCAGCGGATGCATCGCCGTCACTTTCCCCGGGCCCTCGCGCTGCTCGCGCTGGTCGCCACCGCGGCCACCGCCGGCGCGCCCGGCGCCACGGCCGAGTCGCCCACCCCCGCGACCACCCAGCTGCGCGCCACCATCGACACGATCCTCGCCGACGCCCGGCTGACCGGCGCGCAGGCGTCGGTGGTCGTGGTCGACACCGGCACGGGCCAGACGCTCTACGACCGCAACGGTGACCGCCGGCTGGTCCCGGCGTCCAACACCAAGCTGCTGACCTCGACCGCGGCCCTTGAACTGCTCGGCCCGGGCCACCGCTTCACCACCGACGTCCGGGCCAGCGGCAAGCGCCGCGCGGGCCTGCTCTCCGGCAACCTCTACCTGCACGGCGGGGGCGACCCGACCATGCTCGCCGCCGACTACGACGCGCTCGCCGCGCAGGTCGCCGCCGACGGCGTGCGGGTGGTCACCGGGAACCTGGTCGCCGACGACACCCGCTACGACCGCACCCGACTCGGCCCCGACTGGACCTGGGACGACGAGCCCTACTACTACGCCGCCCAGGTCTCCGCGCTGACCGTCGCCCCGGACACCGACTACGACGCGGGCACCGTGATCGTGCACGCCGCACCGGCCGACCGGGCCGGCGCCCCACCGGTGGTGACCACCACCCCCGCCACCGGGTACGTCCGCGTCGACAACCGCGCCCAGACGGTCAGCGACGGCGAGACCTCGATCTCGATCGAGCGCGAGCACGGCGGCAACACCGTCGTGGTGACCGGCCAGATCGCGGTCGACGAGGAACCCGCCAGCGACTGGGTCACCGTCTGGGAACCCACCGGCTACGCGGCCGACGTGTTCCGGGCGGCGCTGCACCGGCACGGCGTCCGGGTGCTCGGCCGGACCGTGCTCGGCCAGCCCACCCCCGAGACGGCCCACCCGGTGGCGCGACACGACTCGATGAGCCTGGGTGAGCTGATGACGCCGTTCCTCAAGCTGTCCAACAACGGGCACGCCGAGGTGTTGACCAAGGAGATCGGACGGGTGCTCTCCGGCTCGGGCACCTGGACGGCCGGTCTCACCGCGATCAGCGAGTACGTCGCCGACACCGGAATGGACACCGGAAGACTGCGGCAACGTGACGGCTCAGGGTTGTCCCGGCGCAACCTCGTCCCGGCGGCGGAGTTCGTCGACCTGCTGAACGCCGTCCGCGCCGAACCGTGGTTCGCGACCTGGTACGCGGCGCTGCCGATCGCCGGCCAGCCCGAACGGTTCGTCGGCGGCACCCTGCGCAGCCGGATGGCCGGCACCCCGGCCGCGGGCAACGTGCACGCCAAGACCGGCAGCCTGACCGGTGTCTCCGGGCTCTCCGGCTACGTCACCAGCGCCGACGGGCGACTGCTGGCGTTCTCCATCCTGCTGAACAACTACCTGACCGCGTCGGTGAAGTCGCTGGAGGACCAGATCGCCGTGGCGCTGGCCGGCTTCCGTGAGAGTGGGGCGTCGACGGCACGGGTGGCCCCGCCGGCGGTGCCGGAGACGCCGCGTACCCCGGAGGGCGTCGAGTGCTCCTGGGTCAAACCGATCACCTGTTGAGCGGCGGCCGGGAGGCGCGTACGCGCCTCCCGGCCCGGCGAGCGCTCAGGCCGGACGGTCCGGTGGGGGGACCACCGCCGTCGGGTCACCACGCTCGATGAGCGCGGCGATCTCAGCGGCCCGCAGCCCGCGCAGCGCCAGCACCCGGGCGCCCCAGCGGTGCAGGCGGCACGGGTGCGGGCTGGCGTCGTTGCGGCAGACCACACCCCCGGACCACCGCCGGGGGGCGTGCACCACCACCGCCCGTACGGCGAACTGGGTGTCCTCGCCCGTCACGTACGGCGGCAGGGGGATGTCGCGAAGAACCTCCCCGGGCGCTTCATCGGTGCCGGACGAATCGGCACGACGGACGCGGTGGGCGGTACTGCTACTCATCTCCGCTGCCTCCACACTGGATGCTCGGGTGGGAACAGCAGAAAGTTACGACGCATTCGACAGTCCGCGACGGACAAACTGTCCCGCTGCGGAAACGCCCAGCGATCGGTCAGTCAGTCAGCGCACCGTCACGGCCTGGAGGCCGACGTTGCCGCAGTGCGGTGTGAAGACCTTCTCGACGGTCCAGTTCAGCAGCAGTCGGGCACCCTTGGGCAGCGTGAAACGGATGGTGAACTGGGCACTCTGACTGGTGTAGGGGTCTTCCAGTCGAGCGGTGCTGGCGGGCCCGCCGGTGGACAGCCGCGCTTCCAGTCGCCCCCGGGCCATCCAGATGCCACCGTAGAGCTGGACCGTGCGCGGCTCACCGCTGCCGGCGATGGCGAGCCTGAACCCGTTCCCGGCACCGCAGGTGTAGACGCCGTTGGAGCTGCCCCTCGTCGACCGCTCCGGCGCGCCGTCGGACCAGCGCACGTACTCCTGGTTGCCGTCCCAGCCGACCCGCCTGCCGGCGCCACCCCCGTCGATGATCTCGCCGGAGCCGGAGCGCTTGCGGTTCGTCGACCCGCCGCCGCGCTCCCCCCAGTGCACCCAGTCCCGGGTGCCCACGGCGGTGAGGTCGACAGCGGCGGGCATCTCGCCCCGGCTCACCGACAGCGCCGGCGAACCGGGCTTGGCCGGCGGCGGGGCGGGCGCGCTTGCCGAGGGCGTCGGGTCCGGCGAGGGTGGCCGCTGGCGCGG
>NZ_JAKKFF010000320.1 GCF_022229015.1 Micromonospora foliorum
CGCCTCCGGCCGGGGCCTGGCGGGTCTCCCGACCCGGCCGGGACGACCTGAGCGTGCTGGTCGACGCCGCGGTGACCGCCGGGTCGGTCGGGCACCGCGGCGCGGCCGTGCGGGTACGCGAGGACGTCGCCGCCGGACGGACCGTGGACGTCGTCGAGTCGGGTCCGGCCGATGCCCGGCTGCGTTACTGGATCGACCGGGACGGGTCGCTGCGACGGCTCGAGTTGCAGACCGACGCCGGCACGTGGGCGCAACTGGATCTCCACCCCGCCGTGGTGCCCCGACTGGCGGCGAACCCCCGGCCCGCCGCCCCTCGGTCTTCGGCCCCTCGGTCTTCGGCCCCTCGACCTTCAGCCCCTCGGCCCGGCGCCCGCTGACCGGTGCCCTTCAGGGACGCCAGCCGGTCTGCGCGGCCCACTGCTCGGCCCGCAGGTACTCCTCGTCGAACCACGGGTTCCGGGCCGTGCCGGAATCGCCGGCCTCCGGTGCCGCGTCGACCAGGTCCCGCTTGAACTGCAGGTACGCGGCCCGCTGATCCGGGTCGGCACGCAGGTGGTCGCGCATCAGCAGCGCGTACCGCCAACCCGGCGAATCCGCCAGCCGCACGTGCAGACGAACCGGGCGGGCCGGGTCCGCACTGCCGTGCAGCCGCTTCTCCCACCGGCCTCTGCCGGCCGGGCGGGGGTCGTCCCACCACTGCCCCGGCACCCGCGGGAACCCGGCGCCCGCCAGCCGATCGGCCAACGGCCCGTCGGCGTCGGCGAGACTGGAGACCGCCACCTGCACGTCGATGACGTTCTGGGCGGCCAGGCCGGGCACCGCCGTCGAACCAATGTGATCGATCCGTAGGGCATCCGAGCCGAGCGCGTGCTGGATCCGGGCGGCCAGCCGCGCGTACTGCTCCGGCCAACTCGCGTCGGCCCCGGCCAGCTCGGCCGGGTGCGGCGGAACCACCCGCCGCTGGCGCAGATTGTCCTCGTAGGGCACCAACCGCTGCTTCCAGAGCAGGTCGACGGCATCGTGCAGCGCCGTCAGACTCCCGTCGTTGGTCAGCACCACGTCCGCCACCGCCCGGCGGCGGGCGTCGTCGGCCTGGGCGGCGATCCTCCGCTCGGCCTCCGCGCGACCCATCCCCCGGTCGCGCGCCAGCCGCTCCAGTCGGGTCGACACGGCCGTCTGCACCACAACCACCAGGTGGTACGTCGGCGCGAGACCCACCTCGACCAGCAGCGGTACGTCGTTGACGACTATCGCGTCGGGTGCCGCCGCGGCGGCCAGCTCCGCGGTGCGGGCCCGGACCCGCGGGTGGGTGATCGCCTCCAGCCGACGCCGGGCGGTCTCGTCGGCGAACACCACCGCTCCCAGCGCCGCACGGTCCAGTGCGCCGTCGGCGTCCACCACCGCGTCGGAGAAGGCGGCGACGATCTCGGCCAGCCCGTCCGTACCCGGCGCCACCACCTCCCGGGCCACCCGGTCGGCGTCAATGAGCACCGCGCCCCGCTCAACGAGCCGCGCGGCCACCGCGCTCTTGCCCGACCCGATCCCGCCGGTCAACCCCACCCTCAGCACCCGAACAGTCAACCGGATCAACAAGCCCGCCGCCAAACCCACCCACGGCCCGGCGACCTCCCAACCCACCCACCCCACCCCGGGCCCCCTCCAGGCGAGTTGCGGCGGGGTGGGCGTGCCCCGGGCGGACCGCTCCGGGCGGATTGCCCCGAGCGCATTGCCCCCGGACGGATTACCCCCGGGCGGATTACCCCCGGGCGGATCGCTCCGGGGGGATTGCCCCGGGCGCGGTCGGCCCGGCGGCTGGTGGGACCGCCAAGATCGCGCTCGATCCATGATGTAGGGGCCTCGCGGACGCCGCATACCACTACATCCTGGATCGAGCACGATCTTGCGGGCGCGGGCGCGGGCGCGGGTGGGCGCGGGTGGGCGCGGGTGGCGGGTACGGCGAGGGCCCCGCCCCCAGCGATCCGGAGATCGCGGGGACGGGGCCCGTCGTCGTTCAGCGGGTCACTTACCGCCGGCGAGCTTCTCCCGCAGTGCGGCGAGCGCCTCGTCGGTGGCCAGGGTGCCGGCCGGCTCCTCGGCCTGCCGGCTCGGGGCCGGGCTGGACGAGGAGGTGGTGCCACCGCCACCGCCGCCGGCAGCGGCCGGGACGACCGGAGTCGGGTTGGCGGCAGCCTCGGCGTCGGCGGCCCGAGAGGTCTGCACCTGCTTGGTGTGGGCCTCCCAGCGCAGACGAGCCTCGGCGTACTGGTTCTCCCAGGTCTCGCGCTGCTTGTCGTACCCCTCGAGCCACTCGCCCGTCTCCGGGTCGAAGCCCTCGGGGTAGATGTAGTTGCCCTCGGTGTCGTACGTCGCGGCCATGCCGTAGAGGGTCGGGTCGAAGTGCTCCTCGCCCTCGACGAAGCCCTCGTTGGCCTGCTTGAGCGACAGCGAGATCCGGCGACGCTCGAGGTCGATGTCGATGACCTTGACCATGACCTCGGAGCCGACCTGGACGACCTGCTCCGGGATCTCCACGTGGCGCTCGGCCAGCTCGGAGATGTGGACCAGGCCCTCGATGCCGTCGTCCACGCGGACGAACGCACCGAACGGCACCAGCTTGGTGACCTTACCCGGCACGATCTGCTGGATCGCGTGGGTGCGGGCGAACTGCCGCCACGGGTCTTCCTGGGTCGCCTTCAGCGACAGCGAGACCCGCTCGCGGTCCAGGTCGACGTCCAGGACCTCGACCTCGACCTCCTGGCCCACCTCGACGACCTCGGACGGGTGGTCGATGTGCTTCCAGGAGAGCTCGGAGACGTGCACCAGACCGTCGACGCCGCCCAGGTCCACGAAGGCACCGAAGTTGACGATCGAGGACACGACGCCCTTGCGGACCTGGCCCTTCTGCAGCTTGTTGAGGAACTCGGTGCGCACCTCGGACTGCGTCTGCTCCAGCCAGGCCCGGCGGGACAGGACCACGTTGTTGCGGTTCTTGTCCAGCTCGATGATCTTGGCCTCGAGCTCCCGCCCGACGTACGGCTGCAGGTCGCGCACACGACGCATCTCGACCAGGGACGCGGGCAGGAAGCCGCGCAGCCCGATGTCGAGGATGAGGCCGCCCTTGACCACCTCGATGACCGAACCGCGGACGACGCCGTCCTCGTCCTTGATCTTCTCGATCGTGCCCCAGGCCCGCTCGTACTGTGCCCGCTTCTTGGAGAGGATCAGACGACCCTCCTTGTCCTCCTTCTGGAGGACCAGGGCCTCGATGTGGTCGCCAACCGTCACAACCTCGGCGGGGTCCACGTCGTGCTTGATCGACAACTCCCGAGAGGGGATGACACCCTCGGTCTTGTAGCCGATGTCGAGCAGGACCTCGTCCCGATCGACCTTGACGACGGTGCCTTCGACAATGTCGCCGTCGTTGAAGTACTTGATGGTCTCGTCGATCGCGGCGAGGAAAGCCTCCTCGGAACCGAGATCGTCGTGGGTGACCCGGGTGGCGCTCGAGGGGGCCTCGATGCTGCTCGTCATGTGGGCGGTTGCTCCGGTCGGTGGGTTGTCACAGCAGGCTGGTGTGTCGCAGTGACCTGTTCGCGCCAGCGGATCCGTCGCCGGGCACACCGAACGATCGCCTAGTGAGATCATGATGTGGCTCCGTCGACCGCGCACCTGCTCCCTGCCGAGGCAACGCGATCCGCGAGCGCATCGTCTAGCCTACCGTGCGCATTACCACAGCGTGCAAGCCCTCCCGGGTTCTCTCCGTGCGATGACCTGCGAAAGCCGAACAATCGCCCGGAAAACACCCCTGTTGTCTCGTGCGTCACAGCAGACCCTCGCGTCCCGCCGGCCGCCCCCCGCCGCCGCACTTGATCGACTCGGTTTTCTGGATGTCGGCGCGTCCCGCCGGCCCCAACACCGCGACTTTCACCGAAGACGAGTCGATCAAGGCCGTCGCGCGAGGAGTCGCGCAGATCGTGGCCGCGCCGTCGTACCCAATGGGGTGGGTGGGGCCTAGCGTGAGCGCGTGGATGACGACAGCCGGGTTACCCGGCGCCGGGTGGGTGACGCCGAGGCCCGGCGCGCCAACCGCGGCTGGTGGGACACCGACGCCGACGACTACCAGGCCGAACACGGCGCGTTCCTCGGCGACGTGGACTTCGTGTGGTGCCCCGAGGGCCTGCGCGAGGCCGACGCCCGGTTGCTCGGCGACGTGTCGGGGCGGCGGGTGCTGGAGGTGGGCGCCGGCGCCGCGGCCGCCGCCCGCTGGCTCGCCACCCAGGGCGCCCGGCCGGTCGCCTTCGACCTGTCCGCCGGCATGTTGCGGCACGCCGCCGAGGCCGCCGACCGCACCGGGGTACGCGTACCGCTGGTGCAGGCCGACGCGCTCGCCCTGCCGTTCGCCGACCGGTCGTTCGACGTCGCCTGCACCGCGTTCGGCGCGATCCCGTTCGTGGACGACTCGGCGGCGCTGCTCGCCGAGGTGCACCGGGTGTTGCGCCCCGGCGGCCGGTGGGTGTTCTCGGTGACCCACCCGATGCGGTGGATCTTCCTGGACGACCCCGGCGAGGGCGGCCTGACGGCCGTGCACTCGTACTTCGACCGCTCCCCCTACGTGGAGCAGGACGAGAGCGGCGTGGCCACCTACGTCGAGCAGCACCGCACCCTCGGCGACCGGATCCGCGAGCTGGTCGGCGCCGGGCTCCGGCTGCTGGACCTGGTGGAGCCGGAGTGGCCGGAGGGACACGAGGGAGTCTGGGGGCAGTGGAGCCCGCTGCGGGGCAGGCTCTTCCCCGGCACGGCCATCTTCGTCACCGAGAAGCCCACCGGGTGAGCGCCGCACGCTCAGTGCGACGGCCCCGCACGCCACCGGCGCTACGGTCCGCCAGTGAGCGCATGGCCGAACCCGACACCACCGGACCGCTGGCGTCCGGCCCCGGCACGACAACAGCGCGCCGACTATCAGGCCGTCGACCTGCAGAACCTGCCGGACGACGACTCGCCGCGCGTCGAATTCGTCGACGGAGCACTCCAGGTGACGCCCTTCCCCACCCTGGGTCACCAGGACATCGCCGGCCTGCTCTGGACGTGGCTGCGACGCCACGCACCGGCGGACATCCGAGCCACCCAGGCCGTCGCGGTCGAGCTCGGCTACGACGCCAGCCGACGCCCGGATGTCCTGTTGTGCCGCGCCGACGTGCCGTCCGACCGGTCCTGGCTACGGCCGCACGAAGTCGTGCTCGCCGTGGAGATCGTCTCGCCCGGCACGCGACGGGTCGACCGGTTCGCGAAACCGGGCGGGTACGCCGCCGCCGGCATCCCGTTCTACTGGCGTATCGAGCAGGATCCGGTGCACGTGTACGCGTACCGGATCGGCGACCGGGTGGGGCCGGGCGGTGAGCGACAGTACGAGCTGGTCGCCGACGGCGCTGACGTGATCGAGCTGACCGTGCCGTTCGGCATCAAGCTGCCGGTCGCCGAGATCACCCCGTAGTCGTTTCGCCCCGGCGGCCTCGGGTAGCCGACGACCATGGCCGAACAGAGATTCCACGAGGGCGACCATGTCTCCTGGTCGGCCCACGGCAGCCGCGCGTACGGCGTGGTGCGGGGGACGATCACCGAGCGGACGCGGATCCGCGGGCGGGCCGTGAACGCGGCCCCTGACGACCCGCAGTACCGGGTCCGCAGTGACGGCACGGGCCGCGACGTGGCCCACCGCCCCGAGGCGCTGCGTCATGAGCAGAGGTGACGACGGCCGGGACACCTACCGGGAGTTCACCGAAGCGGTGAACATGAAGCCCGGTGAGCTGTCCACGTGGCTGGAGACCGACGAGTCGAAGCAGGTCGGCTGGCACAAGGGCGGCCACGCTGGTGGTGGCGAGTCCGTCGGACACGAGTCCGGCCGGAAGATCATCAACTTGCTCCGTCGCAAACGTGGTGACCTGTCCGAGGGCGACTACAAGCACATGCGCAAGGTGGTCGGCTACGTACGCCGCCACATGGCGCAGCGCCCCTCCGGCGACGTCCGCGACACCAAGTGGCGCTGGTCCCTGATGAACTGGGGCCACGACCCCCTGAAGTAGCCGGTCACCGGCCGCAAGATCCGCGCAACGTCGGTGACGTTGGTGCCTCCCGACGCCACGACCGAGCACTTTCCCCGAAAGTTGCGCTGATCTCGGAACGGTGCGCGCCCGGCGGGGCCCTGATCGACAACACCAACGCCCGCGACCAGGACGACCCGGTCAGGGGTTCCGGGCGGCCCGACCCACGCAGGGATCAAGCCTGACCGCCCGGAGTGGGTCGGGCTGCCCGGAACCCCCACACCGCAACCACTGGAAGCCGGGCCCCGGAACCCCCACACCGCAACCACAGATCAGTGATCAGCGCTGTTCCAGTCGCGGCCTTCGCCGACCGACACCTCCAGCGGCACCGACAGCGGGTAGGCCCCGCCCATCTCCTGCCGGACCAGGGCCTCCAACGCCTCGCGCTCACCCGGGGCGACCTCGAAGACCAGCTCGTCGTGCACCTGCAACAGCATCCGTGAGCGCAGCCCGGCGTCGCGGAGCGCGGTGTCGACGTGCAGCATCGCCACCTTGATGATGTCGGCGGCGGAGCCCTGGATGGGAGCGTTGAGCGCCATCCGCTCGGCGATGTCGCGGCGCTGCCGGTTGTCGCTGACCAGGTCGGGCAGGTAGCGGCGCCGACCCAGGATGGTCGAGGTGTAGCCGTCCTGCCGGGCCCGGGCGACCACCTGCTGGAGGTAGTCGCGCACCCCGCCGAAGCCGGCGAAGTAGTTCTCCATCAGCCCGCGCGCCTCTTCGGTGCTGATGTTGAGCTGCTGGGACAGGCCGAAGGCGCTGAGCCCGTACGCCAGGCCGTAGTTCATGGCCTTGATCTTGCGGCGCTGGTCGGGGGTGACCTCGTCGAGCGGGACCCCGAAGACCGACGAGGCGGTGGCGGCGTGGAAGTCGGCGCCGGAGTTGAACGCGTCGATCAGCGCGTCGTCCGAGCTGAGGTGCGCCATGATGCGCATCTCGATCTGGCTGTAGTCGGCGGTGAGCAGACACTCGTAGCCCTCCCCCACCACGAAGGCCCGCCGGATCCGGCGGCCCTCCTCGGTGCGGATCGGGATGTTCTGCAGGTTGGGCTCGGTGGAGGAGAGCCGACCGGTGGCCGCCACTGTCTGGTTGAAGGTGGTGTGGATCCGGCCGTCGTCGGAGACCGACTTGAGGAGCCCGTCGACTGTCGACTTGAGCTTGGCCACGTCCCGGTGGCGCAGCAGGTGGGCCAGCACCGGGTGCGGCTGCTGCACGTAGAGCCACTGCAGGGCGTCGGCGTCGGTGGTGTAGCCCGTCTTGATCTTCTTGGTCTTGGGCAGACCCAGCTCGGTGAAGAGGATCTCCTGCAACTGCTTGGGCGAGCCGAGGTTGAACTCCCGACCCACCGCCTCGTACGCGCCCTGCGCGGCGGCCTTCACCTCGGCGGCGAAGTGGGCCTCCAGCTCGGACAGGTAGTGGGTGTCGGCGGCGATGCCGGTGCTCTCCATGGTGGCCAGCACTCGCATCAACGGCAGCTCCACGCCGGCCATCAGCCGGGCGGACTGCTCGCCGTCGCGGGACAGCTCGGCGTCGATCGCGTCGGCCAGGTCGAGGGTGGCCCGGGCCTGCAGCATCAGGTTCTGCTCGACCACCCCCTCGTCGCCGAGGCCGTCGAGGGTGAGCTGGCCGGACTCCGGGACGTCCACCCGTAGCTCCCGGTGCAGGTAGCGCAGCGCCAGGTCGGTCAGGTCGTAGGACCGCTGGTCGGGGCGGGCCAGGTACGCGGCGATCTGGGTGTCCCGGACGATGCCGGCGAGCTGCCAGCCGTGCGCGGCGCAGGCCAGCACGGCCGGCTTGCTGTCGTGCAGCACCTTGGGTCGCTGCGCGTCGGCCAACCAGCTGGCCAGGGCGCCCTCGTCGGTCGGGTCGAGCTGGGCCGGGTCGACCCAGGCCGCCGCGCCGCCGGCGGTGGCCAGCGCCAGACCGGTGACCGAGGCGGTGTGCCGGCGGTTGGGGCCGGTGTCGAGTTTGACCGCCAGCCCGACCTGGGTGCCGGTGGGGACGTGTGTGGTCAGCCACCCGGCCAGCGCACCGGGCTCGGCGAGCACCTCGCCGGTGAGGTCGAAGCCGGACTCGGCCTCCGGCTCGACCGACTCCAGGTACTGGTAGAGACGGTCGCGCAGGATGCGGAACTCCAGGGTGTCGAAGACCTGGTGCACCGCCTCGCGGTCCCAACCCGTCCAGCGGGTGTCCTCCGGGCGCAGCGGCAACTCCAGGTCGGAGACGAGGCAGTTGATCTCGTAGTTGCGGATCACGTCGGCGAGCCGCTCCCGCAGGCTGTCGCCGGCCTTGCCCTTGATCTCGTCGGCCCGGGCGATCACGCCCTCCACCCCGCCGTACGTGGTGATCCACTTGGCTGCGGTCTTCGGGCCGACGCCCGGGATGCCGGGCAGGTTGTCACTGGTCTCGCCGACCAGCGCGGCGAGGTCCCGGTACTGCTGGGGCGGAACGCCGTACTTCGCCTCGATCGCCGCCGGGTCCATCCGGGCCAGGTCGGAGACGCCCTTGCGGGGGTAGAGGACGGTGATCTGGTCGTCGACCAGCTGGAACGCGTCCCGGTCACCGCTGCTGATCAGCACCGACATGCCCTGGTCGCGGGCCTGGCAGGCGAGCGTGGCGATCACGTCGTCGGCCTCGAAGCCCTCCTTCTCGACCACCGGGATCTGCAGCGCGGCCAGGACCTCCTTGACGAGGCTGACCTGGCCCTTGAAGTCGGTCGGGGTCTCGCTGCGGCCGGCCTTGTACTCCGCGTACTTGTCGGTGCGGAAGGAACGGCGGGAGACGTCGAAGGCCACCACGATGTGGGTGGGCTGCTCGTCGCGCAGCACGTTGATCAGCATCGAGGTGAAGCCGTACACCGCGTTGGTCGGCTGACCCGTCGTGGTGGAGAAGTTTTCCACCGGCAGGGCGAAGAAGGCCCGGTATGCCATGGAATGTCCGTCGACGAGAAGCAGGCGCGGTGTCGTAGCTGTCACGGCAGCGACTCTAGCCCGTCGTACCGACATCCCTGGCCCTCGGCACGGGGTGCCGCGACGCCGAGCCGAACGGCGGCGGCCGGCCACCCCCGTGAGGGGATTGACCGGCCGCCGACTCGGGTGGCTCAGGCCACGCCGAGGTACGCCTCCTTGACCGACGGATCGTGCAGCAGGTCCTGACCGGACCCCTCCTTCACGATCTGACCGGTCTCCAGCACGTAGCCGCGGTGTGCCCGCGACAGCGCCTGCTGGGCGTTCTGCTCCACCAGCAGGATCGTGGTGCCCTGCTGGTTGATCTCGGTGATGATGTCGAAGATCTGCCGGATCACCAACGGGGCCAGCCCCATCGACGGCTCGTCGAGCAACAGCAGCTTCGGTCGGCTCATCAGCGCCCGACCGACCGCGAGCATCTGCTGCTCGCCGCCGGAGAGGGTGCCACCGGCCTGCTTGCGCCGCTCGGCCAACCGCGGGAAGAGGGTCAGCACCCGTTCCAGGTCGGCGGCGATGCCGGCGGAGTCCCGCCGGGTGTACGCCCCCATGTCCAGGTTCTCCATGACCGTCATACCCGGGAAGATCTGCCGACCCTCCGGCGACTGACACAGCCCCCGGACCACCCGCAGGTCGGCCCGGAGCTTGCTGATGTCCTCACCGTTGAACGTGATCTTCCCCTCGGCCAGCGACCGGGTCCCGGAGATGGCCCGCATGGTGGTGGTCTTACCGGCGCCGTTCGCGCCGATCAGGGCCACCACCTCACCCTCGTTGACGGTGAGGCTGATCCCGTGCAGCGCCTCGATCCGGCCGTACGCGACGGCGACGTTCTCCAGCTCAAGCAGCGTCATCGGCGGGCTCCCCCAGGTACGCGGCGATCACCTTCGGATCGCGGCTGACCTCCGCGGGCGCACCCTCGGCGATCTTGCGGCCGAACTCCAGCACCACGATCCGGTCGGTGACCCCCATGACCAGCCGCATGTCGTGCTCGATGAGCAGGACGGTCAGGCCCATGTCACGGATCTTGCGGATCAGGGTGAGGAGCTCCTCCTTCTCCGCCGGGTTGAAGCCGGCGGCCGGCTCGTCCAGGCAGATCAGCTTCGGCTCGGTGGCCAACGCGCGGGCGATCTCCAACCGACGCTGGTAGCCGTACGGCAGGTTGCGCGCCTCGTCGTTGGCCCGGTCGGCGATCCCGACGAAGCGGAGCAGCTCGAGCGCCTTGTTCTCGGCCGCCCGCTCCTCCAGGATGTGCCGGGACAAGCCGAAGATCTTGGCGGCCGACAGGCGCACCTGCTGCCAGGTCCGGACGATCCCGGACGCGGCGGTGACCTGCGGCAGCTCCTCCGGCTTGGGCCGCACCCGGTAGAGCCGGAACAGCGCCCCGGGCACGCTCGTCTTGTGCCGGGAGTCGGTCCCGACCATGACGTTCTCCAGCGCCGTCATCTCCGGGAAGAGCCGGATGTTCTGGAACGTCCGGGAGATGCCCAACTGGCTGATCTGGTGCGGCTTGCGGCCGGTCACCTTCTGGCCGCGGAACCGGACCGCGCCGGAGGTCGGCTTGTAGACCCCGGTCATCACGTTGAAGCTGGTGGTCTTGCCGGCGCCGTTGGGCCCGATGAGGCCGAGGATCTCGCCCTCGTAGATCTGGAAATTGATCTTGTCGAGGGCGACGACACCGCCGAAGCGGAGCGTGACGTCGTCGACTTCGAGCAGCACCGACCGCGGCCCCGCCTGAGTCGGGATCTTCGGCGTGGTGGTGCTGGTGGTCGGGTCAGACATGAGCGGGCGCCTCCTCTGCCTCTGCCGCGCGGTCCTTCAACTCGCGGGCACGCCGCCGGCTCGGGACCAGGCCCTGCGGACGCAGGATCATCACCAACACCATGGCCAGACCGAAGACCAACCACCGGTAGTCGGCGAAGTCACGGAACCGCTCCGGCAGGTACGCCAGCAGCACCGCGCCGAGCGAGACGCCGATCATGTTGCCGGAACCGCCGACCACCACCATGGCCACGAACAGGATGGACAGGTTCGCGTTGAACTGGGTCGGGTCGATGAACGCGTTCCGGCTGCCGAAGAGGAAGCCCGACAGGCCACCGAGCGCCGCACCGATGGCGAACGCCCAGAGCTTGAACTTGAACGGGTACACGCCCATCACCGCGGCGGCGTCCTCGTCCTCCCGCACGGCCAACCACGCCCGGCCGACCCGGCTGTGCTCCAGCCGACGGACCAGAAACACCATGATCAGCACAAACGTGATCGCCAACCAGTACCAGGGCTTCGCGTCGATCAGACCGAAGACCTTGTTGTCCGGCGAGGGCGCGCCCTCGGGGCCGGGGATGGCCGAGATGCCGACCGGGCCGTTGGTCAGCCCGGTGGCGTTACGGGCCACGATGCGGATGATCTCGCCGAAGCCCAGCGTCACGATGGCCAGGTAGTCACCGCGCAGTCGCAGCGTCGGCCAGCCCAGCAGCACCCCGGAGATCATCGTCAGCACGATCGCGATGAACAGGCAGATCGCCCAGGTCACCGCCCAGGTCGGCGGCAGGTTGAACTCCTGCTGGATCCACTTCACCACAGGCGAGTTCACCGAGCCGAACAGCGCCACGCTGTACGCCCCGATGGCGAAGAAGCCGATGTAGCCCAGGTCGAGCAGGCCGGCGAGACCGACCACCACGTTCAGGCCGATGGCGACAAGCACGTAGATGGCACAGACGAAGAGCACGCCCGCCCAGTTGTTACCGCCCTCGATCGAGTCGGTACGCAACCAGGTCAGGCCCGGAATGCCGAGCAGTGGCAGGTAGTAGAGGATCGCCACGAAGGCGGCGAGCCCGAGGGCCTGCTGCCACTTCGTCAGCGCCCGCCAGCGGTCGCCGACCGAGGTCAGCATGCCGACCCGACGGCGGTCTGCGGTGCGAATCTTGTCGATCATGCGCGGGCCCTCCCGAGCGACTCACCCAACAGGCCGGTGGGCCGGAACATCAGCACCACGATCAGCACCACGAAGGCGATGACGTCCTCCCAGTTGGACGCGAAGAGCGTGGCGCCGTAGACCTCGACGATGCCGAGGAAGAGACCGCCCAGCAGCGCGCCGCGCAGGTTGCCGATGCCACCGAGCACGGCGGCGGTGAACGCCTTCAGGCCGAGCACGAAGCCGATGCTGTTCTGGGTGAAGCCGAACCGCATGCTCCACAACAGCGCGGCGGCGCCGGCCATGATGCCACCGAGCACGAAGATCAGCATGATCACGCGCTCCTGGTTGACGCCCATCAGCGCGGCGGTCTCCGGGTTCTGGGCCACCGCCCGCACGCCCCGGCCGTAGCGGGTGCGGTTGATGAACCAGTCCAGCACCGCCATCATCGCCACCGCCGCCACGAAGACGATCAGCTGGATGTTCGTGATCGCGGTGTTGCCGATGGTGAACAGGGTTTCCTGCTGGATGATCGTCGGCATGCCGACGATCTGACGGGGCCGGCCGAACGCCTCCGGCAGCACGCCGCCGAGCAGCTTCGGCAGCACCTGCCCGAAGAGTTCCACGAAGACCAGCGACAGGCCGATCGCGGTGATCAGGAAGATCAGCGGCGGCGCGTTCTTCCGCCGCAACGGCCGGTACGCGATCCGCTCGAGGGCCAGAGCCGTACCGCCCGAGGCGACCGCCGCGACGATCAGACCGAGCACCAGAAACAGGATCGCCTGGCCGACAGGCGGGTTATTTTTCACCCCGAGTTGGGTCCACAGGATCAGCACCGAGAAGGTACCGACCATGAACACCTCGGAGTGCGCAAAGTTGATCAGACGAAGGACGCCATAGACGAGGGTGTAGCCAAGGGCGATCAGGGCGTAGATGGCGCCCTTGGAAAGGCCATCGACCGTGTGCTGGCCGAGATGACCGATCAGTTCATCGAAATGCACCGGGGGTCTCCTTGAATCGAGTGCGGCCGGGGTGAAACACCCCGGCCGCACTCCATTTCTTGGGCGTCAGCTGAGCTTGAGCTCCTGCAGCGGCTCGATCGCGTTGCCCTTGATCTGGTAAGCCCAGATGACAACCTTCGACGGGTCGACGTCACCCTTGGCATCGAACTTGATGTACTTCGACACACCCTGCTTGTCGTACGACTTCACGAACGCCAGGATGTCGGCCCGGGTCTTCTTGCCAGCCTTGAAGGCGTCCAGGTAGACGGTCGCGCCGTCGAAGCCCTCAGCACCGTAGGAGCCCGGCGGGATGCCGAACTTCTTCTGGTAGTCGGCGGAGAAGGTGCCGCCGGCCTTGTCGGCCGGGAGGCACGGGCAGGTGATGATCGCGCCCTCGGCGCCACCGGAGGCACCCGACGGGAACGCGGTGTCGTAGAGACCGTCCGGGCCGACGAACTTGGCCTGGACACCAGCGGCACGCATCTGCTTCACCAGCGGAGCGGCCTCACGGGTGTAACCGCCGTAGAAGACGAAGTCGGCCTGCGCGGACTTGATCTTGGAGATGGTGGCGTCGAACTGCGCCTGCCGCTCCTGGATCTTGTCCTTGTTCACGACCAGCGGGCCGAGCTGCTTGCCCAGCTCCTCGGTGATGCCCGCGCCGTACGCGCTGGCGTCATCGATCATGAAGACCTTCTGCGCGTTCTGGGTCTTCAGGTAGCTGGCCACGGCACCGGCCTGCGTGCCGTCGTTACCGACCACCCGGTAGAAGGACGTGTTGCCCTTCTGGGTCAGGTCCGTGCGGGTCGCCGACGGGCTGACCATCGCCAGGCCGGCAGCCTGGTAGATCGGCATCGTCGCGTCCGACTCACCGGAGAAGTGACCACCGATGACACCGAGGAACGAGTTGTCCCCCGCGATCTGGTTCGCGAACGGGGTCGCCACCGCAGGGTCACCCTGGGTGTCGAACTCCTGCATCGTGACCTTGCAGTTCGGGTTCGCCGCGTTGAACTGCTCCACGGCCAGCTTCGCGCCGTTCAGCGACGGGATCACCAGACCCGCGTTGTCACCCGTGAACGCACCGAAGATCGCAATCTTGCCACCGCAGTCACCCGACGCGGTGCCACCTTCGCCGCCACCGGAATCCTGGCAACCAGCCGCAACCACCAGGGTCGCGGCGAGCGCCACGGTACCCAGCGCCCGTACATAGCTTCGCCTCACGGCTTCCTGACCTCCTCGAGATGCGGACGCGGCTGACCCGAAGCGACGGCGACAGCAGCTGACCCGCAATTCCACCCACCCCGCAGGGACTCCCCCTGCGTTACGGCTCGTGATGGCGGAGCGTACCGACACGACATACCGTCCCGGAAGGCCTGAAGGCGGGGTCTGCGAAACCGTTACGAAGACGTGGGCAATCATGTCGATGTCCGTAACAGGTGAATCCGCCAGTCGGTCCTTAAATCCACGCCCGGTCGAAGTCCGCCCGCATTAACCCGGACCGCGCGCACCTGACGAAAAGCCGACTGACCTGCGAAAACGTCCGCGCGGGTCGCACACCGGGGTGAAGCGTCACCGCACCGTCGACGGTCAGGCGCCCGGACCGGCCGCCCACCACAACCCGGCTCGGGTGCCGTCGTCCGCCGCCAACCACCACCGGTCACCCACCGCCACCAGCGTCACGTCCCGATCAACACCCGCCGGCACATCGAGTGGCGTCCCCGCCTCCCGCCACGACCCACCCCGATCGGTCGACACCCACACCGAATGGCGCGCCCCATCCGTCACCGCGGCGAACAGACTGCCCCCGGACGACACCAGCGACCCCACCCCCGGCACCCCGGCCCCAGCCCGCCGCCCGAACGTCCCGACGGCCACCCAACCCGCCGCCTCCTGCCGCCACGCGCCGAACGTCCCCCCACGCAGCCCGACCGCCACCGGCACGCCGTCGGCCAGAACCACCCGCTGCATCTCCTCGTACTCCGACCCACCCGGCAACACCGTGCGCCGCCACGACCGCCCGTCCGGCGACGACCACACCGCCGGGTCACGGTCGATCCGGCCAGCCGGCAACAAACCACCCACCGCCAACCACCCCGACGACGTCGCCACCGCGTCGAACGCCCAGGTCACCCCCACCGCGTCACTGGCCAGCTCCGGTGCACCCTCGACCAACGCGAACTCCGCCGCGGCCGGCGACGCCACCCAGGACGCGGCACCCGCCGACCGGTTACCGACGATCAACCAACCCTGCGGCCCGGCCGCCAACCGGGACACGTTCACCGCCGTCGGCCCGCCGTACGTCTCGAACGACGCCTGCACCTCGACCAACGTCCCGTCGGCCACCTGCCGCCACGTGCTCACCCGCGGATAGCCGTGCGCACCGCCGACCTTCGCGCCGATCAACGCCACCCGCCCGTCCCGGCAGGCCGCCGACAGGAACACGTTCTGCCGCCCGTAGAAGGAATCCGGACGCACCGGCAGCACCGTCCAGGTCGTACCGTCCACGCTGGTCCAGGCCGCCGGGCGCGTGCCACCGGCGGCGTCCACGACGCCACCGACCACGAACCACCGACCCGCGCACGACGCCGCGTCCCGCACCAGCGGACGGCCCGGGCCACCCGGCGGCGCCGGCAGCGTCAGCGGCTGCCAACC
>NZ_JAKKFF010000321.1 GCF_022229015.1 Micromonospora foliorum
GTCATCGCGGGCCGCCGGCGGCCCGCGATGACCGCGCCGCTGACCCGCGCGGCCCGGCACGCCCGGATCGTGGAGCTGATCCGCGACCGGGCGATCCGGTCGCAGACCGAACTGGCCGACCTGCTCGCCGCCGACGGCGTGGGCGTCACGCAGGCCACCCTCTCGCGGGACCTGGAGGAGCTGGGCGCGGTCAAGGTGCGCGGCGGCGACGGCCCGGCCGTCTACCTGATCCCCGAGGACGGGCAGCGACCGTTGCGCGACGCCGAGGCCGCGCCGGCCCGGCTGGTACGGCTGCTGCGCGAACTGCTCAACGGGGTCGACTCCAGCGGCAACATCGCCGTGCTGCGCACACCGCCGGGCGCAGCCCAGTACCTGGCCAGCGCGTTGGACCGGGCGGGCCTGCCCGAGATCGTCGGCACCATCGCCGGTGACGACACCATCCTCGTCGTGGCCCGCGACGCCGCCGGCGGGGCCGCACTCGGGGACAAGCTCGCCGGCTGGGCCCGCCGGGACGACACCGTTGAAGGGAACACCACGCCATGACCGAGCGGGTCGTGCTCGCGTACTCCGGGGGGTTGGACACCTCGGTCGCCATTCCGTACCTGTCCGAGCAGACCGGCGCCGAGGTGATCGCGGTCGCGGTCGACGTCGGGCAGGGCGGCGAGGACCTGGACGCCATCCGCCAGCGTGCCCTGGATTGCGGCGCGGCCGAGTCCGAGGTGGTGGACGCGCGCGACGAGTTCGCCGCCGACTACTGCCTGCCGGCCATCCGGGCCAACGCCCTCTACATGGACCGCTATCCCCTGGTGTCGGCGCTGTCCCGGCCGCTGATCGTCAAGCACCTGGTGGCCGCGGCGCGCAAGCACGGCGGCACGATCGTGTCGCACGGCTGCACCGGCAAGGGCAACGACCAGGTCCGGTTCGAGGTGGGCCTGAACGCGCTCGCCCCCGACCTGAAGATCATCGCGCCGGCCCGGGACTTCGCCTGGACCCGGGACAAGGCGATCGCCTTCGCCGAGGAGAAGGGGCTGCCGATCGACGTGTCGGCCAAGTCGCCGTACTCCATCGACCAGAACCTGTGGGGTCGCGCGGTGGAGACCGGCTTCCTGGAGGACATCTGGAACGCTCCGGTCGAGGACCTCTACTCGTACACCTCCGACCCGACCCAGGAGCGCGATCCCGACGAGGTCGTGCTCACCTTCGACGGCGGTGTGCCGGTGGCGATCGACGGTGAGACGGTCACCCCGTACCAGGCGATCCTGGAGCTCAACCGGCGCGCCGGCGCTCAGGGCGTGGGCCGGCTCGACATGGTCGAGGACCGCCTGGTCGGCATCAAGAGCCGAGAGGTGTACGAGGCGCCCGGCGCGATCGCGCTGATCACCGCCCACCAGGAGCTGGAGGCGGTGACCGTCGAACGGGACCTGGCCCGGTTCAAGAAGGGCGTCGACCAGCGCTGGGGCGAACTCGTCTACGACGGGCTGTGGTTCTCGCCGCTGAAGGCGTCGCTGGACGCGTTCATCGACGACGCGCAGCGGCACGTCAGCGGCGAGGTCCGGATGGTCCTGCACGGCGGCCGGGCCACGGTGACCGGCCGGCGCTCCGAGGCGAGCCTCTACGACTTCGGGATGGCGACCTACGACACCGGCGACACCTTCGACCAGTCTTTGGCCAAGGGCTTCGTGCAGCTGTGGGGGCTGCCGAGCCGGATGGCCGCCGCTCGGGACGCCCGGTTGGGCGGTGGCGGACAGTGACCCGTGCGGGCGCGCCGAGTGCGCGAGCACGGCGAGTGAACCCCGCAGTCGCGAGCGAAAGGCAACCAGCGCAATGATGGGCGACGTGGACGACAAGAGCCTGACCGAGAACAGCGCCGCCACCAACCGGACGAGCCTCTGGGGTGGCCGGTTCGCGGGTGGCCCCGCCGAGGCGCTCGCCCGACTGTCGGTGAGCGTGCAGTTCGACTGGCGCCTGGCCCCGTACGACATCGCCGGTTCCCGGGCGCACGCCCGGGTCCTCGCCGGCGCCGGCCTGCTCGACCCGGAGGAGCTGGGCCGGATGCTTGCCGCGCTGGACGACCTGGAGGCCGCCTGCGCCTCCGGCTCGTTCCGCCCCACCATCGACGACGAGGACGTGCACACCGCGCTGGAGCGCGGTCTGCTGGAGCGCCTCGGCAGCCTCGGTGGCAAGCTGCGCGCCGGCCGCTCCCGCAACGACCAGGTCGCCACCGACCTGCGGCTCTACCTGCGCGACCACGCCCGGGGCGTGGCCAGCCGCCTGGTGGAGCTGGCGGAGGCGCTTGTCGAGCAGGCCGAGCGGCACATCGACACCGCCGCGCCGGGCATGACCCACCTTCAGCACGCCCAGCCGGTCACCTTCGGGCACTGGCTGCTCGCCCACGTGCAGCCGCTGCTGCGTGACCTGGAGCGGCTGCGCGACTGGGACCACCGGGCGGCGATCAGTCCGCTCGGCGCGGGCGCCCTGGCCGGTTCCGGGCTCCCGCTGGACCCGGTGGCCGTGGCCAAGGAGCTGGGCTTCCGTACGTCGTTCGCCAACTCGATGGACGCCGTCGCCGACCGGGACTTCGTGGCCGAGTTCCTCTTCACCACCGCCCTGATCGGGGTGCACCTGTCCCGCCTCGGCGAGGAGGTGGTGCTCTGGACCTCGCACGAGTTCGGCTGGGTGGAGCTGGACGACTCCTTCGCCACCGGCTCGTCGATCATGCCGCAGAAGAAGAACGCGGACATCGCCGAGCTGGCCCGGGGCAAGTCGGGGCGTCTGGTCGGCGGCCTGATGACCGTGCTCACCATGCTCAAGGGCCTGCCGATGACCTACGACCGGGACATGCAGGAGGACAAGGAGCCGGCCTTCGACGCGGTCGACACCCTGGAGCTGCTGCTTCCCGCCCTGGCGGGAATGATCTCCACGATGACCGTCCGGGTGGACCGCCTCGTCGCCGCCGCCCCGGTCGGCTTCTCCCTCGCCACCGAGGTCGCCGACTGGCTGGTTCGACGCAACGTGCCGTTCCGCGACGCGCACGAGATCACCGGCCAGCTCGTGGCGCTCTGCGCGGCTCGGGAGTGCGAACTGAACGACGTCTCCGACGAGGACCTGGCCGCGATCAGCGGGCACCTCGACCCGTCGGTGCGCGACGTGCTGTCGGTCCGTTCGGCTCTCGCCGCCCGGACCACCCCCGGTTCCACCGGCCCCGGCCCGGTCGCCGACCAGCTCGCCGCCGCGGCGGACCGGCTGGCCAGCTGGCGGGAGTGGGCCGCCGAGCGGGTCGTCCCGCGCTGAGCTGTGCCGTGGCGTCGGCGCTGGCCGCCGGCGCCGCGGCGGTTCAGGCCGTCGGGCGCTCCCGCTTCGGGAGCTTGGCCACCACCATGTCGTACGACGAGTCGACCGCCTCGGTCAGCTCCTCGTCGTCGATCCCGCCGTCCAGGCGCAGGGTGTTCCACCCGGACCGGCCGATGTAGGCCATCACGCTGGCGTCGCCGGGGTGCCGGTGCAGCCACTCGTCGGCCACCTCCCGGGTCGGCCCGCACTTGATGCCGACCGTCGGCTTGTCCCCGTCGCTGCCGAGGAACGCGAAGATCCGGCCGCCCACCTTCACCACCTCGTCGCCCTCCCACGGCCGGTCCAGCCACGCTCCCGGCTTGGCCAGGCAGTACGCCAGCATCTCCGCGCGCTCCATGGGTGCCTCCTCGTCGTGCGCACAGTGTGCCCGCCCGACCGCCGTCGCGGGCGCGGCGTGCCGATCCGGGCGCCGGATCAGGGGGTCTGCTCGGACGAGCGGGCGGCGACCCGCTCGTAGCGTTGGCGGGCGGCCTGCGCGCTGCCCAGCCCCAGCCCGTACGCGATCGCCTGCCAGGTCAGCCCCCGGTCGCGGGCCAGCGTCAACAGGCCGGCCTCCAAGGCGTCCAGCTCGGCGCGGACGTGTGGCAGCAGGGTCAGCGCAGCGGTGAGGTCGGCGGCGTCGACCGGCTCCTCGGCGGGCTCGCGCTCGGCCCCGCCGGCGGCGAGCGCGGTGACCAGGGCGACCGCCTCCCACGAGTCCAGCACGTACGGGGGGGTCACAACCGACCGCAAGCGCGCACGGATGCATGCCAGACACGTGGCCTGTTGTGAGCG
>NZ_JAKKFF010000322.1 GCF_022229015.1 Micromonospora foliorum
CGGCCTCCTCGCCGGCCAACTCGCCCGGCCGGACGGGGCCGGCCGCTGCGGCGAGCAACGCGGCCACCGGCTCGGCCGCAGGCACGCTCGGGGCGGCCAGGCGCACCTGAGGTGGTGTCGCGTCCGCTTCCGTAGGCGTTGCGGGGCGACCCTGATCAAGCCTGGCATCCACCCGGGCGTGGGCCGAGTCGAGCAGCCGCTCGGTGTCGGCGTGGTCGGCCCGCCGGAACGGGTTCATCGGGAGTCCCCTCACGTCAGCCGTCCGCCGGTTCGGCGTGCGGTGCTCGCAGGGCCGAGCCGCTCTCCGTGCGTGGCGGCGGCACCCCCTCGACCCCGACTGGTGACCCGGCTGGGCCCTGCCGCTCCAGCAGGACCGCGAGCCGGCGTAGGCCTCGGTGGGCGGCGGTCCGCACGGCACCGGCCCGGCGACCCAGCACCCGACCGGCGGATCCCGCGTCCAACCCGATGACGGCCCGCAGCAGGACCGCCTCGGCCTCCCGGGGCGGGAGGGTGGCGATCAGCGCGAGGGCGGTCTCGGTCCCGATCGTCTCGCTGGCCCGCTCGGCGGTGTCCGCGTCGCTGGCCAGGTCGACGAGCGCCTGCACCGGGACCGGGAGCGACGGGCGGCGGCGCATCCGGCGCAGATGGTCCATCGCGCGGTTACGGGCGATGGTGACCGTCCAGGCCCGGAACTCGCCCCCGCTGAAGCCGGGCAGGTCACGGGAGATCTGGAGCCAGGTCTCGGAGGCGACGTCCTCGGCGTCCGCCCCGACGAGGGCGGTCAGATATCGCAGCAGGCCCGGCTGGAGGCTGCGGTAGAGGAAGCGGAACGACTCCTCGTCCCCGGCCTGCGCGGCGCGCACCGCCTCCGACAGGTCGGCGGTCATTCGCGGCCCACGCATCGCCCGGGGCGTGCTGGCCCGACGCGCCGCCCTGGAGCAGGCCACGAGGCACGAGTCGTCCGCCCGATCAGCACCCGCACCGCACCGCCCTCCGCCGCTCTGATTGTGCCCGCGACCATGATTGTGGGGGCGGCGTGTCCGGGGCCAACGCCAGGGTGGTCGATCGGCGCGCTGCCCGCCAAGGTAGCCGGGAGAGCCCAAGCCGGGCTAACGCTAAAAGGGGTCTCACGACGCGACAAGTCGGCACCGTGTCACGGAAGAGTGACAATTATCAACCCTGCTGGGCGGCGCGTCGTCGTAACGGCTGGTGAGCAGGAGACGCCAACCGCCCCTGAAGGCGCTTTCTTGCCACCGTCGCAGACCTGGACGACGGAAATTGTCGCTTTTCGTGACACCGCACATCCGCAGCGTCACCGAGGTTGAGCGTCCACACAGGTCAGGCCGGATCAGCCAGGATGAACCAGCCGCCCGGCGGCCCTGCCACGGCGCGCCGCCCCGCGCCACTCTAGGTACGGTATTGCGGTGCTGTCATCGGAGGTCGTGCTCAGCGGTCGCTACCGCTTGGACGAACGTGTCGCCACCGGCGGCATGGGCGACGTTTGGCGTGCCTCCGACCTGATCCTCGGCCGGCAGGTCGCGGTCAAGGTTCTGCTGCCGGCGCTGGTCTCCGATCCCGACTTCATCGCCCGGTTCCGCGCTGAGGCCCGGATCATGGCGGCGCTGCGGCACCCCGGCATCGTGCAGGTCTTCGACTGCGGCGAGGACGACCTCCCCGACGGCGGCCGGGCGGACTACCTCGTCATGGAGTTCGTCGCCGGCGAGCCGTTGTCCAAGCGAATCGAGGCGGCCGGGCGGCTCGACGTGGCCGAGACGATGTCGATCGTGGCCCAGGCGGCCGCGGCGCTCAACGCGGCGCACCGCGGCGGCATCGTGCACCGCGACGTCAAGCCGGGCAACCTGCTGGTCCGGCCGAACGGCACGCTGGTGCTTACCGACTTCGGCATCGCCCGCTCCGACCTGGTCGGCCAGCTCACCGCCGCCGGTTCGGTGCTCGGCACCGCCTCGTACATCTCGCCCGAGCAGGCCACCGGCGGCGTGGCCACTCAC
>NZ_JAKKFF010000323.1 GCF_022229015.1 Micromonospora foliorum
GGCGGCGGCGTTGTCCCCGGTGCCGGCGCCGAGCAGCGCGCCGCCCGGCCCGCCCAGCTCGTCGGCGAGCTTCCCCGCCGACTCGGCCGGACCGAGCACCTCGGGCACCACCAACCGCCGGCCGAAGCCCCGCTCCAGCAGGTCCAGTCGGTAGTCGCCGGTCGCCGGCGACCAGTAACCGGTGCCGCTGGCGTCGCCCCGGTCGGTACGCAGCGCGCCCAACCCCGGTGCCCCGGCCAGCCGCCAGGTCAGCCAGTCGTGGGGCAGGCAGATGGCGGCCACCCGGGCGGCCAGCTCGGGTTCGTGCCGGGCCAGCCACCGCAGCTTGGTGATGGTGAAGCTGGCCACCGGAACGCTGCCGGTGGCCTCGGCCCAGAACCGGCTTCCGGCCGAGCCGCCGCCGGCCTCCTCGATGAGGTCGGCGGCGGCGTCGGCGGATCGGGTGTCGTTCCACAGCAGCGCCGGGCGGACGACCCGGCCGTCCTCGTCGAGACACACCATGCCGTGCTGCTGGCCGGCGACGGAGATCGCCGCCACGTCGGCCAACCCGCCGGCCTGTTCGGCGGCGCTGCGCAGCGCCTGCCACCAGGCTTCCGGGTCGACCTCCGTGCCGTCCGGGTGCGGTGCCCGGCCCTGCCGGAGCAGGGCGCCGGTCTCCGCGTCCCGGATCACCACCTTGCAGGACTGGGTGGACGAGTCAACGCCTGCGACCAACGGCATGGCGGGGCCTCAGCGGGCGCCGAGCAGGTGCTCGACGGCGAGCTGGTTGAGCCGGACGAAGGCGAAGCCCCGGGCGGCCACCGCGTCGACGTCGACGTCCTCGAACGCGGACCGGTCGGCCAGGAACGCCTCGTAGCCCTCGCCGTCGCCGAGCGTCGGCGTGCTCAGCTCGCCGACCTTGCTGGCGGCGAGCGCCTCGATCACCTCGGGGTCGGCGCGGAACGCCGCCGCGCGCTCCTTGAGTAGCAGGTAGGTGCTCATGTTGGCGGCTGCGGAGGCCCACACGCCGTCCATGTCCTCGGTGCGGGAGGGCTTGTAGTCGAAGTGCCGCGGCCCGTCGTAGGTCGGCCCGCCGTTGGGGCCGCCGTTCTCCAGGAGGTCCACCAGGGCGAACGCGTTCATCAGGTCACCGTGGCCGAAGACCAGGTCCTGGTCGTACTTGATGCCGCGCTGTCCGTTGAGGTCCAGGTGGAACAGCTTGCCCTGCCAGAGCGCCTGGGCGATGCCGTGGGCGTAGTTGAGCCCGGCCATCTGCTCGTGGCCGACCTCCGGGTTGAGACCGACCAGCTCCGGGTGGGCCAGCTGGGAGATGAAGCCGAGCGCGTGCCCGATGGTGGGCAGCAGGATGTCGCCGCGCGGCTCGTTGGGCTTGGGCTCCAGGGCGAACCGCAGGTTGTAGCCCTTGTCGATGGTGTACTGGGTGAGCAGGTCCACGGCCTCGCGGTAGCGGTCCAGGGCGGCGCGGACGTCCTTGGCGAGGTCGTACTCGGAGCCCTCGCGGCCACCCCACATGACGAAGGTGCTGGCACCCAGCTCGGCGGCCAGGTCGACCTGCCGGATCACCTTGCGCAACGCGAAGCGGCGGACGTCGCGGTCGTTGCTGGTGAAGCCGCCGTCCTTGAAGATGGGGTGGGTGAAGAGGTTGGTGGTGACCATGGGCACCACGAGGCCGGTCTCGTCGAGCGCCTTGCGGAACCGGGCGATGTGCTGGTCCCGGGCGGCGGCGTCGGCGCCGAACGGGATCAGGTCGTCGTCGTGGAAGGTGATGCCGTACGCGCCCAGCTCGGCGAGCCGGTGCACTGCCTCGACCGCGTCGAGCTCGGGACGGGTGGCGTCACCGAACGGGTCGCGGGCCTGCCAGCCCACGGTCCAGAGCCCGAAGGAGAACTTGTCGGCGGGGGTGGGACGGGGTGCCATGAGCGACCTCCGGGTGGTGTTGTCCGCTATTTGTTCAGCGATTGAATTATTTGCCCACCCTATGGCAGTGTCAAGGGGGTGAGCCTCACCCACGCCCCGGCCGGCGCAGTCCGTCAGGGCAGCCTGCGCGAGCTCAACCTCGCCCTGGTCCTCGGCCGGATCGCCGCGGCCGACCGACCTCCCTCCCGGGCCGACCTGGCGACCGCGACCGGCCTGACCAGAGCCACCGTGTCCGCGGTGGTCGAGGACCTGCTCGCCGGCCGGCTGGTCAGTGAGTCCGATCCCGCGCCCCGATCCGGCGCCGGCCGCCCGGCGCGCGGACTGGTCCTGGCCGACCAGGGGCCGGCGGGGCTCGGCCTGGAGGTCAACGTCGACTACCTGGCGGTGTGCGTGGTGGACCTCGCCGGCCAGGTCCGGCACCGCACGGTGCACCGGGCCGACCTGCGCCCGGTGGCCCCCGCCGACGCCCTGGCCCGCCTCGTCGAGATGGCCGGGGCAGCCCGCGAGGACGCTGCCCGGCACGGCCTCACCCTGGTCGGGGCCGCGCTCGCGGTGCCCGGCCTGGTGGACGACGCCGGGCTGGTCCGGCTCGCGCCGAACCTCGGCTGGCGTGACGTGCCGGTGCCCGCGCTGCTCGCCGAGCACCCTCCGCTGGTCGAGCAGGTGCCCGGTGTCCCCGCGCTGACGGTGGACAACGAGGCCAACCTCGCCGCGCTCGGCGAGCTGCACTCTCAGCCACCCGGCCCGTCCAGCTTCCTGCACATCTCCGGAGAGGTGGGCATCGGCGCCGGCATCGTGCTGGACGGCGCGCTGTTTCGCGGCGTACGCGGGTGGAGCGGCGAGATCGGGCACCTTCCGGTCCACCCCGAGGGCCGCCCGTGCCGCTGCGGCGGGCAGGGCTGCCTGGAGCAGTACGCCGGGCAGGAGGCGATCGTGGCCGCCGCAGGGCTGGCCCGGGCCGAGCTTCCGGCGGACACCGCGACGGCCCGGCTCGCCGAGTTGGCCGAGGCCGGCGACGCCAACGCGCTGCGGGCGCTGCACGACGCCGGAACGGCGCTCGGTGTCGCGGTGGCCAGCGTCGTGAACCTGCTCGACCTGGACACCGTGGTGCTCGGTGGCGGTTACGCGGCGCTCGCACCCTGGTTGTGCCCCCCGGTCCTCGCCGAGATCAGCGCCCGGGTGCTCACCGCCGCCTGGTCGCCGGTCACGGTCCGGCCGTCGAGGCTCGGCGCGGAGGCCGCCGCGGTAGGCGCCGCCGGCTCGGTGGCCCGCCGGATCGTCGCCCAGCCCGCCGGCTGGCTGGCCCGCTCCGGCTGATCGCCACCCCGCGCCGTGGGCCTCTCTCGGGGAGGATCGGTACGCTTGCCTCCAGGCAACGATCCCCGGTGAGGAGTCGAGAAGCAGCATGCGCACACGTCGTCAGACGCGAGCCGGCGTCCGGCGGTGACCACCACCCGGCAACCCGGCGGCACCCCGTTGCCGGCGGACGAGCGGTTGGCCCGTGAGTTGCTGGACGGGCTCGCCGAGGCGGTGCTGACCACGGACGGGACCGGCCGGGTCACCCTGGTCAACGCCATGGCGGCCGAGCTGATCCCGGAGATCGACGCCGGCACCGAGCTGGCCGGCTGCCCGGTGGCGGCCCTGGCCCGGGCGGCACGGCCCGGGACACGCCGGTCGTGCCGGCCGCCCGCGTCCCACCGCACGGCGACGGGCCGGCCGAATCCGGCTACCACCCGCCGGCAGCCGCGACCCACCACGCCGGGCCGGTGCCGAACCCCCTGCTGGTCGGTGGCGTACAGTCGGCATCGGCGCGGACCTCCTGGAGCGACACGACCGGGGTGCGCAGCGGCGCCGCGAAGGACGTCGGACGGCTCCGACGCCGGGTGGGTCGTCGGGAGGGGGCAACGAGCACATGGCTGGCAACGGTGACCGTGCCGAGACCTGGACGTCGGAGCTCCGCGAGCAGCAGGCCACGCTCGGCGCGGACCTGGGTCCTGCGGACCCGGCTGCCTACACGATGCGCAAGCCCATTCCCGAGCCGATGCCGACCGACCGGCACGGCCCCGCGCGCATCATCGCGATGGCCAACCAGAAGGGTGGCGTGGGCAAGACCACCACCACCATCAACCTGGGCGCGGCCCTCGCCGAATACGGCCGCAAGGTGCTGCTCGTCGACTTCGACCCGCAGGGCGCCCTCTCGGTGGGGCTGGGCGTCAACCCGCACAACCTCGACCTGTCCGTCTACAACCTGCTCATGCAGGACGACGTGATCGCCGAGGACGTCCTCATCAAGACCGACGTGGCGGGCCTGCACCTGCTGCCGGCCAACATCGACCTCTCCGCCGCCGAGATCCAGCTCGTCAACGAGGTCGCCCGGGAGATGGCCCTGGCCCGGGTCCTGCGCACGGTCCGCAAGGAGTACGACTACATCCTGATCGACTGCCAGCCGTCGCTCGGTCTGCTGGCGATCAACGCGCTGACCGTCGCGCACGGTGTGCTCATCCCGCTGGAGTGCGAGTTCTTCAGCCTGCGCGGTGTGGCACTGCTGCTGGACACCATCGACAAGGTGCGCGAGCGGCTCAACTTCGACCTGGAGCTCGAAGGCATCCTCGCCACCATGTACGACAGCCGCACCACGCACTGCCGCCAGGTCCTCCAGCGGGTGGTCGAGGCGTTCGGCGACAAGGTCTACCAGACGGTCATCACCAAGACGGTGAAGTTCCCCGAGTCCACCGTGGCCGGTGCCCCCATCACGACGATGGACCCGGCCTCCTCCGGGGCACGTAACTACCGTCAGCTGGCCCGCGAGGTGATCGCCGCCCAGTCGGAGCGGTAGCCGGAACTCCCGGTGCCCGCCTCGTGGACTACGGTCGTCCGGTGACCGCGCCACCCCTCGACCCGCCCGACACCGCCGCTGTGGCCGTGGTCGACGGTGTGCAGCCCGCCGGGTTCACGGTCCGGCTGGCCAACTTCACCGGCCCGTTCGACCTGCTGCTGCAACTGATCGGCAAGCACAAACTCGACGTCACCGAGGTGGCCCTGCACACGGTCACCGACGAGTTCATCGCCTACATCAGGGCGATGGGCGACAACTGGGACCTGGACGAGGCCAGCGAGTTCCTGCTCATCGCCGCGACCCTGCTCGACCTGAAGGCGGCCCGGCTGCTGCCCGCCGCCGAGGTCGAGGACGAGGCCGACCTGGCCCTGCTGGAGGCACGGGACCTGCTGTTCGCCCGGCTGTTGCAGTACAAGGCGTACAAGGAGGCGGCGGCGCACATCGCCGAGCTGGAGGCCGTCGGCGGCCGACGGTACCCGCGCGCGGTCAGCCTGGAGCCCCGATACGCCGAGGCGCTGCCCGACCTGGTGCTCGGCATCGGCCCCCAGCGGCTGCTGAAGCTTGCCGTGAAGGCGATGACCCCGAAGCCGGTGCCGGAGGTCTCCATCGCCCACGTGCACATGGTCCGGGTCAGTGTCCGGGAACACGCGGCCATCCTCACCGCCCGGCTGCGCCGCGCCGGCACGGCCACGTTCTCGCTGCTCTGCGCCGACTGCGAGGCCACCCTGGAGGTGGTGGCCCGGTTCCTCGCGCTGCTGGAGCTGTACCGGGAGGGCCTGGTGTCCTTCGTGCAGGAGCAGGCCCTGGAGGAGCTGACCGTGCGCTGGACCGGCCCGGCCGACGGCGACACCGAGCTGCACGTCGACGAGTACGCCGGCACCCCGGCCGACCCGGAGTCGCCGGAGCCCGGGCCTGAGCCGGCGGGGGCAGAACCTACGGGGGATGGGCCTGCGCTGGCGGGGGCTGAGCCTGCGGGAACTGAGCCCGCGCTGGCGGGGACTGACCTTGTGCCGACGCGGGAGGCCGGCGGGCCGGACGGGACGGGAATGACGGAGGGTGCGCGGGATGAGTGACGAGGAACGCCGGGACTCACTGGCCGCCCAGGCTGCCGCCTGGGTCCCGCCGTGGGACCGCCCCCGCCGGCCCACCGCCGACAACACCCCCACGCCGCTGGACGAGCCAGCCGCACCACCGGACACCGAAGAACCTGAAGCGGCGCCGCCCCGACCCGAGCCCGACACCGCCATTTCCGCTGACCCGGACGCGGTCGCGTCGGACTCGGCGCAGGCCGACCCGGACGGGCAGAGCGCGGGCGACGCCGACCCGGGGTCAGGCCATGCTGAGGTGGCCTCGGCCGGGGTTGGCTCGGGCGAGTCAGATCTTGTCGAGGCGCCCTCGGGCGAGGTGCGCTCGGCGGGGCCGGAGCTCGGGGCGGTGCCGGAGCACACGGCGGGGCCGGATTCCGGGGCGGTGACCGAGCACACGGCGGGGCCGGAGCTCGGGGCCGGGACGGAGGGCGCGGCGGGGGAGTC